>NZ_ATUS01000001.1:314462-624298 GCF_000420325.1 Spongiibacter tropicus DSM 19543 | reverse complement strand
CTTCGAGGTGGTCGAGAACCGTATCGGTGATCGCGACCTGTATGGCCGTGTGCTCGAAGTGACCGAAATTGCGGTGGCCGATGAATTGGCGGCGGCGGCGTCCTACGTTATGGGACAGGCTGACGAGGGCAGTCCGGTTGTGCTGATGCGCGGTGCCAAATTGCGTCCCGCCGAGCAGGGATCGGCCGCACTGTTGCGCGATCGAGATAAGGACATGTTCCGCTGATGCAGGTTTTTTCCGGGAAAATTGTTGCGCTCAGCGGTGGCGTCGGCGGGGCCAAGCTGGCCAGAGGACTGGCTGAATGTCTGGCGCCCGATCAACTGACCGTGGTTGCGAATACGGCCGACGATTTCGACTACTGGGACCTGCGCATCTGCCCCGATATCGACTCGATTCTTTACGCCCTCGCGGACCTGAATGACGAAGAGCGTGGCTGGGGGCTGCGCGACGAGAGCTGGCGTACCATGGTTGCCATGCGGCGCCTGACAGGAGACGAGTGGTTCCAGTTGGGTGATCAGGATCTTGCTACCCACCTTTTCAGAACCATGGCCCTGCGCCGAGGGGAATCGCTGACCGCGGTGACCGCTGCGCTGGCAGAGCGTCTGGGCAGCCCCTGCCGATTGCTGCCGATGACCGAGCAGAGCGTGGCAACGCGGGTTCACAGCGACCAGGGTGAGCTGGCATTCCAGGAATACTTTGTTCGTGAGCGCTGCGAGCCGAAAGTTGAACGCATCGTTTTCGAGGGCATTGACGCGGCCGAACTGAATCCGGCCGTCCATGAGGCATTGGCAGACCCGGCGCTGACCGGCATTGTGATTTGCCCTTCCAATCCGTTTTTGAGCATTGATCCGATTCTGTCCCTGCGCGGCTGTCGTGAGGCGATTGCCGCTGCCGGTGTGCCGGTTGTTGGCGTTTCTCCGATTATTTCCGGGCGCGCGGTAAAAGGGCCCGCAGCCAAGCTGATGGAAGAGCTGGATATGCCGAATACTGCCGCCGCGGTGGCGGACTATTATGGCGATCTGCTTGATGGATTTATTATCGATGACTGCGACCGAGAACAGTGTGCGCAGATTGCCAATCCCCGTCGCCAGTGTCGTACCGCCCAGAGCCTGATGAGGGATCTGGCCAGTAAACGCCAACTCGCCGTCGATACCCTGAGCCTGCTAGCGGAGCTGCATTGATCTATGTGGTTGCTTCTGCCTCTCAAAGATTTTGTTAAAGCCAAGCAGCGCCTGTCGGGCTGCTTGAGTGTGGCAGAGCGGCGGGCGCTGTTTCAGCACATGGTGGAAGACGTAATGGCCGTGCTGTCTACGCTGCCTGAAAATCGTCGGCTGATTTTGGTCTCGGACGACCCTGCCGCGCATCTGCTGGCGGAGCATTTTGCCGCCGACTGCTGGCCCGAAAGCGAACTGGGCAGTGGCCTGAATGCGGTGCTGGAGGCTGCGCTCTCCCGCATTGCTTCGCGGGCGGACGCGCCGAGTCGAGTGATGATTGTGCACGGCGACTTGCCGTTATTGAATATCAGCGAATTGCAGCAGCTCTGCGCGCTGCAGGGCTATGCTGACGACGCGGTTGCCATCGCCACTGACCGTCACGGCAGCGGCAGTAACGCCGTGTTAATGCCATTGCAGCGCCGCATCCCGCTGCGCTACGGCGAAAATAGTCTGGATGCCCACCGACAGGAAGCCGAGTACGCAGGCTTGCATTTTTACGTGCAGCAAAGCCCCTGCCTGGCGCAAGATATTGACACTCGTGACGACCTGTTGGCGCTGGTCAGTCAGGGGGACCGGGAGTGTGCGCCACAGACGATGGCCTATCTTCACCGCAGTGGTATCGCCCGCCGTTTGCGGCAAATGAATACTGAACCGAACCTGCTCAACAGGGAGCAACAAGGATCATGAGCACAACATCCATGCCCGCCATACTCGATGCCGTCCGGCAGCGTGCCCTCATTGACTCAGAGGCATTGGCGCTGGCTGACTATTCGGACACCGCCGCGCTGGCGGAGGTTGCCGGTGAGCTTCGCGACCGCGGCTACGGCGGCGTTGTGACATACTCCCGCAAGGTTTTTATTCCGCTGACACACCTGTGTCGCGATGTCTGCCATTACTGCACCTTTGCCAAAACGCCCAAGCGCATCGAGCAGGCCTATATGCCGGTAGAGCAGGTCTTGGCGCAGGTCCGCGAGGCGGAAAAGCTGGGCTGCAAGGAAGCCCTGTTTACCTTGGGGGAAAAGCCGGAATTGCGTTATCGCGCGGCGCGTGAGGCGCTGGCGGAAATGGGTTTTGCATCGACGCTGGAATACCTGGCCCATGTTGCCGGGCGGGTGCTGGAAGAAACGTCAGTGCTGCCGCATATCAATGCGGGCTGTATGACCGATGACGAGATTGCCATGTTGCGGCCGGTGTCGGCATCGATGGGCATTATGCTGGAGTCTGCGTCGGAGCGTCTTTGTGAGAAAGGGATGCCGCACTACGGGTCACCCGACAAAGCTCCTGCCGTGCGCCTGGAAACGCTGGCCAGAGCGGGGCGGGCCTGTGTGCCATTCACCTCCGGGATTTTGATTGGTATCGGCGAAACGCGTCGCGAGCGGATTGAGTCGCTGCTGGCCTTGAGAGCCCTGCATAAGCAGCACGGCCATCTGCAGGAAATCATTATTCAGAATTTCCGCGCCAAGCCCGATACCAAAATGGCTTCGGCTCCCGAACCGGACCTGGACGAATTGCTCTGGACCATCGCCGTTGCTCGGTTGATCTTCGGTGCAGAGATGAGTATTCAGGCGCCGCCGAATCTCAGCCCCGGCGTATTGCCACAGATTGTGGCGGCGGGAATCAATGACTGGGGCGGGGTATCACCGGTCACCCCTGACTTCGTCAATCCCGAGGCGCCTTGGCCCCATGTGGAGCGGCTGGTGAAGGAAACGGCCTTGAGTGGCAAGCTGCTTCAGGAACGACTGACAATATATCCCCGCTATATTCGCGATGCCGAGCGCTGGCTGGATAAGGCCTTGCGGCCCCGCCTGTTGCAGGCGGTTGATGGACAGGGGATGCCCAGAGTTGACGACTGGCTCACCGGACAGAGTGATTCGGCGCCCGACAGCGACATGGCGCTGCTGCGTAAAGAGCGCGTGGCGGCCAGCCGTCCGATCGCGGCGATTCTGCGCCGTGCCGAAGCCGGGGAGCGCCTTGACGAAGACGAGATTGTTCAACTGTTTGCTGCGCGCGGCGATGATTTTGCGGCCGTCTGTCGCAGTGCGGACCGGCTTCGCCAGCAAGTGTGCGGCGATACCGTCAGCTATGTCGTGAATCGCAATATCAACTACACCAATGTCTGTTACTTCAAGTGTCAGTTCTGCGCCTTTTCCAAGGGCAAGCTCAGTGAGAATCTGCGCGGGCGGCCCTACGACCTGAGTGCGGAAGAAATCGCCCGGCGAGCCGATGAAGCCTGGCAGCGTGGCGCGACAGAAGTCTGTATGCAGGGCGGGATTCACCCCGAGTACACCGGGCAAACCTATCTGGATATCCTGGCCACGCTGCGAGCGGCCTCACCCGATATGCACATCCACGCGTTTTCTCCGCTGGAGGTGTGGCAGGGCGCTGAGACCCTGGGTCTGCCGTTGGAGGAATTCCTGCGTCAACTCAAGGCCGCGGGCCTGAACAGCCTGCCGGGCACGGCTGCCGAGGTACTGGACGACGAGGTGCGCGCGGTATTGTGCCCCGACAAAATCAATACTCAGCAGTGGCTGACGGTAATGGAAACCGCGCACGGGGTGGGGCTGCCGACGACCGCGACCATTATGTTCGGCCACGTTGATGGTTATCAGCACTGGGCACGACACCTGCTGGCCATTCGCGACCTGCAGGCCCGCAGTGGCGGCTTTACCGAGTTGGTGCCACTGCCCTTTGTGGCCAGCGAATCGCCGATTTATCTGAAGGGTAACGCGCGTCGTGGCCCGACGTTCCGAGAATCGTTGTTGATGCATGCGGTGGCCCGGCTGGTGTTGCATGGCCTGATCGACAATATTCAGGCGTCCTGGGTGAAAATGGGTGAGGCCGGGGTGTTGGCCTGCCTCAATGCGGGCGCCAATGATCTGGGTGGCACGCTGATGAACGAAACCATTACCCGTGCGGCAGGTGCCAGCCACGGCGAGGAAGTCGGTCCGGCTGAGATGGACGCGCGCATCCGCGCCATGTCGCGCTCTCCGCGTCAGCGCAATACCCTTTACGGCGAAGCGGACCCGGCGCAGCGTGAGCGAGCGGCTCGTGCAGAGAGTCTGAAGGATGTCGTCAACACGCCGGCCAGTAAATACGAGCGCAGCAAACGCGGGTTAATTGCCAGCGGCTGAGAGACGGCTGTCGCTTCCCGATACACGCAACTCTCACATTGATAATAAAAACGAGGAGAACAGCAATGGCTACCTATGCCATGAGCGGCGGCGCCACCGGAATCGGCGCCGCGATTCGCAAGACCCTTCAAGCCGCAGGACATAAGGTCATCGTCGTTGACCTGAAAGACGCTGACATCTGCGCAGACCTGAGCGACTACGCGGGGCGTCAGCGCGCTGTTGACGGTATTCGCCAGCGTTGCCCGGAGGGGCTCGACGGATTTATCCCCTGCGCGGGGGTGGGGCCGTCGGTGCGACCGCCATCGCTGATCACCCGCATCAATTACTTTGCCGCGACTACGATGACAGACGGTTTGCTGGACTTGCTGGAAAAACGCGGTGGCCGCATTGTGATGATTGCCTCGAACTCCGCGCCGATGATTGAGCACAACGACTATATTGATCTGCTGCTGGCGGGCGACGAAGAGGCGGCCTGTGAGCTGGCGGATAGCCGCGATACACACTCGGCCTACGCGGGCTCCAAGCATGGCATCTGCTGCTGGTTGCGACGCCAGAGCGGCGATCTCGCCCGCCGGGGGCTGCGCATTAACGCCGTGGCGCCGGGTATTGTGCAGACGCCGCTGAGCGACAAAGTGCTGGCCGATCCGGAGCTGGGGCAGGTGATGAAGGATTTTGGTGACAGTGTGCCGCTGGGCAAGGTGGGGCAGCCAGAGCAGATTGCCAGCGTTGTCGAGTTTTTGCTCGGCCCCGGAGCGGACTACATGACCGGATCGATCGTGTTTGTCGACGGTGGTCATGACGCCATGCTGCGGCCGGACACGTTTTAAGTCGCCTTTGCAGGGGCTCACTTGGCAGCGCATAATCGCGGTGCTGCCGTTTCGCGATGAGTTGAGTCCCTGGTTCTTATGATCTCTCTGATTTCCCCGCTGATGCCGGTGATGATGCCGGTATTATTGTGTGCGTCGCTGGGCTGGTTGTGGCTGCGTTTTAATCAGCCTTTCGATCAGGAGTTTGTGCGTCGTCTGGTAATGTGGGTGGGGGCGCCAGCACTGATTGTCGCCACCCTTGGGCGCATCAACATGTCGCCCGAGTTGTTGGGCACGGTGTTGCTCGCCGCACTGGTGCTGTTGGCTGTCAACGCCGTTTTTGCTGTCCTGTTCTGCCGCTTGGCGGGCTTCTCGCTGAGAGACTTTCTGATTCCTCTGGTATTTGGCAACTTCGGTAATATGGGACTGCCGATCTGCCTGTTTGCGTTTGGCGATGAGGGTTTGGCACTGGCGCTGGGGGTTTTTCTGGCGACGACCCTCTGCCATTTCTCCTTTGGTGTCGCGGTGCTCAATGGCCGAGCGGCCGTGAAAGCCGTCAGCCAGTCTCCGGTGATCTATGCCGGTCTCTTTGCAGCGTGCATGGTGTTTTTCGGCTGGGAGTTGCCCCAGACGGCGGCGAACACCCTGGGATTACTGGGCAATCTTTCCATTCCCTTGATGCTGATTACCCTGGGGGTGTCGCTGGGGTCGTTGCAGGTAGCGGTAGCCGGACGGGCACTGTTGCTGGGGGTTGTGCGCTTGCTGCTGGGGGTGAGTGCGGGGTTCGCGACGGTTTACGTTCTGGAGTTGGAGGGCACGCTGCGCAACGTCATTTTGTTGCAGTCGGCCATGCCGGCGGCAGTGTTTAATTATCTGCTGGCCATGCAATACCAGCGGGAGCCCGCCATTGTGGCGGGCCTGGTGGTCAGTTCGACGCTGATCAGCTTTATCACCATACCGCTGTTGCTGCTCTATCTCGGGGTATAGTCACCGAGGCTCAGCGAACGATGATCTTTTTCTTGATTTCAGTGATTTCCTTTTCCAGTCGCTGATAAATGGCTTTTACGTCCACGTCAGCGTCGACAATCACCCGGCTGGATATCTGGGTGACCGGAAACAGGAATTCATCCTTGGCGGGGACTTCCAAGGCGCGGCTGCGCCCCTTGGCGTCCACGTAGATGACCCAGCGCAGGCCGTTTTCGCGGCGCAGATGTTCGCCCATGATGATGCCCATGGCCTGCAGTTTGGCTATCTCATCTTTCTTTACCAGCTTGCGGTCCAGGATTTCCTGTATCAGCCGGAGGTCACTGTCGCGGCCGTGGCCGAAACTGCGTCCCATCGACATCTGAGCCAGACTGTTCAGTTCTTGCTGGCGCTGTTCCATGTACTGGCGGTCCAGCGGGGTGAGAGGGTCGGTTCGCCACTGCGCGGCGTTGCCGGCAATGGCAAACAGGCATAGTAATACGGTGGCTACCGCTTTCATGGTGGTCTCTCCCTGTGTTGTTAACGGCGATTCGCCCAGCTTAGTGATTATACGCTTTTGACCTGCGCCGCGCGGCAATGTTTCGCGCTCCGGCGCTTTGTGTTTCACACGCAAATCTTCCTTGAGCTGTGTAGCTCCGCCCAGTACCATTGGCGGCTTGCACCAGATTTCGGAGTTCCGAGCATGATTACCGGCAGTATTGTCGCCCTTGTGACACCCATGCACAGCGATGGCAGCATCGACTGGCAGGCGTTGTCACGCTTGATCGAATGGCATATTGAACAGGGTACCGATGGCATCGTTGCTGTGGGCACCAGTGGTGAGTCCGCGACATTGGGTATGGACGAGCACAAGATGTTCATCAAGGCCTGCGTTGATCAGGTGGCCGGTCGCGCCAAGGTGATCGCCGGAACCGGTGCCAACTCGACCAGCGAGGCGATCGAACTGACCGAAGTCGCTCGCGAAGTGGGTGCCGATGCCTGCTTGCTGGTGACACCGTATTACAACAAGCCGACTCAGGAAGGTCTGTACCGTCACTACATGGCCATTGCTGACGCCGTGGCGATTCCGCAGATTCTGTACAATGTGCCCGGTCGGACCGCTTGCGATATGCAAAATGCGACCGTCGCCCGGCTGGCGACGCATCCCAATATCATCGCTATCAAGGATGCGACGGGCGATGTGAATCGCGGTCGGGAACTCATCGAGATGGTTGGCGACAAAATGGATGTGTTGTCCGGTGATGACGCCACCGCCATGGAACTGATGCTTCAGGGTGGCAAGGGCAATATTTCGGTGACGGCCAATGTTGCGCCCGCTGCTATGAAAGCAATGTGTGACGCGGCCATGGCTGGCGATCGCGCGGCTGCGGAAGCGGCCAATGCACCGCTGCTGGCTTTGCACGAGCGTTTGTTTGTGGAAGCCAACCCCATTCCGGTTAAATGGGCACTGTTTGCCATGGGCCGGATTGAGGACGGTATTCGCCTGCCGCTGACTGTGCTGAGTGATGCGGCGCAGCCGCAGGTGCGCGAAGCGCTGGAGCAGGCTGGCCTGCTGTAACCTGCCCGGTTTCGGGCGCTAACTGACACAAGTGAAGAAGCGAATGCGTTTTAGCACCATCCGTTACCCTGTTCTGATGTTGGGCCTGGTGGCCCTGACTGCTTGCAGTGCCTTTAGGGACCGCTCCAACGATTACCGCCGGGCTGAGCTCAGCGAAGCGCTGGTGCTGCCTCAAGGCGTTCAGGCTCCGGCGCTGGACGATGAATATGTGGTGCCGGGTATTCGCGACCACAATGCCCTGCCGGGGGAATTTGAGGTGCCACGTCCGGAGCAGTTGAGCAAGAGCGTCGGCACGGCTGAAGTCCGTATTCAGCGGCTGGGTGATCGGCAGTGGATTCTGCTGGATGGCGAGCCGGGACAGGTCTGGCCGCGAGTGCGTACCTTCCTCGAACGCACGGGCATGCAACTGGCCCGAGTCGATAACTCTCAGGGTATTCTGGAAACCCAGTGGCGCGAAGTGGAAAAAGGCCAGCCTCTGGAGCGTTTCCGTTTCCGTCTAGAACACGGCGTTCAGGTTGGCACCAGTGAGGTTCACATTCTTGTGCAGCAGGGCGGCGCCGAATCGCGCTGGCCGGCCGAGTCCACTGATTTCCAGCGTGAGGGGCAGGTTGCCCGTGTGCTGGCGCAGTTCCTGGCGGACAGCGAAAATCAGGGGGCTGTCTCTATCCTCGCTGAGCGCGGTACCAAGAGCAAAGGTAAAATCTTCCTGGAAGGCCCTGCGGAAAATCGCCATCTTCGTCTCTTCCTGCCCTACGAACGCGCCTGGGCGGCATTGGGTCTGGCTCTGACCAAGGCGGGCTTCGAAATTGAAGACGAAGCGCCCGCGGTAAACAAATACTGGCTCAGCTATATCGCACCCGAAGACGAGAGTGACAGCTGGATGGGCCGCTTCTTTAACGCCAATCGCGACAAGCGCAGCCGCTACGTGGTTGAACTCAAGCCGGTGGCCGAAGGCGAAGCACTGATATTCCTCAATTACCAGAAGGGCCGCCGTCTGCGTGCCGAAGAGCGGGAGGCCTTGCTCAACCGCATTATGGGATATCTGCACTGATGCGTTTTGCCTCGCTCGGCAGTGGCAGCAAAGGCAACGCCACGCTGGTCGAGACCGAGCAAAGCTGCCTGCTGATTGATTGTGGCTTTACCATCAAGGAAACCGAGCGGCGGCTGGCGCGGCTCGGTCGTCGCGCCGATGATCTCAGCGCGATTCTAGTGACTCATGAACACAGCGACCATATAAAGGGTGTGTTGCCGCTGGCGCGCAAATACGGCATTCCTGTGTTCAGCAGTTTCGGCACCGCCGATTACGGTGAGATGCGCAAGTTCGCACACTGGCAGCCTCTGCAGTTGGGGCGGCACATCGATATTGCCGGTATTGATGTCCTGCCGGTGGCGGTGCCACACGATGCACGTGAGCCCTGTCAGTTTGTGCTGTGTCACCGAAAAAAGACCTTCGGGCTGCTCACCGACTTGGGTAGTATTACGCCATTCGTCAGAGAACAGTATGGACACTGTGACGCCCTGCTGTTGGAGTGCAATCACGATGTGCCAATGTTGCAGCAGGGGCCTTACCCGGCGTCGCTGAAGCGGCGGGTCGGCGGTGACTGGGGTCACCTGAACAATGAACAGGCGGCGGATTTACTGAACAGTGTCACGGTGGAACGCCTTCAGCATGTGGTGATGGCCCATCTGAGTGAACAGAACAATACCCCCGACCTGGCCAGGGCGGCGGTGGTACCGAGTTTGGCCAACAGCGAGGCATTGCTGTCGGCAGATCAAGAAGCTGGCTTCGGCTGGCTGGATATCGCATAGAGCGAATGAGGCAGACCATGGAAAAACGCGAGGAGTTGTATTCGGGCAAAGCGAAATCGGTGTACAAAACCGATGATCCGGATCGCTATATTCTCACTTTCAGAAACGACACATCGGCCTTCGATGGCGTTAAGGTTGAACAGCTCGATCGCAAGGGCATGGTCAACAACAAGTTCAATGCTTTCATTATGGAAAAGCTGCAGCAGGCGGGTGTGCCCACCCACTTCGAGCGTCTGCTGAACGACAGTGAAGCGCTGGTGAAACGTCTGGATATGCTGCCCATCGAGTGTGTGGTGCGCAATATTGCGGCCGGTTCCATCGTCAAGCGTCTGGGTGTGCAGGAAGGTCTGGAGCTGAATCCGCCGACCTTCGAAACCTTTCTGAAAAACGACGCGCTGCATGATCCCATGATCAATGAGTCGCATATCCGCAGTTTTGGCTGGGCGACCGATGCCCAGATGACGCGTATGCGTGAGTTGACCTATCAGGTGAACGATATTCTCAAGGCGCTGTTTCTCGATGCCGGCATGCTGCTGGTCGACTATAAACTGGAGTTTGGCGTTTTCAGTGACGGTGAAATCTATCTGGGCGATGAGTTCTCGCCGGACGGTTGCCGTATCTGGGACAAGGAAACCCGTGAGAAACTCGACAAAGATCGCTTCCGTCAGGATCTGGGCAATGTTGTCGAATCCTACGAACTGGTCGGACGCCGCCTGGGCATGAACTTTGATGCCTGATTATCATTGCGGCGAGTGATGCAGATGATGAAAAAAGCCCGGTTATTCACACCGGGCTTTTTTTTGTCGCCAGTTCAAGGCTGCTGGCGCTCCCCGGGAACTGGCATTCCGAGTTTGCTTTAATGAATACTATTCCGGCGTGCCGTCAGCGACAGGCGAGCAGGCGATAGCGCGTGTTTTTCTCTCCAAAGGAAAGGCGATTATGGTGCAGAGCGCACACAGTGAACCCCATCGAACAGGGCGTGCCGGTTGGTTACGTGCCTCGGTGCTGGGGGCTAACGACGGCATTGTTTCCACCGCGAGCCTGCTGCTGGGCATGGCCGCTGCCGGTGCGAGCAACGGCACACTGCTGCTCAGCGGGGTTGCGGGGCTGGTGGCCGGGGCTATGTCGATGGCTGCCGGTGAATACGTATCGGTCAGCTCTCAGGCGGATATCGAACACGCCGATATTGAGTTTGAGCGCCAGGAGCTGGAGGCGAACCCCAGTCAGGAGCATGCCGAGTTGGCGCATATTTATCGGCAGCGGGGACTGGATGCCGATACCGCCGATATCGTGGCGACCCAGTTGATGGAGTTCGATGCCCTGGATGCCCACAGCCGCGACGAAATCGGTATTTCGCCAGAGCAGAAGGCAAGACCGATGCAGGCGGCGATATCATCTGGCTTGAGTTTCAGCGTGGGCGCGGCCTTGCCACTCGCGCTGGTTCTGATGCTCAAGCCCGGCCTGCTGCTCTCGGTGATGCCCATCGCCTGTATTCTTTTTCTTGCTGCGTTGGGCGCCCTGTCGGCCTGGGTCGGCGGAGCGCCGATCCTGCGAGCCAGTTTGAGAGTGACCTTTTGGGGCGCTGGCGCCATGGCGCTGACCGGTCTGGTGGGGCGCCTGTTTGGTGTCGCGTTGTAGACCTGCATACGATACAGAGGTGAGTTTGTGAGCCTGTTTCCCACGCCGCTGGTACCCAGCACGCCCTACCGTTTGGCTTCGCGGCTGGACTTTTTGCTTCGCCGCCGTCTTTGGGCGCAAATCCTGTTGGCGATGGCTCTGGGTATTGGTCTGGGTTTGAGTTTGGCACCCAGTGGCGGTGCGTTGGTTGAGGCGTCTACCGCCAACTTGCTGGCGGCTTGGCTGGCACTGCCGGGTCGTCTGTTTCTGGCCATTATTCAGATGGTGGTGGTTCCCCTGGTGCTGTCGTCCATTATCCTCGGCATCGCCAGTTCGGGAGATGCGGACTTTTTGCGCCGCATCGGGTTTCGCATAGCGCCGTACTTTCTCGCCACTACCTGTGTCGCGGTCGCACTGGGGGCTGCGGTGGCACTGTGGCTGGCGCCGGGCCAATACATCACGATCGAGAATCTGGAGGCCCCCGCGTCGGTCGTCGGTGTGGCTGAGCCGCTGTCGATGGCATCGCTGCCCGATCAGATCATCGGTTTAATTCCCGCCAATCCCAGCAGTGCACTGGTGTCGGAATCCATGTTTCAGATTGTCGTATTGGCGATTTTTGTCGCGATTGCGCTGGTATCGATTAGCGATCGTCGTGCGAAACCGCTGTTGGACTTGTGTGTGTCGGTCCAGGACATTTCCATGAAAATTGTCAGTTGGGCAATGGCCCTGGCACCGGCGGCGGTGTTCGGACTGCTCGCACAAATCAGTGTGCAGGTGGGTTTCGATGCCATTGTCGGCGTTGCCAGCTATATGGGGACTGTCCTGCTGGGTCTGTTATTGCTGCTGATGTTTTATATGGTGATTGTGGCGCTGTTTGCTCGGCGTTCACCGCTGGCTTTTCTGCGGGCGATCTCCGGTGTACAGCTACTGGCATTTTCCACCTCCAGTTCGGCAGCCGTAATGCCATTGTCAATGAAGACCGCCGAGACCAAACTAAACGTTTCACCGTCGGTATCCCAGTTTGTGGTGCCCCTCGGGGCGACCGTCAATATGGACGGCACGGCGCTTTACCAAGTCGTCGCCGCGGTCTTTCTGACCCAGGTCTACGGCGTCGATCTGAGCCTGCCTCAGCTGGCGTTACTGGCGGCGACCACGGTGGGGGCGTCCATTGGTTCGCCGAGTACTCCCGGAGTGGGGATCGTAATTCTGGCGACGATTGTTCAGGGCATGGGCGTGCCGGCGGAGGGGATAGCCCTGATTCTCGGCGTCGACCGCATTCTCGATATGAGTCGCACGGCGGTGAATGTGAGTGGTGATCTGACCGCCTGTGTCGTCATGGAGCGGGTGCTGGGCGACGACACCTTGCCGCCGTCGGTCACGACGCAGGAGTGAATGCTGCGGCAACGTGCCGCATTGTCCGGCCCTATTAAGCGGTATAGTGTTGACAGGCAGTGAGTCGTGTAGCGCTCACGACCCAGTCAAGGAGAGCCGGGATGAGGCATCACAGGTTTTTTCCAATCTTATTGGCATCGCTTTTGGGTACGGTAACGGCAGCCCATGCTGCTGGTAACGAGGCCGCGCTAAAGGCGGATGCGGTCAGCTTGGTAAAGCAGTTTGCGGGGCAGCTGAAACCCCGTCTCAAGCAAGCCATGCAAGAGGGTGGTCCAGTACATGCTGTCAGTGTCTGCTCTGAGGCGGCCCCGGCGATTGCCCGGGCGCTCAGTGAGGAGAGCGGCTGGCAGATCAAGCGCGTCAGCTTGAAGGCCCGCAACCCCAATGCGCTGCCTGATACCCTCGAGCGCCGTGTGCTGGAAGACTTTGATGCCCGTCGTGCGGTGGGCGAATCCCCGGAAACATTGGCCTACAGTGCCGAGGTCGATGGCGAATACCGCTTTATGAAAGCGCAGCCCACCGAGGGCTTGTGCCTGGCTTGCCACGGCAGTGAGGTGGCACCCGATGTAGAAGCGGCATTGGCCAAGTACTACCCCAACGATCAAGCGCGAGGCTACCAGCTTGGCGATATTCGCGGCGCTTTCAGCCTTCGTTACCCGGTCAAATAGCTGCTGCGACCCGCGTCGACCTCGTCTATTTGCAGGTCATCCGTTTGGAGGGGCGCTATCCGCCCCTTGATCCAGATCAAATTGGCAGCCTGACGAGCCACTTACTCTGCGTCTTACGAACTGTTGCAAAGTCTGTAACAGCATAAGAATCAGAGGATGGCCGCCATGAACCAAGCCCTTCGCAAGCCCTATATTATTGAAACCAAGCCTCTGCCTGAGCGTTATGCCCGCGGCTGGCATTGTATTGGCAAAGCCGACAGTTTTGGCAGCGAGCCTCGAGCCATGAATTACTTTGGCAGTAAGTGGGTGGCCTACCGGGGGGAAGAGGACGGTCAGTTGTATGTGGTGGGCTCCTATTGCCCCCATATGGGCGCGGACCTCAGTCGTGGCAAAGTCTGCGGAAACTCTCTGCAGTGCCCCTTTCATCACTGGAGCTGGGGCGGTGACGGTGTTTGCGACGATATTCCCTACGCGGACCGTATTCCTCCCAAGGCCGTTATCCCGGCGATGCCCGTGCTGGAAGAAAATGGTCTGGCGTTTGTGTGGCATGACCCCGAGGGGCAGCCGCCGATTGCCGAGCAACGCCCCCGGCGCAACGAGGACTATTTTTCCGGCGAGTGGTCGGACTGGAAAATGGCGGAATTCACCATCCATTCCAATTGCCGTGAACTGGTGGATAACATGGCCGATATGGCGCACTTTGGACCGGTACATTACTCCCAGGTACAGACCTTCAAAAATATTCAGGACGGTCACACCTATACTCAGGTGATGACAGGCGGCCACGATATTCTCGCGGATGAGGGGCAGGGCTTTACCTCCGTCGCCACCTATGAAGGCCCGGCGTATATGACGACCACCATGACCGGCTCGATGGACGGCAGGGAGGTGACGACGCACTTGCTGGTCAGTCACGTGCCTATCGATATGGAAAATTTCGTGATTCGACTGGGGGTGATGGTGCGCAAAGACCCCTCACTGAGCGAAGCCGAAAATGCTGCGATGGTCGACGCCTACACCCAGATGAGCGTGGATTCCTTTATTCAGGACGTGGATATCTGGAACAACAAAGTCCGTATCGACAATCCGCTGATGTGTGATGGCGATGGCCCGGTACACATGCTCCGTAAGTGGTACAGCCAGTTCTATATGGACGTGGCGGAAATTCCAGCGGCGCTGACGGTACACAAGGAACACGAAACCAAGATTAAACCGCGTCGCGGCCGGGAGCAGCACTGATGGCGGTTTGCAACGTTAACGCGCTGGCCTATTTGCTGATTGAGTCAGCACAGCCTCATCGATGGCAGCCATTTCTGGCCGAGGTGGTGGGCATGATGCCCCTGGCGGCGGAATCTTCCGGCTGGCTGCGTTTCAAGATGGACGCCTACTGCTGGCGCCTGGCTGTGGTGCCCGGTGATCGGGAGCGCTTGCATACCGCGGGTTGGGAGCTGGACCCCGAACTGGCTTTGAACGATGTCGCCGAGGATTTGCGCGCGGCTGGACAAATCGTTGAGCCGCTTTCAGACAGCGATTGCGCGCTGCGCAATGTGGCGGCGGGGCTGCGTCTGTTCGACCCCAGCGGGCAGTGCGTGGAGCTGGTGCAAAGCTGTGCGCTCGACTACCAGCCCCTGCAAAGTCCCGCCAATGTGTTGCGGTTTGAGACGGGCTTTAACGGTGATATGGGGCTCGGCCACTATGTGCTGCCAACCCGTCAGTTTGATGCTTGCTACGCCTTTTACCGTGAGTTGCTGGGCTTCGAGCGCACCGACTCCATGCACTTTGACGGCCCTGACGGCGGTCAGCGTCTGCATTTTCTCCATGTCGATAACCCACGGCATCACAGTCTGGCGATTTACGAAGCGCCGCAGCCCCCGGATAACGGCTGTATTCACCTGATGGTTGAGGTGACGGATATCAACGAGGTGGGGCAGTTTATGGATCGCTGCCGGGAGCATGAAGTGCCCGTCGTTTCGACATTGGGCCGTCATTGCAACGACCAGATGATTTCCGTGTACGTCGAGAGCCCGGCAGGCTTTGCCATTGAATTTGGCTGCGACGGCTTGCAGCTCGACTGGCAGCAGTACCGGCCCACGTTTAGCCGCCGTCCCTCGGAGTGGGGACACCACTGGCAATAGCTTTACCCCCGAATTCAGAAAGAGGATAACAAGGTGACTGATCACAATCGCGTAAACCAACTGATGGCCGATGCCCGCGCACTGGTGCCGGCACTGATCGAGCGCCAGGCTGAGGCGGCTGAACTCGGGCGACTGCCCGATGCAACGATTGCCGATATGCAGCGCAGTGGCTTTTTCCGCATCATGCAGCCCAAGCGCTATGGCGGTTTTGAGCTGCCGCCGCAGGTGTTTTTTGACGTGCAGCAAACCCTGGCGGAGGGCTGTATGTCCACGGCCTGGGTGCTGGGCGTGGTGGCGATCCACAATTGGCAGCTCGGCATGTTCGACGACCGTGCGCAGCAGGATGTGTGGAGCGAGGACAGCAGTGTGCTGATTTCCTCATCGTATATGCCGGTCGGCAAGGTCTCTCGCGTTGAGGGCGGCTATATGTTGTCGGGACACTGGGGGTTTTCCTCGGGTTCCAAGCACTGTCAGTGGGCGTTTCTCGGCGGGATGGCGCCCCCCGCCACACCCGGCGAGGCACATGATTATCGAACCTTTCTGGTGCCGCTTAGTGACTACCGTATTGTCGACAATTGGGATGTAAGCGGCCTGCAGGGCACGGGCTCCAACGATATTGTCATCGACGAGCCTGTGTTTGTGCCGGAGCACCGGACGCATCGCAGCATGGACGGCTTCAGTGGTGAAAACCCCGGCTGCGCCGTCAATACCAGTCCGTTGTTTACCCTGCCTTTTGGACAGATTTTTACGCGGGCGGTAGCCTGCTCTTCCATCGGTGCCTTGCAGGGCGTCGTCAACAGTTACATCGAGGTCAATCGCGAGCGCGTGGGACTGAATGACGGTGCCAAAGTGGCTCAGGATCCGAACGTGCAGATGGCGCTGGCCAATGCGGTGGCAGCGGTGGCTGAATGTCGGGCGACCTTGCGCGATGATTTGAATTATTTTGTTAACAGTGCCGAGCGCGGCGAAAGTCTGGAAATGAGTGAGCGTATTCAGCGTCGCTTCCACGCGGCCAGTATTTCCAAGAAATGCGCCGACGCCGTTAATGAACTCTTTATTGCCTGTGGGGCGCAGGGTATTTTCCGTGGGCATCCCCTGAATCGGGCGTGGCTGGATATCAATGCGGGTCGCCAGCACGTGGCCAACAATCCCTTCAAGTTTGGGCGCAACCTAGGGGCGACCCTGTTGGGTGCCAAAAACACGGATTTTTTCCTGTAGGAGTCAGTCGTGCAATCTCCCTATGAGATGTTGGGCGAAGCGGGTATTCGCCACCTGGTCGACCGGTTTTACCAGTATATGGACAGCGAGGCCCGCTACGCAGAAATCCGCGCCATGCATGCGCAGGACCTTGGACCTGTGCGCGAGTATTTCTCTCAATATCTCATCAGTTGGATGGGTGGGCCGCCGGTGTATATGGAATCTCGAGGCAGCATGTGCATCACCGCTGCCCACAAGCCGCTGGGTATCCAGCCTCGGCACAGTCAGCAGTGGCTGGACTGCTTCGCCGATGCGCTGTCAGACCGCGACGATGCGGAGCAGCTCAAACAAATGCTGATGCCACCACTGGCGGCGATTACCCGGATGCTGGAAGCCAAAACAGCCACGGCCTGACCGGGTTTAGCCGCTGCGGCTGGTGGTTTTTGCCAGCGGCGCGGTACAATCGCTGGCGAAATCCGTTCGGTGTCTTCACGCAATGCCCGCTCCACTTTTTTATGTTCAAGATGGCGATCCCGAGGATGTCCCGCAGCTTGCCGGGCGTCTGGGTTTGTCCTGCGTGTCGGAATGGCAGAGTGATCCGGCGCAACAATACGTCTTTTACGCTGATCGACGGTTGAGCCTGGGGCTGTCACCTGCGGCGCGGCAGAATCCGGTATGTGTGGATTTTGCGGCGCAGTTACGCAACCGTCATCGCGGCAAGGAGCTGTTGTTGAAAGCCATCGGCGGTCGCCGGGACGGGCTGACGGTCATCGATGCGACAGCAGGGCTGGGTAGAGACAGTCTGTTACTCGCGAGCTACGGAGCCGAGGTGACACTCTGCGAACGTCAGCCGGTCGTGGCGGCGCTGCTGGCAGACGGTCTGCGTCGGGGTCGGACAGATGACAGCGATGCGGTGGTCAGTCGCATGTCGCTGATCGAAGGCAGTGCCGTTGCGTTTCTCTCGGCGGCCGTAGCAGAGCCACTGGCCGATGTGATTTATCTCGATCCGATGTTTCCCGAGTCCGGTAAGTCGGCGCTGGTGAAAAAAGAAATGCAGATGTTCCATCAGTTGGTGGGCAGGGATGACGACGCCGACGCGCTGTTGACGGCGGCCCTGGGTGCCGCCCGCTATCGGGTGGTGGTGAAGCGGCCACCCAGAGCACCGGTTATCGATGGTCCCAGGGCGCCGCAGTTCAGTATCGACGGTAAGGCTGTGCGTTTCGACGTTTATCCGATCAAGGCCTTTCCCAAGGACTGATTACTTCGCCAGCAGTTGCTCCATCATGGTTTCGTACATCTGACTCAACAGGTTCAGATCCTCGGCCTTCACGCATTCGTCCACCTTGTGAATGGTGGCATTCACTGGCCCCAGCTCCACGACTTGTGCGCCCGTCGGAGCGATAAAGCGTCCGTCGGAGGTGCCGCCTGCCGTCGAGAGTTCGGTGTCTTCGCCCGTCACACGTTGTATGGCCTGTTGTGCCGCTTCCACCAAGGGACCTTCCGCGGTCAGGAAGGGCTGGCCGCTCAGTTGCCAGTCAATGTGATAGTCCAGCTTGTGCTTGTCGAGGATGGCTTCAGTGCGCTGCTGCAAAATCTCGGCGGTCAGTTCGGTGGAAAAGCGGAAATTAAACACCACCTGCAACTCGCCGGGTATGACATTGGTCGCGCCAGTACCGCCGTTGATATTGGAGATCTGGAAGGACGTGGCGGGGAAAAAGTCATTGCCCTCATCCCACTGCTCTGCGGCCAGTTCTGCCAGTGCGGGGGCCGCGAGATGGATGGGGTTCTTGGCCAGGTGGGGATAGGCCACATGGCCCTGCACGCCGCGTACCGTCATTACCGCTCCCAGCGAGCCACGGCGGCCGTTCTTGATCACATCGCCCACGCGGGTCGTGGACGAGGGCTCTCCCACCACACACCAGTCGATTTTCTCGTTGCGCGCTTCCAGCCATTCGACCACTTTCACCGTGCCGTTTTTGGCGGGGCCTTCCTCGTCGCTGGTAATCAGGAAGGCGATGCGGCCATTGTGGTCGGGGTGAGTGGCGGCAAAGCGCTCACAGGCGGTCACCATCGCGGCGAGGCTGCCCTTCATGTCGGCGGCACCGCGTCCGCGCAGCATGCCGTCACTGATTTCCGGCTCGAAAGGCGGGGTTTGCCACTGTCCTTCGGGGCCGGTAGGAACGACATCAGTGTGACCGGCAAAGCACAGCAGAGGACCGCTATCGCCGCGTACGGCCCAGAAATTATCGACCTCGCCAAAGCGCAGTGCTTCGCAGTGAAAACCGGCGGCGCTGAGGCGTTCCATCATCAGTGCCTGACAGCCTTCGTCCTCTGGCGTGACGGAGCGCCGTTTAATCAGGTCGATGGCAAGTTCGAGGGTCGGGCTCAGGCTCATAATCAATGCTCGGCAAGTGTAAAAGCGCGCATTTTAACAGAGATGGAGCACAGGCAGGGGACTGTTCAAAATGTCACTGGGATGAGTGGTTTTGTCATAGTGGCGGCCAAGGTGGCTGGGTAAGATCAAGGCTATTTTATCGCCCTACAATGCCTAACCAATAACGAAGGAGTGGCTATGAGTTTGGATCTGGACGTTGCTGCTGCCGCTGCGCAGTTTGATTTTGCCGATCAGGATATTCCGCAACGCCTGCGGCACTGGGCCCAGGTGCGCCCCGATCACCCGTTTATGATCTGGGAGCCGCGTTCTGGTGAAGACCAGCGCTGGACCTACAAAGCCTTTGACGAAGAAACCAGCAAGGTGGCTGCGGGCCTGTACGCCAAGGGCGTTCGCAAACACGACAAAGTGATGATTCACGCCGAAAACTGCCCGGAAATGGTACTGGCCTGGTATGCCTGTGCCAAGCTGGGTGCCGTTGGGGTGACGACCAATACGCGCTGTGTGGGTGGTGAGATCGAATACTTTGCCGATCACACTGAAGCCGTAGGGGTGATTACCCAGCCCAAATTTGTCAAAGAGATCAAAGCCAATGCCAAGAACGTGCAGTGGATTGTGGTGACCGACGACAATTCTGGTGAAGCGGCCGAGGCTGGTGAGGAGCATGACGAAGCGACATTCGGCAGCCTCTTCGGCGATCCGGCTACGGTTCCTGAGCGCCCTGCCGAGCCGATGCTGCCTGCGGGTATCATGTTTACCTCAGGTACCACCTCGCTGCCCAAGGCGGTGGTGCATACCCATGCTAATGCGCTGTGGTCAGGGACTATGGGTTCCCAGAGCATGAACATGAACCGTGACAGCGTCTACCTGGGCTTTCTGCCGTTCTTCCACGTGAACTGTCAGAGCTGGGCTTTCTGGGGCTCGCTGGGTGTGGGCGGTACCGCCGTGCTGCTGCCGAAATTCTCCGCCAGTCGCTTCTGGGAGATTATCGACAAGTATCAGGTGACCCACTGCTCGATGATTCCGTTTGTCTTCAAGGCAATCGGCCCGCAGCCGGTGCCCGAGCAGCACAGCTTGAAAGTGATGCCGATGGGTATTATCTGGAAGGAAATCGAGGGCTGGCTGAAGGCTCAGCCCTTTGCAAGCTGGGGCATGACCGAGACCGTAACCCATGCGACCCGCTCTGATTTCGTGCAGGAATGGCCTCAGGGGAGTATCGGTAAGCCGACGCCGGGGTATCACCTGGCGGTCGTGAACCCCGAGACCGGCGAGCCTTGCAAAAAAGGTGAAATTGGTGAGCTGTGGGTGCACGGCGTACGCGGCGTGAACATCTTCCTCGAGTACTACAAAAATCCCGAGGCGATGGCCAAGTCATTTACGGACAATGGCTGGTTTAAAACCGGTGACATGGTGCATATCGGCGATGAGGGGCATTTCTACTTCTCTGATCGCGATAAGGACGCTCTGAAAGTCGGTGGCGAAAACGTATCGGCGCGCCAGGTTGAAGAGACCATCATGCAGGTGCCCGGTGGCGGTATCGGCGAAGTGGCTGTGGTCGCAAAATCCCACGAGATGCTCGATATGGTTGCGGTCGCCTTTGTGATCAAAGGCTGGGGCGCGCCGGAGGATGAGGACGCCTTTGCTCAGGCGATCATCGATCATTGCAAAGCTAATCTGGCTGATTTCAAAGTGCCCCGAGCGGTGTACTTTGTGGACGAGTTCCCGCGCGCTGCGCTGGAAAAAGTCGCCAAGAATAAGCTGCGTGAAATGGCCGACGAAATGCCCGCTGTGTAAGAAAGCAGGGGGACAGAGAAAGGTCGCTTCGGCGGCCTTTTTTTATGCCTGTCTGATTGCCTGCGCTGTTGTCAGTCTGTCATAAAAGCATCGCGGGATTGTCATTGCCACTCGCTAGCATCTGCTGTGCCGGTAGCGGAGTCGCTGCCGCTGATTACTTACGCTTATGCCAGAAGGAGCCGACAATGCGCCGCAATACCCCTTCGATGTCCATGCACTCCCAGTATCATCAGCACGCGCTGCGCGAACAGATTTCCCGACAGGTCGATGCATTTCTGAAAAAGGGCGGCAAGATCGAGCAGCTGTCAGGGCCGCGCTTTCTACCTCATCGTGCAGTCGGTATTAACAGTTCGGTGATTACCGACGTTCTCTAACGGCGTTCTTCCTCAGTCCAGTACGCAAATGGTCGCTGGCTGAGGCTGGAATTGTAGTAGTTGGGATCGCCGGTAACCTCTTCTCCCAGCCATGACGGCTGGGGGACAGTTTCGTTTTCACTGTGCAGCTCCAGCTCGGCGACGACCAGTCCGGCGTTATCGCCGAAAAATTCATCAATTTCCCAGTACCGCGTATCGTTGTCTATCGGCAGCCGGTAGCGCTGCTTGTCGATCAGGGGACCTTCGCACAGGGCCAGCATGGCCTCTGCGTCCGCCGCAGGAACAGGATATTCAAACTCCAACCTGCTGGCCCCTTCACTCATGCCCTTGACGGTCAGCCATGCAGTATCTCCAGCCAGTCTCACGCGTACGCTGCGCTGCGGATCGCGACTGAGATAGCCCTGCACCAGCCGTTGGGCTTCAAGGCCGTCCACTGCGTGTCGCCAGCGCTCATCGCGCAGCCGGAATTTGCGTTCGATTTCCAGGTACTGCTCACTCATGTTGTGTCCTGTTAGCCGAAGCGCTGCTGATAGCTGGCTTCACCCAGGCAGTGACAGCGGCTCGATGGCAAGGGGATGTTGCAGTCTCGCAGCGCTTTGCAGACAGCTTCCACCAACCAGGCCTCGCTGTTTGGGGCATTACCTTCCACGATGCAGAAGACAGTCAGACTGTTGGGAAAGCGCTGGTAGTCGACGTGGTGCGTCAGCCACGTAAAGCCGGGTAGTGACCGCTCCAGTGCGCGCTCGCACACGGTATTGAGGGCATCGATAATCTGGCGTTCGCGGTGTTTGTCGGTTTTGCGCATGGCCGCATTGTCGCACAATCTGCTGCGGCTGACTGCGCTAGGGGGGCGGCTGCTCGTAACGGGCACGCAAGGCATCGACACGCTGACGATTTACATCAAAATCGTAGTGCCCCAGTCGAGAAGCGCTGCGCACATCGATGCGTTGCTGCTCCGGGAAGTAGCGAAGTTCGACATCATCGCGAAAGCGCAGCAGTGCACTGCGTACTTCAACGTGGAGATAGTGATCGGCACGTGCCAAAGGATAGCTGCGCGGTGAGCTTAGCAGCAGTGATTGCAGGCGCTGCCAATCGTCTGCGGTATTTGCCGTAAATGCGGGCACATACTGCGAGTCGTCACGACTGAGGCTGGATACGCAATTGGGCGAGGGCGGGCAGGGGGCCAGCTCGGGGGCTTTTTCAAGCTGCTGAACGGCAGGCGGCGCGCTGCAAGCGCCGAGGCTGACAGTGACGGGCAGCGCCAGCGCGAGAAAAATGTGGCGGGCAGAGGATATTTTCATTGTCGGTTCCGCAGGGCCAGATATGCAGTTGTTACGTTCACAGTTTGAAAAGGGTTTTCTGTTAGGCTTAGGCATCGTTTTACATGGGTAGTGTAGTGGTGTTTCGTCGCGGTGTGAGTCTCCTGTCGGTCTTTTTGTGTGCCTGTGCGGCGAGCCCGGCGCCGAACGTGCCGCCGTCGCCGCCGGTCGGGGTCGAAAGCCGCTGGCAGGTATTACAGCGCGATGGTCAGCCACTGGGCCGTCGCCAGCAGTGGCATTATTGCGCGGGCGAACGCTGTTTCAGCAGTGAGGTCACGGATATTGCGGTGCAGCAACCGGGTGCGCCGGTCAGTATCAGTCGTGTGCGGCTGGATTATGTGGAATCGCGGGATGCACAGGGGTTATCAGCCAGCAAACAACTCCGCTCCAAGGCCGCTAATCACCGTTTGCAGTTGATCAGGCAGGGGGATGGCTGGCAATTGCAACAGGCCGAGCGCAGAAATGCGATCCGCCTGGAGTCGGCCCCGCTGTTTCCTGTGGCACTGCAGCGCAGCATGTTGGAAAACCGGGGGCAGGCTCCCTTGGTAACCCGAGAGTGGAGTTTTTCGAGCTTGACGCTGGAGACCATTCGCTACCGTTTTACACCGATCAGTCAGTCTCCGCTGGATCCCGAGCAGCGTGAGCTGTTGCTGCCCTGGCTGCAGCAGATTGCTTGGCGCATCGATCGTGAGCGGCAAACAGAGCGGGGCTGGCAGTGGCAAGCGGAATGGTTCAGCGATGTGAACTTTACGCCGATTGCCGAGCGCAATCTTTCGGCGGGGAGTGATCTCTGGCTGCTGCCTTGTGACGAGCGTTGCCGGGATCAGGCCCTACAGCCGCCGCAGCATGTGTATCAGCGTTTGATTCGTTCTCCCTATCGCATCAGTGATGAGGCGCTGCGCGGAAAGATCCGCTACCAGCTTGGCGGTGTGGCTGATGCTGAGCTTCCTGCGACAGGTGAACAGCAGGTGCGTCGGCAAGACGACAAGTTGCTGGTCAGCATTTGCGACGATTGCGGTGATGAATCAGCCCCCGACAGAGGACCATTGCAGGCAGCGATGGCTGCCAACTACTGGCTGCCACACCACGATTCCGCCATGCAGCGGGTGGTGGAGGAGGTGCTTGGCGATGCGGAATTGAGCCCGCGAGCAGCCATGCAGCGCTTGACCCGCTTTGTTACCGGGCATATGGATGAAGTGGCTACCTACAGCGGTTATGGCACGGCGTTGGATGCTCTGCAGTCCGGCCATGGAGATTGCACGGAGCACGCGCTGTTATTGGCGGCACTGGGGCGTGCCGCTGGAATTCCCAGCCGTTTAGTAATGGGCTTGGCCTATAACAATGAACGCTTTTTAGGTAGGCGCTTTGTGTTTGTGCCCCATATGTGGGTACAGGCCTGGACGGGTGATCGCTGGGAAAGCTTTGACAGCGGCTTGGGTGCGTTTACCGCCGGTTATATCGCGCTGGCGCTGAGTGCTGAAGGCGATCAGGCCAGTTTTCTGGCAATGAATGCCTTGTTGGATACGCTGAGTATTGATTCGGCGGTACAGCTGAGAAGCCGTCCCGCCGAGCCGTGATGCCCTTACTCGTACGCGACCGGCATCTCGACCAGTTGCTCGTCGCCAGCGACGTCAATGTTGTCAACGCGAACGGCATCGGACGCGCGAACGGCACCGATAACGGTCACTTCTTCCAGCAGCAGTTGCGGCTCATCGGCAACGGCCAGCAGTGACGCCGCAGCCAGTGCAGCACCGGCGATCAGTTTTTTGCATGTAGAGATCAGTGACATAAAACGCTCCCTATAGCTGCGCGGGCAGCCTGTCGGTTCAATGAAATAATGGAATCGGCACAAAGGCTTTTCGATGCTGCGCAGTATGCGGGGCGTCTGTTACATCTTGATGACGAATTTGTTTCAACGTCGGTTTTTATATGAATTTGTCATGAATTTTTGATGTTCATGACCTATTCCTGTCACTTTTGCAGTGAGTCGGCAGGGCCTTTCAATTCAATACGGTTGCCTTCGGGGTCGGTCAAGTAAATGGATGGACCAAAACCGCTCGCGCCGTAGCGCCGTTCAAGGCCGCCATGGGGAATCTGTTGCTGATCCAGGTAGTTGAGAATGGCGGCCCCGTCGAAGGGTTCCAGGCGCAAACACAGGTGGTCCATGTTGTGCCCCTCCAGTCCCGGCGCGGCACCACCTTCCTGCCCCAAGGGGCTGTCTACCGGTACCAGATCAATGAGGGCTGTGCCGACGCGAAGCTGGTAAAGCCCGAGTTCTTCGAGTGTGCGCTCCACGGTTGCGCCGAGCGTGTCGCGATAGAACGCGAGGGTGGTATCGATGCGCGCGCAGCGGAGCACGACGTGATCAATGCCTTGAATATGAATCATGATGTCCGATCAGTGGTTGAGGATGTTGCCACAGCGTAGCACAGGCTGAATTTGTAACGACTGCTCGGCGCTGGACACCCAGATACTGTCTTCATCCAGCGTGAGTTGCAGCTGCATACCGCGTTGCGCCCACTCCGCCAGTGCTTGGGAGGCATCGCTGGGGATTTCCAGCACGCTCAGCCAGTTTTCCTTCGATAGCTGTTCTCCTTCATCCTGCCACCACTGCGAAGCCGGGCGGCCGCCGTAGCTGATAACGACAACATGTTCTGCCTGGCTGCGTGCGCGGCGGAGTCGTTTGGCACTGGGTTGGCCGAGTTCGATCCACAGCCGAATGCCGCCGTGTAATTCCTTCAGCCAGAGGTCGGGTTCATCGTCATTGCTGAGGCCGCGGGTGAAGCTCAGCTGTTCATCGGCAAACAGCGCGAAGCTGAGCAGACGCAGCATCATTCGCTCGTTGGTCTCTGACGGATGGCGGGCGAGGGTGAGGCTGTGTGAATGATAGTAATGGCGACGAAGGTCACTGATATCGATATCGGCTTTAAAAATACTGGCGCTCAGTGCCATGACTCACGTCCTGAAGTTTAAACCGCTGCATTGTACCCGAGGATGAGAATGGCATAGCGCAGACTTTTGCCCGTGGCGACTAACAAGAAGAAGCTCGGCAGCGGGACGCGCATGATACCGCCCACCACTGTCAGGGCATCACCACCCACCGGCAGCCAGGACATGAGCAATGTCCACTTGCCGTAGCGGCCGAACCAGCCTTGTGCGCGTTCCAGGTCTTTTTTGCGGGCGGGAAACCAGCGGCGATCGGCGTAGTGGCTCAACTTCATACCCATCCACCAGTTAACCCCGGCGCCGAGGGTATTGCCGGCGCTGGCCGCCAGCCACAGCCAAAGGGGAGTGAGTCCGGACTCCAGTTGCGCAATTAACAGAATTTCTGAATAGAAGGGCAGCAGGGTCGCGGCGCCAAAAGCCGCAGCGAACAGCAGGAGATATTGACTGATCATTGGCTCGCGGCCTCGCACAGGGCTTTGAACAGGCGGCGCTGGGGACGCTGAAAGGGAAGGTACTCCGGGTGCCACTGCACACCCATGCGGAAATGCCCGTCGGCGGCCTCGACGGCCTGCGTAATACCGTCAAGGTCTCGTCCGCTGACCACCATGCCTTCGCCGAGACGGTCGATGGCCTGATGGTGAAGGCTATTGATGTGGCAGCGTTCAGTCCCCAGGATTTCCTCCATATGACTGCCCGCATCCAGCATCAGTGTTTTATGGGGTAATAGCATGCGGCGATTGCTGGTGCGTCGACGCAAGTGACGCAGGTCGACATGCAGGCTGCCGCCGAGCACCACGTTCAGCAGCTGCGCTCCCCGGCAAATACCGAGAATAGGTAGTGAGCGTGGAAGAAACCGCTCCAGCACCGCAATCTCGAAGCGGTCACGCCGCGGATTCATCGGCGCCACTTCCGGCGCTTCGGGTAAATACAGGCCCTGATCAATATCGTCGCCGCCACTGATAATCAGGCCATCCAGGTGCAGGGGTATCTCCTTGTGAGCTGGAGTCAGGTGAATCGCCTGCGCACCGACGCGTCGCAGCGCTGAGCGAATAAACCACCAGGAAATTGGCAGGCGGCGGTCTTCGCCGGTCACGCCGATAACAGGGTGGTGGCGGTGAAGTATCGACACGTCTACAACAGCTCCGGTATCAAATGCAGGCTGACTCGCTGCGCCCAATCGCTGAATAAACCGCTGGTTGCACTCTCAATGTGCTCTCGATAGTGACGACATACCGCATTGAGTCGCGTTGTATCGGCAGCCAGTGCCTCCACTTGCAGCCAGTCGCGCCAAGGGTGAATCAGCCCCCATTGCGGGTCGCCAATCAAACTGTTCGGTAGCCGGTAATGCAGTGTTGGTCGGGCTTTGACTCGCGGGTCGTCAATTTTTGCGCGCAGCCTTTCTTCGTCGACGTGCGCGAACAGTGGCAGCAAGTCCAGGGCGCGATTGCGGGTGGGATTAAAGCGAATGTAATCGTCGATCAGCGTGCCGATATCCGGTTGGTAATCCGGCGCGAGGACATGTCGCAGATACTCGCGCTTGAATGGATCGGTATAGCTGGTCAGTCGGCGGCTGAAGTCCACGGGGCTGCGCCAGATCAACCACTCATATAGACACAGGAATGCCCGTAAGTAGTTCAGAATGGTGTCCGCCTCGCAATCGGGCATCTCCGGATTCAGTTGCAAGCCAAACGCGTTTTTTGCTGATGCCTGCGTGCCTTCTGCGCCCTCTTTGCGCAACATCAAGAACAGATCTTCCAATCGCCAGAGCTGGCTGATTTCGACTGGTGGCGCCACAATTTCAAACGGCACCAACTGGCGGGCAACCAGTCCCACCAGCGATTCTGTCAGCTCTTCAAATTCGCTGGCCTGCCCGGCTTCTTCCCGCTCGCGGCCGAGGCGTTTGATGTAGGCGGAGTCAAGTTCGATGCCGAAGTCGCCAAACTCGGTATTGGCGACGGTGTATTCATACTCGGAGCCGCGCTGAATCTCGCCACCAAACTGCTCGGTAATGCACTGGGCAATCTCCGGCATATCCATGCCGGTGAATTCAATCTCTACGCCCAGGCGGCGCTCTTTCCCCTCGCGGGTGTCGCGTTGCGGGGGCAGGGGCCACAGTTGGGCACGGTATTGCTCAAGACCTGGAAACATCAGCGTCTTCTCCTATGATGTGAGCGATAGCTTGCAGGCGTTCTACGTGTTGGCAGACGACCTGAAACAGGGTCAGCAGAGGCACCGCCAGCAGGACGCCGGGCGCACCCCACAGCCAGCCCCAGAAAAAGATCCAGAGAAACACCACAATAGGGTTCAGGCTGAAACGCATTCCGTGCACGAAGGGGTCGACAAATTGTCCGACCATCGCGGTAAAAAGCGCGTAGCCCAGTGGCGCGATCAATATGCCCGTCAGGCTGTCAAAGCTTACCGCGCTGACAATACACAGCAGCATGACCGTGATGCTGACCCCAAGATAGGGAATGTAACGCAGTAAGGCGGCTAAGGCGCCCCACAGAGCCGGGTCGGGGAAATCAATCAGCCAGAGACCAAAGGCCGTTACTGCACCGACCGCTGCATTAACCAGGGTAATCGTCAGCAGATAGCGAGACATTTGCTGCTGCGCTTGCCCGACCAGTTCTTTGGCGGTCGTTTTGTCGCGGTGGCTGGGGAGGCTGTTGATGAAGCGTTGGATGAGCGCTTCGCCAGAGCTGAGTAGAAAAAACAACATGATGACGCTCAGCGTGCCATACACACCAAAATTCTTCAGTGTCTCCCAGACTTCTCCCCGCCAGCCGGGGTCGGCAATAAGTACCTTCTTGATTTCGGGGTCTGAAGGGCTGGAGAATTCCTTGGCGAGCGAATCCAGACTGGCCGTGGCCGCATCGACGTCGCCGGTATCGCCGTTCACATCGTGCAGATGATCACGAATCACCGATACGGCCTCCGGTGCGCGTTGAAGCCATTCGCTGGCCGGGGAAGCTAATGCATAAAAACCGCCGCCAATACCGCCGACGCTGATGGCAATCAGCAGCAGCGCTGCAAGACTGCGGGGAACGCGCCACTGTTGAAGACGACTGACGGCGGGGGCCAGCAGCAGGGCGAAGATCAATGCCAGTGTGATTGGCAGCAGCACGTCCCTGGCCAGTCGCAATGTATACAGCACTGCGAGCAAGGCCAGTAGCGCCAAGGCCCAGTCGTTGATCTTCGCTTGCTTACTCTCCATGTGTCTCCCGGTATCGCTTTTTGCGTTTGTCGTTGCTGTGAGCAAAGCGTTTCAGCGGGCTTAGCGCCCTGAGTGTAATAACTGTAATGATGCTTACTACAATGGCGATTTCATAGCGCTGCCACGCAACCGCTGTGCCAATGGCACCGGTTGACCAGATGGCTGCTGCTGTGGCGGTGCCACTGACCGTGCCCTCTTGTTTGAGAATGGCGCCACCGCCGATAAAGCCGATGCCACTCATCAGACCATACATTAAGCGCGCATGGGATTCTGAACCACTGAGGACGTCGCGACCGATCAGCAGATAAGCGCAGCAGGCAATCGCGACCAGCGGAAATGTGCGCAGACCTACCCCGCGTGATGCCGCTTCCCGGTTCCAGCCGATGGGAACCGACAACACATAGGCAATGGCGAGTTGAGTCAGGTGGTGAGCAATCAGTGGCCAGTTGATATCTGGCAATAACGTCATAAGGTTCAGCGAGGTTCCCGGGGCCCCGCAAAAAACCAGATCGCCAGTCCGAGCACCGGCAGCAGAAGAATCAGCACAATCCACAGCAGCTTGCTGCCGGAACTGTTGCGACTTTGAACAATATTAAGAATGGCCCAGATATCGGCGATAAATACCAGCAGTCCAAGCAGGCCGGTAATTTGCAACTCCATCTGTTCTCCTCCCATTATTTGCTTACACAATAGAGTAGACGATGGGCGGAGAGTTCACATGAATTTCCGAGCTTGGCAAGGTGTTACGTGCCTGATAAGTCTTTTTCAGGCACGAATGAAAGCATGGATGCCGTATGTCTCAGGGGTCAGTAGTAGTGATCCATTACCGCATCTACAAAACTGCTGTCGCTGGGGTGCTGGTCTGAAATTGCTGAAAGAACCTGAATATTTTGAGGGATTTCGGCGACGGGGACGTTGAAGCTCACCAGCATCATGCCGAGTACGTCGCCTGGGTAGCCCTTCTCGAGTTCCTGACGAATGGCGTCCGTATTGCTTTCCACATAGGCGCGTTGCCTGGCGATGTAATCTTCATCGATAGCGGCATTTCTGGGAACCTGACGGGGAGTATAAGTCTTCCCCTCGTCCGTGGCTGGATTTGCCGGGGGGGTTGTACCGACGTATTGTTGGGGAAGCGTGGAGTTGGATGCGACCACCATTTGACCATTTCCGGGCTTCAGTTCCGCATCAATGCTGTCGACGTCGTATCGCCAGAAGGCTCCCGTCATTCCATCCACGGCAAGACCAATGATGCCACCTAGCAGGATATTACCGAGAACCACGCCATTGAAGCTGCTCTCTAACACTGTTTCATAAGCTTCGTAGCCAGATTTTTGCAGGCTCAGTTTTCTGTCATCGCTCTGGCGATCAAGCTCAAGCATCATCGGCGTTACGCCGCGCCTAAGCCCGTCTACCCAGACCTCTGCTCCTGCAGGTTCGGAGCGAAGAGCTATTTCCTGATCGCCTGTACTGATCATAGAGGCACAGCCGGAAAGCAGGAACACCGCCATGAGGTGGAGTGGCAAACATCGCATGAAAAAATCCTTTTAGTGGTTGTGACGTTCACGCAATGGTAGGAGTGCTCACATGACTAGTGAGACTTCGCAAATCCTTTGCGAGGGAAGGTAAGGGAACTTTTCCATACATATGTGCATTAGTCAACGCATTTAGGTCGCGCCTTTTTCAGTGTGTCAGATGGGAAAATTCTTCTAAAGCACTTTTGGTCAGGTCGATAATTTATAGCTAGGTTTTTGATGTATGCGGATGGTCGTCACCCGGCTCACAAATACTTCTATGGGCCGGGTGAGAAAGGGCTTTTATTGAAAGTCAGTTGTGTGCGTGAAGCATTTCGTTCAACGCGATGGCTGATTTGTTGGTGAGAACTTCGATAGCACCGTTCTTGGAGTTACGGCGGAACAGCAGGTCAGATTGGCCTGCCAGGTCGCGGGCTTTGGCGGTACCGACTTGCTCTCCTTTATCGTCAATCATCGCCACGACTGAGCCCGCGGTGATGTAAAGGCCGGCTTCGATCGTGCAGCGGTCGCCGAGCGGAATACCCACACCGGCGTTGGCACCGACGAGGCACTCTTTGCCGATGGAAATAATAATATTGTTGCCGCCGGACAGCGTACCCATGGTGGAGCAACCGCCGCCGAGGTCGGAGCCCGCACCGATCATTACACCTGCCGAAATACGGCCTTCGATCATGCCCGGGCCTTCGGTGCCAGCATTAAAGTTGACGAAGCCCTCGTGCATGATGGTGGTACCTTCGCCGAGGTAAGCGCCGAGACGAACACGCGCGGTGTGAGCAATGCGCACGCCGGCGGGAACCACGTAGTTGGTCATTTTCGGGAATTTATCCACTGACATGATTTCCAGCAGCTCACCTTTCATTCTGGCGTCGAGCTGGCGCTGGGGCAGTTCACGCAGGTCTACCGGCCCCTGGTTGGTCCAAGCGACATTGGGCAGTACGCCGAACAGGCCGGTCAGATCCAGTGAATGTGGCTTGGCGAGGCGGTGAGAAAGCAGATGCAGTTTCAGATAGCCCTCGGGCACCGAGCTGGGGGCCGCGTCTTCGGCCAACAGGGTAACCACCAGCGGCTGGGAGCTGCTGGCCAATTGTGCCGCGATATCGGCCTGGGCACTGTCGCCCGCGGCTTTGGCGGCTTCAGCCACACGGCTCATTTGCTCGCTGTTGACGGCAATAGCGGCATTGCCGCCTTTGTATTCCACGATGGGGGCAATGGCCTTGCACAGGGCGTCGCTGGGTTGTACCAGCGGCTGGGGGTAGAAAATATCCAGCCATTCGCCTTTGCTGTTTTGGCTACCCAGGCCGAGGCCCAGGCTGAAAAGTGATTCGCTCATTAGATTCTCTCTTGCAGGCTTAAAGCGTGTGATGGGTAAAAAGGTTTTGGTACTGGTCGGCTTTAAAGCCCAGTACTCGCTCGTTGCCGGTGTCCAGCAGCGGGCGTTTCATCAGAGTGGGGTGCTCCAGCAGCAGGGCGACCGCCGTGTCATCGCTCAGTGCTTGGCGTTGGCTGTCGCTCAGTTGTTTCCAGGTGGTACTGCGTTTGTTTACCAGTTTGTCGCTGCCCAGTTCGGCGAGCCACTGTTGCAACTGCTCAGTGCTCAGGGATTCGTCGCGGACATCCTGAAAGCGGTGCTCGATTTGATGCTGCTCCAGCCAGCGCCGGGCGGCGCGCACAGTGTCGCAGTTCTTGATTCCGTATAGCGTGATGCTCATGGCTATGTTTTCTGCGTTTCAAACGGCGCGACATCATAGCAAAAAGCCGCCGACGGTTCACGGCGACAGGCCATCAGGCTTTGCGGGTTTTCTTGGGATGTCTGCGGGCAGGGAAGCAGTGTCGGCAGATTTCGCAGACCGTGCCATCGCAACCGCGGGCGCTGCAGTATTCCCGGCCGTAATAGATGATCTGCAGGTGCAGGGCATTCCAGCGGTCTTTGGGAAATAATCTTTTCAGGTCTTTCTCGGTCTGCGCGACGCTTTTACCGCTGCTCAGCCCCCAGCGCTGAGCGAGACGATGGATATGCGTATCGACGGGGAAAGCGGGGACCCCAAAAGCCTGAGACATTACCACGCTGGCCGTTTTGTGGCCGACACCGGGAAGTTCTTCCAGTGCATCCATGTCCTGTGGAACTTCGCCGTTGTATTGTTCTACCAGTATTTCCGAGAGCCGTTTAATCGCTTTGGATTTTTGCGGGGAGAGGCCGCAGGGACGAATAATCTCGCGAATGGCTTCAACGCTTTGCTTAGCCATATCAAAGGGATTGTCGGCCAGCGCAAACAGTGCAGGGGTCACTTGGTTGACGCGCTCATCGGTGCACTGTGCCGACAGCAATACGGCGACCAGCAGCGTGTAGGCATCGCGGTGATCCAGCGGGATGGGCTGCTCGGGGTAGAGCTCGTCGAGGCGTTGCAGAATATAGGCGACGCGCTCGGCCTTAAGCAGGTTGCGGGGCGCTGTTTTGCTGGCTTCACACATTAGCGGGGCAGCCCCTCGACAAAGCGGCGAATTCGGCGGGCGGCATCTACACAGTTGTCCAGCTCGGCGACCAACGCCATACGCACATAGCCGCGACCGGGGTTGAGGCCATCGACTTCTCTAGAGAGGTAAGAGCCGGGCAGTACCGTGACATGCTGTTGCTCAAACAACTGCTGTGCAAAGTCGGTATCGGCAATTGGGGTTTTGGCCCACAGATAAAACGAGGCATCGGGCTGGGCGACGTCCAGACAACCGTCCAGCTCCTCGAGAACCGCGGTAAATTTTTCCCGGTAACGATCGCGGTTTTCCTTCACGTGGTCTTCATCTTGCCAGGCGGCGACGCTGGCGAGCTGGTGCTGAACGGGCATGGCGCAGCCGTGATAGGTGCGGTACAGCAGGAAGCTCGCCAGTACCGTGGCATCGCCCGCGACAAAGCCAGAGCGCAGCCCCGGCAAATTGGAGCGCTTGGACAGGCTATGGAACACCACGCAGCGGTGATAGTCGTTGCGTCCCATCTCTGCGCAGGCCTGAAGCAGGCCGGGTGGCGGCGCGTCTTCGTCAAAATAGAGTTCGGAATAGCATTCGTCACTGGCAATAACGAAGTCGTATTGGTCGGCCAGTCGAATCAATTTCTGCAGTGTTGCGATATCGGTGACCGCGCCGCTGGGATTGCCGGGGGTGCACAAATAGAGCAGCTGGCAACGTTGCCAGATCTCAGGCGCAACCGCGTCGTAGTCGGGAATAAATCCCTTATCGGCAAGGCAGGGTAGAAAATAGGGTTGTGCTCCAGCCAGCAGTGCCGCCCCTTCGTAGATCTGATAGAAGGGGTTGGGGCTGCAAACCAGGGCGTCGCTGTTGGGGTCAATCACTGCCTGAGCAAAGGCGAACAGGGCCTCTCGGGTGCCGTTTACCGGGAGCACCTGATGTTCGGCGTCCAGCCCGGCAAGCTGAAAACGGCGGCAGGCCCATTCGCGAATCGCCTCACGCAGTTCGGGAATCCCCTTGGTGCTGGGGTAATTGCTGAGACGGCCCAGTTCGGCGGCCAATGTCTGTGCCACAAATTGCGGGGCGGGATGGCGAGGTTCGCCGATAGAAAGCGGGATGTGCGCCTGCTCGCTGCGGCTGCTGCCCAGCAGGGCGCGCAGCTTTTCAAAAGGGTAGGCCTGAAGAGCCTGGAGACGGGGGTTCATAGGGCTTGCTTGCTCGCTTTCTCATCCAGCTCGCGACAGATGGCTTTCTGGATCTGGGTGCAGAGATCGGGGTCGTTAATGGGGCGGTCTTCTTCATCGGTGATAAAGAAGACGTCCTCAACCCGCTCGCCAAGGGTGGCGATTTTGGCGTTCTGCAGACGGATATTGTAGTCGTTGAAAATTGTACCGAGTCGTGCGAGGAGTCCAGGTCGGTCGGGGGTGATGACCTCCAGTACCGTATGCCCCTTGTTGAGGTCGGTCGCCATGCTCGTGCGCGTGGGTGTGGAAAACAGGCGCATTTGACGGGGCATGCGGCGGTGCACTTCCTCCGGTGACCCCTCTGGCTGACTGAGCTGCTGAACGAGGTAGTCGGTAATTTCCTGTATTCGCACGGGATTGTCGCCGATGGGTTCGCCGTTTGCTCCGAGCACGTAGAAGGTATCCAGTGTATAGCCGGTACCAGAGTTATATATACGGGCATCCTGAATGCTCAGGTCGAGCTGCTCCAGGGCGCCGGCCAGTACGGCGAAGATGCCTTTCTTGGATGGCGTGTGCACAAAGATCTGGGTGGCGCCTTCGTGGTCGAGTAGTCCGCCTTTTTTAACGAGAACCAACGAGGCCTGGGGAGAGGTGCGTTGGGCAATGGCCCGGCAGTGCCAGACGATATCGTCCACCTGCTCGCGGATGAAATAGTCTTCGCCGGTGTTTCCCCACAGCTCGCGCACTTCGGCTTCGGTGAAGCCATAGTCCTCAAGCTTTTCCAGCACTTCGTTCTGGGTCTCGGTAATCCATTCCTGCTTGTCGATGGGGTTTTCAAGCCCGCGGCGCAGGGCGCGGCGGGTTTCGGCATACAGTTGGCGCATCAGTGAGGCACGCCAGGAGGTCCAGAGATTCGGATTGGTGGCGTTGATGTCGGCGATAGTCAGGCAGAAGAGATAGTCGAGGTGTTGCTGGTCACCCACCATCAGAGCGAAGTCGCGGATGACATCGGGATCCTGAATGTCTTTGCGCTGGGAGACGGACGACATCTCAAGGTGTTTTTCGACCAGCCACGATACAAGATTGGTGTCGCGTCGATTCAAACCCAGGTATTCACAGAACTCCCGAGCGTCAACTGCGCCGAGGGTGGAGTGGTCTCCGCCGCGGCCTTTGGCAATGTCGTGAAACAGTCCGGCCAGAAACAGCAGTTCCGGCTTGGGTAGCCGCTGCATGATACGGCAGGCCATCGGGTAGCGCTTGACCATGTCCGGATAGCGGAAGCGGCTGATGTTCTTGATGAGTTCCAAGGTGTGGGCATCGACCGAATAGATATGAAACAGGTCGTGCTGCATCTGGCCGACGATTTTGCCGAAGGCCGGGATGAACTTGCCCAATACGCCGAAGCGCTTCATGCGACGCAGGTTCAGTGCGACCCGCTGAGGGGCACGCAATAATTCCAGAAAGAAACGTTTATTGCGCGGGTCGGCGCGAAACTGCTCGTCAATCAGGTGGCGGGATTTACGAATCAGGCGAATCGTACTGGCGCGCACACCATCTATCGCGTCGTGATGGGCCATCAGCACAAAAATTTCCATCAGTGCCGACGGGGTTTTTTCAAAGACCTTGTCGTTGGTTACTTCAATGTGGCCGTTACGGATGCGGAAGCGCGGATTGATTTCCAGCACCGTCTCCGCCTCGCAGGCCCGTAGAATGGTTTCGTCGAAGTGCTGCATCAGTACGTCGTTCAGCTCGCCCAAATGCTGGGCCCAGCGGTAGTACTGCTGCATAAAGCGCTCGACGGCCAGTTTGTTGTCGTCGTCTTCGTAGCCGAATTGCGCGGCGAGGGTGCGTTGGTGATCAAACAACATCCGGTCCTCTTCACGACCGGTGATCAGGTGCAGGGCGAAACGCAGACGCCACAGGTAATTCTGGCCATCTTTCAGGGTGTCCAGCTCTTCCTGGCTCAGGAACAGGCGATCGCGAAGTTCATCGATGGATTGCGCGCCGAAGTGGCGCTTAATGACCCAGCCAATCATTTGAATATCGCGCAGCCCGCCGGGAGAGCTTTTGATATTCGGCTCAAGATTGTATTCGGTGTTGGCATACTTACGGTGGCGAAGGATTTGCTCGTCCCATTTCGCCCGGAAGAATTCGGCACTCGGCCAGATTTGATCCGGCCCAACCAGCGCCATCAGCTGTTCGTGAAGTTCGGCGTTGCCACTCAGTGGGCGGGACTCCATCAGATTGGTGACGATGGTAATGTCGTCGATGGCGGCCTGGCGACACTCGCTCACGCCCCGCACACTGTGACCGATCTCCAGGTTAATATCCCACAGCAGAGTGATCAGGCTCTCGATGTTCTCGCGGTAATCAGCGGCCTTGTCATCGGTGAGAATCAGCAGGTCGATATCGGAGTGGGGGTGCAGTTCGCCGCGCCCGTAGCCACCGACAGCAATCAGGGCAATGTCATCGCCCCAGTCATAGCGGCTCCAGAGGAATCGCAGCAGAATATCCAGCTTTTCGGAGCGCATCCGGACCAGTGTCTGAATGGGTTCGTCCGCGTAGAAGCGGGCTCTTAATTCATCCTGCAATTCGCCGAGATAGCGCTTGCAGAGGGAAATCATCGTATTGGATTGTGCTGCGGCTTCGCGCAGCGCCTCGGTGTTTAGCAGGCTACTGCTCATATGGGATTAACCCTTGTAGAACGGCTCGTCGGGACGGGCGGTCAGTACCTCCACGCCATCAGCGGTGACGGCCAGCGTGTGTTCCCACTGTGCCGACAGGCGGCGGTCACGCGTGGTTACGGTCCAGCCATCTTTCTTGTTGAGTTTGGTCTGCTTTTTTCCCGCGTTGATCATGGGTTCAATGGTGAAGGTCATGCCTTCCTTTAATACCAGATCGTTGCCGCGGTGGTAGCCCTCGCCGTAATGAAGTACCTGCGGGTCTTCATGGAAGCCTCGGCCAATGCCGTGGCCGCAGTACTCTTCAACGACGCTGTAGTGATTGTTGCGGGCGTGTTTCGCGATCACTGTGCCAATTTCACTGAGTTTGGTGCCAGGTTTTACCATATCAATGGCTTTGTAGAGACATTCCTGTGTCACTACGCACAGGCGCTTGGCGTGCTCGGGAACGTCACCCACGTAATACATGCGGTTGGTATCGCCGTGCCAGCCATCCTTGATGACGGTGACATCGATGTTCAACAGATCGCCGTTCTTCAGGATTTTGCTGTCTGAAGGAATGCCGTGGCAAATCACCTCGTTGACCGATGTGCAGATGGACTTGGGGAAACCGTGATAATTGAGAGGGGCGGGTATGGCGTGTTGCACATTGACAATATAGTCGTGGCAGATTTTGTCCAGCTCGGCAGTGCTCACGCCGGGGCGGACGTGTTCGCTAATCATTTCCAGTACGTCGGAGGCGAGTCTTCCTGCCACGCGCATAGCGGCGATTTCTTCGGGCGTTTTAATGCTTACATTCATGGGTAACGGCGGGTCCGGGCTGTCAAAATACTGAAAGCGACACATTGTAGACTATCGCCGTCGATGAGGCGATGACTGCGGTGGCGCAGAATGCTGTTTTCTCTCTATTTGGGCTTTATGCGGGGTGGGGGCTGTGGTATAAATACGCGCCCCGAAATCGCAGTGCGCTGCGCGGGGCATAAACGACGCGTATCCATCGACACGTAATCCCGGGTGCTGCAGCGAGGCTGTAGTTGGGTTGCGGGATGGGTACAAGTTCCTAACCCGATGACAAGCAAGGAAAAATACCATGGCTCACGTCACTATGCGTGAAATGCTGCAAGCCGGCGTTCACTTCGGTCACCAGACTCGTTACTGGAACCCCAAAATGGCACCGTTCATCTTTGGTGCCCGCAACAAGATCCACATCATTAACCTCGAGCACACTGTGCCCGCTATGAACAGTGCGCTGGACGCCCTGTCAAAAATGGCTGCTAACAAAAACAAAGTATTGTTTGTTGGCACCAAGCGCGCGGCCGGTAAAATTGTTGCCGAGCAGGCTGCCCGTGCTGGCATGCCTTATGTGAGCCACCGTTGGTTGGGCGGTATGCTGACCAACTACAAAACCATTCGTCAGTCAGTACGTCGCCTGCGCGAGCTGGAAACCCAAAGCCAGGACGGTACATTCGACAAGCTGACCAAGAAAGAAGCACTGATGCGTCACCGCGACATGGAAAAGCTTGAGCGTTCCATCGGTGGTATCAAAGAAATGTCTGGCCTGCCTGACGCGCTGTTCGTGATCGATGTTGATCATGAGCGTATTGCTATTCAGGAAGCTAACAAACTGGGTATTCCGGTATTCGGTATCGTTGATACCAACAGCAACCCGGAAGGCGTTGATTACGTTATCCCCGGTAACGACGATGCGATTCGCGCTATCAAGCTGTATGTGACTGCGGTTGCCGACACGATTATTAATGCGAGTGCCAACGCAGCCGTCGCTGGTGACGAGTTCGTTGAAGTCGCACAGGAAGCAGGCGAAGCGGCCGCTGAGTAAGCAGGCTGTACATTCGCTACGAGAGGGGGCAAGGCCCCCTTTTTTTGGATACCCATTGAGTGGGGCGGTACAGGCCGCTCTGCACTAGCCCATACAAAGAGGATCTTAGGATGGCTGTTTCAGCAGCAATGGTAAAAGAACTCCGCGATCGCACCGGTCTTGGCATGATGGAGTGTAAGAAAGCGCTCAACGAAGCCAATGGTGATATTGAGCTGGCAATTGAAGAACTGCGCAAGTCCAGCGGTATGAAGGCAGCTAAGAAAGCTGGTCGTACTGCAGCAGACGGTGTTGTCGCAACTAAAGTCGCTGAAGACGGTAGCTATGCGGTGGTTGTAGAAGTGAACAGTGAAACCGATTTCGTTGCCCGCGACGACGGCTTCCTGGCGTTTGTAGACAAAGTCGCCAACAAAGCTTTTGCCGACAAGCAGGACGATGTTGCCGCGCTGATGGCTGGTGAGCTGGAAGAAGCTCGCGAAGCGCTGGTTCAAAAAATCGGTGAGAACATTTCTGTTCGCCGCGTATCGGTACTGGCTGCTGATAGCGGTGTTGTTGACACTTATGTCCACTCCAATAATCGCATTGCGGTTCTCGTTGCGCTGAAAGGCGGCGACGCAGAGCTGGCACGCGATGTAGCTATGCACGTAGCCGCGGTTAACCCCCGTGTTGCCAAGCAGGAAGATATGCCGCAAGAGGAAGTGGATAAAGAGCGCGAAATCTTCACCGCTCAGGCTCAAGAGAGTGGCAAGCCCGCCGAGATTATCGAGAAGATGATCGAAGGCCGTATCCGTAAGTTCCTGTCTGAGAATGCGCTGGTTGATCAGCCTTTCGTTAAAGACCCCGAGCTGACGGTTGGCAAACTGCTGAAAAACGGCGGTGCCGAGATTCAGACCTTCATCCGCTTTGAAGTGGGCGAGGGGATTGAGAAAGAAGAAGTCGACTTTGCAGCCGAAGTGGCTGCGCAGCTCAAAGGCTGATAAGTCGCGAGCGGGGCCGCAGGGCCCCGTTTTTCTTTGTGTATAAGCTTCAATTAATGCGGTGTATGGGGTGAGGCATGTCCACTCAGAGTCGGGACAAAAAGTACAAACGAATTCTTCTCAAGCTCAGTGGCGAGGCCCTGATGGGGCAGCTGGGCTTTGGTATTGACCCCAAGGTGCTGGACCGCATGGCCCTTGAAGTGGGGCAGCTGGTCGGTATTGGTGTTCAGGTCGGGCTGGTTGTCGGCGGCGGTAATCTGTTTCGTGGAGCGGCGCTGCAGAGCGCAGGCCTGGACCGGGTGACCGGTGATCATATGGGAATGCTGGCGACGCTGATGAATGCGCTGGCGATGCGCGACGCCTTGGAGCGGAGCAATATCAAGTCGTCGGTGATGTCGGCGATTCCGATGAGCGGTGTGGTCGACCACTACGATCGCCGCAAGGCCATTCGCGCGCTCAGTCGTGGCGAAGTGGTGATTTTTGCCGCGGGTACGGGCAATCCGTTTTTTACGACCGATTCGGCGGCTTGCCTGCGGGGCATTGAAGTCGATGCCGACCTCGTATTGAAAGCCACGAAGGTTGACGGCGTGTACAGTGCCGACCCGATGATTGACCCCGACGCAGAAAAATACGAGCACCTGACCTATGACGAGGTTCTCGATAAAAAGCTGGAAGTGATGGACCTCACCGCAATTTGCCTGTGCAGGGATCACAATATGCCGTTGCGGGTGTTTGCGATGGAACAGCAGGGCGCCCTCTTGAACATTGTTGTGGGTGGTAGCGACGGCACGCTGGTGTCTGCGGAGTGATCCTGTTGGTGCGAAACTAGGAGACAGAATAGTGATTGATGAACTGAAGCAGGATGCGCAAGAGCGCATGGCTAAGACAATTGAGGCGCTGGGATCAAACTTCAATAAAATTCGTACTGGACGTGCTCACCCAAGTTTGCTGGACGGTATTCGCGTGTCGTATTACGGCTCAGAAACCCCGCTGTCACAGGTGGCAAACATCGGTATTGAAGATGCGCGCACACTGACTGTGACCCCGTGGGAAAAGAATATTGTGCCCGACGTCGAAAAGGCGATCATGAAATCGGATCTGGGCTTGAATCCGAGCACGGCCGGGGCGGTGATCCGCATTCCGATGCCGGCGCTGACTGAAGAGACGCGTAAGGGCTATATCAAACAGGCTCGACAGGAAGCGGAAAGCGCACGCGTATCTATTCGAAACACGCGTCGCGATGTGCTTGCCGATATCAAAGAGCTGTTGAAAGAAAAAGACATCAGTGAAGACGAAGAGCGTCGTGCCCAGGATGACGTGCAAAAAATCACTGACAAGTATATCGCTGAAGTGGACAAGGCTCTGGCGGTGAAAGAAAAAGATCTGATGGAAATCTGATCGGCCGAGAAGCAGCGTTTTACATGGTAGCAAGTAAGGGGCGCAATGCCCCAGATGGCCCCGCCGCGCCGAAGCACGTCGCCATCATCATGGATGGTAACAATCGCTGGGCCCGGCAGCGGGGTTTGAAGGCGGCAGGCGGCCACCGAGCTGGTGTTGAAGTTATTCGGGGCCTGCTCAGAAGCTGTCGCGAGCGCGGGGTGGAGGTGGTCACACTTTTTGCCTTCTCCAGCGAAAACTGGCAGCGTCCGAGTCTCGAAGTTCAGGCGCTGATGCGTCTGTTTTCCAATTATCTGGAGAGCGAGACCGCGCAGTTGCATGAAGACGGTGTGCGCATGCGCTTCATTGGTGAGCGCGACCGCTTTTCTGCCGGACTTCGCAAGCAGATGGAGCACAGCGAGCAGCTCACCCGAAATAACACCCAGACAACGCTGGTGATTGCCGTGGATTACGGTGGTCAGTGGGATATTGTCAGCGCGGCGCGCCGCCTTGCCCGGCAGGTCGAGGCAGGGCAATTGCGTGCTGAAGATATTGATATTACGCTCTTTGACCAGCAGTTGGCGCTGGCGGACTTGCCGAAACCTGATTTGTGTATACGCACGGCGGGTGAGCAGCGAATCAGTAATTTCATGTTGTGGCAGCTGGCGTACAGCGAATTTTATTTCTGTGACTGCCTGTGGCCCGACTTTAACGAGGCGGAAATGGCCAAGGCCCTGGATGCTTTTGCGCATCGCGAACGCCGTTTCGGTGGCCGTGATAACGATAACGACGACGGCAAGTAAACCGGAGATCTGTATATGCTCAAACAGCGGGTTATCACCGCCGTTCTGATTGTTGTGGCGCTGTTGGCGGCGATCGCTGGACTGTCTCCCTCGCAATTGTCTCTCGTGTTTGCTGCGATTGTTTTGCTGGCTGCCTGGGAGTGGTCGGATCTCAGTGGCTTGCAGGGCCTGCCTGCACGGCTGTTATACGTTGCCGGTATCGGCGGCTTGATCGCTGCTACGGCCATGCATCTTGGTTTTTATGATTCCCTTAACCCGCTTCCGGTCCGCGATGTGCTTGTTGCGGGCTGTTTGTGGTGGGCCATCGCGCTGCTATGGGTGAAAAGCTACCCGGCCAGTGCCGGCCTGTGGGGCTCCCGTCTGATGCGCCTGTTTATCGGGGTGTTGGTATTGTTGCCCACCTGGGTTGCGCTGAGCTACCTGCGCGCCATGCAAAATGGCGCCTGGATGATTGTGATGCTGGTGGCCTTGGTCGCTGCGGCAGATATTGGTGCGTATTTTTTCGGCAAGGCATTCGGCAAGGCCAAGTTGGCTCCGGCCGTGAGTCCGGGTAAATCCTGGGCCGGATTTTGGGGCGGGGTGCTGTGCAGCCTTTCGCTGATGGCCGTGCTTTGGCTTGTTTGGCCTGCCGGGATGCCGGTAGGGCTGTTGCCGATGCTTGTGGTTGCTGCGATAACGGTCCTGGCGTCAGTGCTGGGGGATCTGCTCGAAAGCATGATCAAGCGCCATCGCGGGATTAAAGACAGCAGCCACATCTTGCCCGGGCACGGCGGCATTATGGACCGAGTGGATAGCTTGACGGCGGCATCGCCTGTCTTCGCTCTTGGGTTGATGTCGGTGGGCTGGCAGTAATGGAGAAAGTTGCCATTCTCGGGTCTACCGGCTCGATTGGTGTCAGTACGCTCGACGTACTGGCGCGCCATCCCTCGCAGTATGAAATTTTCGCGCTCACCGCCAATCGCAGTATCGATGTGCTGTTCGATCAGGTCATGGCGCATGCGCCTCGCTACGCGGTGCTGCGGGATGAGTCCTCTGCCAACCAGCTACGGCAGCGTCTCAAAGAGGCGGGCAGTGACACTGAGGTGTTGGAAGGCGAGCAGGGACTCTGTGAGGTTGCCAGTCAGGCCGAGACGGTCATGGCGGCAATTGTAGGCGCGGCTGGGCTAATGCCTACGTTGGCAGCCGTTAAGGCCGGTGGCAAAGTCCTGCTGGCGAACAAAGAGTCGCTGGTTATGGCGGGTCGACTGTTTATGCAGGCTGTCGAGGATCACGGTGCGACGCTGCTCCCGATCGACAGCGAGCACAACGCCATTTTTCAATGCATGCCGGGTATCGATCGTCGCGGCCTGGGGGCGCAGGGGGTGCGGCGCATTCTGCTGACGGGCTCCGGAGGTCCTTTCCGCCAGCGTCCGCTGGATTCGCTGGCTGCGGTGACGCCCGATGAGGCCTGCGCTCATCCCAACTGGTCAATGGGGCGGAAGATTTCTGTTGATTCTGCCACCATGATGAACAAGGGCTTGGAGCTGATTGAGGCCTGTTGGTTATTCCATTGTCCCCCACAGAAAATCGAGGTGGTCGTTCACCCTCAAAGCGTTATTCATTCAATGGTGGAATATGTTGATGGGTCGGTGTTGGCGCAAATGGGGCAGCCGGATATGCGAACGCCTATTGCCCACGCGCTTGCCTGGCCCGGGCGAATGGAGTCTGGAGTGGCCACTCTCGACCTGATTATGCAGGCAAGGCTGGACTTTGAAGCGCCGGATGAGCAGCGTTTCCCCTGTTTGCGTCTGGCTCGAGAGGCCGCAGAAGCCGGTGGGGTGGCCAGTGCCGTGCTGAATGCGGCTAATGAAGTCGCCGTTGAGGCATTTCTCGCGGAATCCCTGCCTTTTACAGCGATTCCGCGAGTGCTGGAATCGGTCATGGAGTGCTTTGAGAACGTTGAACCGACATCGCTGGATGATGTCAAAGCCGCGGATAGGCTGGCGAGAGAGCGAGCCGCAGCATTGATTCCTGAGTACAAACGGGGCTGAGAGGTAGGACGGTGCTAGAGATTCTTCAAACCATACTGATCACCATTGTCACCCTTGGGGTGTTGGTTTCTATCCACGAGTTCGGACACTTCTGGGTGGCGCGCCGCTGTGGTGTCAAAGTGCTGCGGTTTTCGGTGGGGTTTGGCAAGCCGCTGCTCAGCTGGCGCGATAAATCCGGTACTGAATACGCGGTGGCGGGGATACCACTGGGCGGCTACGTCAAAATGCTGGACGAGCGCGAGGGTGACGTGCCGGAAGATATGACTCATATGGCCTTTAACCGCGCAACGCCCGCCCGCCGTATCGCGATTGCGGCGGCTGGGCCGCTGGCTAATTTTGCGTTGGCGATTGTTGCCTACTGGGCGATTTTCATGAATGGCGTGGGCGGTGTTGCGCCCATCGTCGGTGACGTCATGCCTGGCTCACTGGCTGAGCGGGCAGGACTGGAAAGCGGCCAGGAAATTGTTGCCGTAGACGGTGAAGAGACGCCAACCTGGGAAAGCCTGCAAATGCAGCTGCTGGAGCGGATTGGTGAGACCGGCAATCTGACGCTGTCGGTAAAATGGCCCGATAGTGACCTCACTTATCAGAATACCGTGGCGATTGACCGCTGGATGCAGGGACTGGAAGAGCCCAACCCTCTGTCGGAGTTGGGTGTCACGCTGTATATGCCCGAGTTTCTGCCAATTGTTGGTGAGGTGGTTGATGGCAGTGCGGCGGCGCGAGCGGGTTTGAAGCCCGGTGATCGTATTGTCAGTGTTGACGGTAAACGCATTGAAGACTGGCAGGGCTGGGTGCAAATCGCTCGGGCGAGTCCGTCGATAACGTTGGCGCTATCCGTGGAGCGAGACGGACAGCCGCTGGCGATCAGCCTCACGCCCGAGCGCAAGCTTGAAGATAATGGGGTGGCTGTGGGTTTTGTTGGGGTCGCAGCAGAAATTCCAGAGTGGCCTGAGCAGATGCGTCGAGAGATGCACTACGGCCCGGTTTCGGCTATGACGGCGGCGCTGAACAAAACCTGGCAGATGAGTGTCTTCACTCTGGAATCGCTGAAGAAGATGTTGACCGGCCTGTTGTCGCCGAAAAACTTGAGTGGCCCGATAACGATTGCTAAAGTGGCCGGCTCTTCCGCACAGTACGGGTTTTTCTCCTGGCTGAATTTTCTGGGCTTGCTGAGCATCAGTTTGGCGGTATTAAATTTGTTGCCGATTCCCATATTGGACGGTGGACACATTGTTTACGCGACGCTGGAGTGGTTGCGTGGCAAGCCGGTAACAGAACAGGTTCAGGCATTGGCAAACCAAGTCGGATTGGCGTTGGTGGTCGGTGTCATGTTTTTTGCTTTATATAACGATGTATTGCGCCTCTGATATTCGAGCTTAGCGATATTTTTTAATCAGTGGCTCGCCCGGATCTGAGCGGGTGAACCCCTAGCCTTGGTTGCTGGTTTTTGATGAAACGTATTTTCCTGTACGCAGTTCTTTTTTGTCTGACAAGCCCCTATGCCCTCGCTCAGACCCGTCTTAACGATATTCGGGTAGAGGGCCTGCAGCGTATCGCCGCGGAAACCGTGTTTTCTGCCCTGCCGTTGAACGTGGGTGACCTTGTTACGCAAGAAGCGATCTCTCGCTCGACGCGAGCGTTGTTCGCGACAGGCAACTTTGACGATATTCGCATAGGTATCGATCAGGACGTGCTGGTCGTCAAGGTTCAAGAGCGTCCTTCTATCAGCAAGATCAACATTGAAGGCAACAAGGCTCTGGCAACCGATGCGCTGATGGATGGCCTGAAAAATGCCGGTCTTGCAGAGGGGCAGGTCTTCAAGCGCGCGACCCTTGAAAATATGCGCATGGAGCTGACCCGTCAGTACGTGTCTCAGGGAAGATACGATGCGGGTATCGAAACAGATGTTGTCGCTGAACCTCGCAACCGGGTGTCAATCTCCATCAATATCGATGAAGGCAGCACGGCATCGATCAAGCACATCAATATTGTCGGCAATACCGTCTTTGACGATGAAACACTCCTGGAACAGTTTGAATTGAAGCCTGCTGGCTTCTTTTCTTTTTTCAGTAGCAGTGACAAGTACGCCAGGGAGAAGCTGAAAGGCGATCTGGAAAAGCTTAACTCCTATTATCTCGATCGCGGCTATCTGCAATTTAATACCGATTCCATCCAGGTATCGATCAGTCCCGACCGCAAATCCGTGTACATCACCGTCAATGTCACAGAAGGTGATAAGTACACCGTGAGCGGCGCGGAGCTGTCCGGGGACCTGGTGCTTCCCGAGGACGATCTGAAACGCTTTATTCTGGTGCGTGAAGGGCAGGTTTTCTCGCAAGCCCTGGTGACCAGCACCGAAGAATTCATGGTGAAGCGCCTCGGTAACGAAGGCTATAACTTTGCCAAGGTCCGAGGCATTCCCGAAGTGGATGAAGAGGCGGGCACGGTTGCCCTGAAGTTCTTCGTCGATCCGGGTAAACGTACCTATGTTCGCCGCATCAGCTTTGAGGGTAATGCGCGAACCGCCGATGAGGTGTTGCGTCGGGAAATGCGCCAGATGGAGGCGGCACCCGCGTCCGCAGACAAAATTGAGCTATCGCGAATTCGACTCGAACGGCTGGGTTACTTCAAAGGTGCACAGGTCGAGACCAACGAAGTTCCGGGCACTGACGACCAGATTGACCTGACCTATACGGTCGAGGAGCAAAGCTCGGGCAGCCTGGGGGCCAGTGTGGGTTTCTCTCAGGACAGCGGTCTGCTGCTGAGTGCCAATATCCAGCAGAACAACTTCCTCGGCACCGGTAAGCAGGTAGGTTTCGGCGTGTCGCGCAGTGACTTCCTGCAAAGTGCCAGCTTTAACTATGTTGACCCCTACTTTACAGAAGACGGCGTGAGCCGGGGTTTCTCGGTATTTTACCGCGCGACGGACTATGAAGAAGTCAACGTTGCCAGCTACACCACTGATACCTACGGCACCAGTGTGAATTTCGGCTATCCGATTTCAGAAACACAGCGCTTGGGCTTCGAGCTGGGCTATACCTACACCACGATCGAAGCGGGTGTGGCGGCAGTAAAAGAAATTAAAACCAGCCCGCGTATTCTCGATGCGATTGATCACTACTTTGTCAGCCAGATGGACAGTAGTACGGGTCGGTATACAGTTGCGGAAGTTTTGGAAGACCTTGAAAACCTGCCTGACAGTGCGCTCGTCGACAGCACGGAGCCGGGTTTCCTCGATGAGTACGGTGATGAATTCCATAACTACACGGCAGGCATCTCCTGGCGTCAGTCAACCCTGAACCGCGGTCTGCTGGCAACCCGTGGTGCTTCTCAGTCGGTGTCACTCGAGGCCGCTATTCCCGGCTCCGATCTGGAGTATTTCCGACTGACTTACAATGGCCAGCTCTATGTGCCGGTAACCAACAGCTTGACCCTGCGTTTCAGAACCGAGTTGGGCTATGGCGACGGCTATGGGAATATCGATAAACTGCCGTTCTTCGAGCACTTCTATGCGGGTGGTTTCAGCTCAGTGCGTGGCTACCGAGCCAATACCTTGGGCCCGCGCAGCACGCCGGCAGATATCTACAGTATCAGTCAGGCCGCCACAGCTATCGATGCGAGCGGTAATGCGACCGCCTTGTCAGCGCAGGGTGCGTATGTGCTGAATCCCGATACCGGCAAGCTGGAGGTCAATACCTCGTCGTTTGACGATGACTCTGATCCCTTCGGTGGTAACGTGCTGGTGGAGGGGAGTATTGAGCTACTGTTCCCGCTCCCGTTCGTGAAAGACCAGCGTTCCGTGCGCAGCGGTCTGTTTATCGATGCGGGTAATGTGTTCAGCACCAGTTGTGGTGCTACTCAGCTGAACTGTTCATCGCCAAAAGCCAGTGAGTTACGCTATTCGGCCGGTTTTGGTGTGACTTGGATTACCGGCTTCGGGCCGCTGACCTTCAGTCTGGGACGTGCCCTAAACGATGAGAAAATCGACGAGACCGAGATTTTCCAGTTCTCACTCGGTCGCACTTTTTAATTTATCCGAAAACTGTTTCAGGAGTCTGTCATGAAAACGATAAAATTTGCCGTCCTGGTTTTTGCCATGCTTTGGGGTTCAGTGGCGTTGGCACAGGGCCGCATCGCTGTCTTCGATCTGGAAGCGGCTGTACTGAACACCGACGTTGCCAAACAGCGCCTGAACGCGTTGCGTAACCAGAAAGAGTTCAAGAACAATGTTTCAGAGCTGGAGCAGGTGCGCAAAGACTACGAAAAGCTGGTAGAGCAGTTCCAGAAAGATCTGGAAATTCTCAGCGCCGAGCAACGTCAGCTGGCCAAGAACAAAATCGACACCAAGCGTTCTGACGGTGAGCATCTGGCACGTAAAATTGAAGCGGCTCAGCAGCAGGAAGTGCAGACCATCATGGCCGAAATCGGCCCCAAACTGCAAAAACTGTTGCCCGAAATCATCAAGGAAGAAAACATTGGTCTGCTGCTGCCCGCCAAAGCCGTTATGCACGCAGATGCCGGTTACAATATCACCGCCAAAGTGGCTGATAAGCTGAATCAGGCGAAGTAATCCATGCCCGACCAGAAAGTACTGAGCCTGGCCGAAGTGGCCGGGCTTTTGGGGTTGTCGCTGCATGGCGATGGCCAGCGGCAGGTCAGGGGAATCGGCGCACTAGACAGCGCCCAAGCCGACCAGCTCAGTTTTCTGGCAAACGCTAAATATCGCCGCTTGCTGGCTGAGACCCAGGCGGGAGCGGTGATTGTTCACCCTGACTTGTTGGCAGAGGCTCAGGCCGCCGGTGATGACCGGGTGATATTGGTCTCAGACAACCCTTATCTCGCCTATGCGAAAGCCAGTGCCTTGTTTGAGCCGCTGGAAAAACCCCGTGCTGGCGTCCACCCCAGTGCCGTTGTCGAGTCCGACCAAGTGCACCCCAGCGCCAGCATTGGCGCAAACTGCGTGATTGAGGCTGGTGCCGAGATTGGCGAAGGCACGGTGATTGCACCGGGAACAGTGATTGGTCGCGGCAGCCAGATCGGTAAGTACAGCTACCTGCATGCCAATGTCACGGTGTACCACGGCGTCAGCATCGGCGATGAGTGCATTATCCACTCCGGTGTGGTGATTGGTGGCGATGGCTTCGGGTTTGCACCGTCAAAAGATGGCTGGGTGAAAATTCACCAGTTGGGTGGTGTACGAATCGGCAATCGTGTGGAAGTCGGTGCCAACTCCTGTATCGATCGTGGCGCACTGAATGACACGGTAATTGGCGATGGCGTTATCATGGACGACTTTACGATGATCGCTCACAACGTTGAAGTGGGCGAGGGCACGGCCATGGCTGCCTGTAACCAGGTGGCGGGCAGTGCAAAAATCGGCAAGCACTGTACTTTGGCAGGGAATGTCGGCGTGGTCGGTCATATTCAGATCGCCGACGGCGTGCATTTAACGGCACGCAGTCTGGTAACCAAATCTATTGATCAGGTGGGCACCTACTCCAGTGGTGGCAGCCCTTTGATGGAAACAGCGAGGTGGCGCAAAAACTCCGCCCGTTTCGGCAAACTTGACGAGCTGTATCGCCAGGTTCAAGCCTTGGAAAAACAATTAAAAAAGCTACATGAGGACAAGAGTTAAGCCATGCTCATGGACATTAATGAAGTTCAGGAATATTTGCCTCAGCGTTATCCGTTTCTGCTCGTCGATAAAGTCATTGAACTGACTCCCGGTGAGTCTATCGTGGCCGTCAAAAACGTGACTGGCAACGAGAACCACTTTAACGGTCATTTTCCCGGCATGCCGATCATGCCGGGCGTACTGATTATCGAGGCGATGGCTCAGGCCGCGGGTATCCTCGGGTTCAAAACCTTGGAGAAAAAGCCGTCAGACGGTTCGATCTATATGTTCGCTGGTGTCGACAACGCACGCTTCAAGCGGCAGGTGGTGCCGGGAGACCAGTTGATCCTGAAAGCCCAGTATGTGTCCGATCGCCGGGGCTTGTGGAAATTTGAATGTCAGGCCTATGTAGAAGACCAGCTCGCCTGTTCCGCGTCCATTTTGTGTATTGATCGGAAGAAGTGATGTCGGGACATATTCACCCCAGTGCGCAAATAGACCCTCGGGCGATTATTGACCCCACGGCGATCATTGCTGCCGACGTCAAGATCGGACCATGGACGCTTGTTGGTCCGCATGTTGAGTTGGGCGAAGGCTGTGATATCCGTTCTCATGTTGTGCTTAACGGGCCTACGCGTATTGGCAAGAACAATACGATTTATCAGTTCTCCACGGTGGGTGAAGATACCCCTGATCTCAAGTACAAAGGTGAGCCCACCGAACTGATTGTTGGCGACAACAACATCATCCGCGAAGGCGTCACGATTCACCGCGGCACGGTGCAGGATCAGGGTAAGACCGTGATCGGCAGCGATAATCTGATTATGGCCTATGCCCACATTGGGCATGATTCTGTAGTGGGCGATCACTGTATTCTGGTGAATAACGCATCGCTGGCCGGGCACGTTGTAGTGGGAGATTGGGCGATCCTGAGCGGCTACTCGCTGGTCCACCAGTTCTGCCATATTGGTGCCCACAGTTTTTCCGGCTTTGGCTGTCACATCAGTAAAGATGTACCCGCCTACGTGACGGTTAGCGGCAGCCCTGCCGAGGCGAAAACCATCAACGTGGAAGGCCTGAAGCGCCGAGGCTTTTCCGCGGAGGCCATCGCGGCTATCCGCCGTGCCTATAAAATTATCTACCGGCATGGCCTGACTGTGGAAGAAGCGCTGGCCGCGTTGCAGCCGCTGATTGATGAGCAGCCTACCGTGGGCCTGATGGCCGACTCTCTGAAGAACTCCCAACGCGGTATTGTCCGCTAACGCTTGATACTGGAGCCGGCTCCGCCGGCCTGATGTGCTATGGCTTCATTGAAAATTGCGCTTGTTGCGGGTGAGGCATCCGGAGATATCCTCGGTGCCGACCTGATGAAAGCGATCAAGCGGCGCTACCCCCACGCGCGATTCGAAGGTATCGGTGGTCCGCTGATGCTGGCGGAGGGCTTTCACAGCATCTGCGATATGGACCGCTTGTCGGTAATGGGCTTTTCAGAACCGCTGAAGCGTCTGCCGGAGTTACTGCGCATTCGTCGCCATCTGAAACAGCACCTGTTGAACTGGCAGCCCGATGTGCTGATTGGTATCGACTCTCCTGATTTTACGTTGAATGTTGAGCGCTTTATGCGCAACCAGGGTGTGCCTACGCTGCACTACGTCAGCCCCTCGGTCTGGGCGTGGCGGCGCGGGCGCATCAAAAACATCGCCAAGTCTGTGGACCATATGCTGACCCTGTTTCCCTTCGAGGAAGATTTCTATCGGGAGCATGGTGTGCCAGTCAGTTGTGTCGGGCATCCCCTGGCCGACCAGATTTCTCTGGACGACCAGCGAGAGCAGGCCAGGACCGAACTGGACATCGAGGGTGATCAGCCAATGGTGGCGCTGCTGCCGGGTAGCCGGGGCGGCGAAGTGTCGCAGTTGATCGCGACGTTTTTGGAGTCGGCGCAGTGGCTGAGACGGGCATTGCCGAACATTGAGTTCATGGTCGCTGCCGCCAATGAAGATCGCCGTCGCCAGATTCTCGATGCTATCGCGAATCAGACGGCTGACTTGCCGGTGAGGGTGGTACTTGGGCAGTCCCGCACGGTGATGGCGGCATCCGATGCAGTGCTGATGGCGTCCGGCACAACTAGCCTCGAGGCGCTGTTACTCAAGCGGCCAATGGTGGTCTGCTACCGTTTTGGCAAGCTGTCGTTCGCCTTGCTGTCGCGCTTGGTGAAAACACCGTTCTTCTCACTGCCCAACTTACTGGCCAAGCGCTCACTGGTGCCTGAACTATTGCAGGAAGAGGTGGCTGCCGAGGTCATCGGGCCGCTGATTCTGGAACAGTTGAGCAACAGCAATGAGCGTGCGGCGTTGATTGCCGAGTTCCGGCGTATTCATGTGAATCTGGCGCGCAACGCCAGCGAGCAGGCGGCTGAAGTCGTCTTGCAGGTTGCTGGCAAGCCGTCTCGCGATGAGGCGGTTGAGTAGTGGAAACGGCGGATCTGTTTGCAGCGGTAGACGATTTTCCTGCCTTGACCGCCGGTGTTGATGAGGTCGGGCGAGGGCCGCTGTGTGGTGACGTGGTTGCCGCTGCGGTTATTCTTGATCCGGCGCAGCCTATCGCCGGCCTCAACGACTCCAAAAAGCTCACGGAGAAGCGTCGCGAGGCTCTGTTTGACGAAATTTGCGGCAAGGCGCTGGCGTTTTGTGTGGCGCGAGCCAGCGTCGAGGAAATCGACAGGCTGAATATCCTGCATGCCAGTATGCTGGCCATGACCCGAGCGGTTGAGGGCTTGCAGCGACAGGGGCAGGCGATAACGCCGGAGCTGGTACTGGTTGACGGTAATCGATTGCCGCGCTGGTCCTACCGTGCTCAGGCCATTGTGAAGGGTGATAGCAAGGTGGCAGCCATTGCTGCTGCGTCGATTCTTGCCAAGGTGGTGCGCGACCGGGAAATGTGTGAGCTTGACGCCCGTTACCCCGGCTATGGTCTGGCGGGGCACAAAGGTTATCCGACCAAGGCTCATCTGGAAGCGCTGCGTACACTGGGTGTTACGCCGATTCACCGCCGCAGCTACGCGCCGGTCAGGGCTCTGCTGGAAAGCGCCCAATCGTAATTTCTGGCCGCTATCAAGGCGGTGTATCACGACATAGGTATGACCATGCTGAATGAAAGTTTCGTTCATCTTCGCGTGCACTCCGAGTACTCGCTGGTCGATGGCCTGGTGCGGGTCAAAGACCTGTGCAAGCACACCGCTGCGTTGGGAATGCCTGCGGTGGCACTGACTGACCTGTGTAATTTCTATGCATTGATCAAGTTCCAAAAGGCCGCGCAAGGGGCGGGGATTAAGCCCATATACGGCAGTGATCTGCTGTTGCGCGACGATGATGACCCGGAACAGATAAGCACCTTATGCCTGTTGGTGCAGAACGAGACCGGCTATCACAATCTTACCGATCTGATTTCTCGCGCTTATCTGGAGGGACAGTGGCAGGGCAAGGCCTATGTCTACCGTAGCTGGGTGGAGCAGCAGAGCGAGGGCTTGATTGCACTGTCGGCGGGGCGTGACGGCGATGTCGGGCAGCTATTGGTGTCGGGTAAGCGTGAGCTGGCAGAGGCGCGGCTATCGCGCTGGCTGTCGGTGTTTGGGGATCGCTTTTACCTGGAGCTGCAGCGTACTGGTCGGCCCTACGAAGAGGACTACATTCACGATGCTGTTGCCCTGGCGGCTAAGCTATCGTGTCCGGTGGTGGCGACCAATGATGTGCGCTTTATCCACAGTGATGAGTTTGAGGCCCACGAAGCCCGAGTATGCATTCGCGATGGCCGGGTGCTCGATGATCCACGTCGGCCACGCAATTACAGTGATCAGCAATACCTGCGCAGTACCGAGGAAATGCTTGAGCTGTTCAGCGACATTCCCGAGGCGCTGGAAAACAGTGTTGAGATCGCGAGGCGCTGTAACCTGACCGTCAAGCTGGGCACCTATTACCTGCCTGAATACCCGATTCCTGAAGGTATGACGCAGGAGCAGTTCTTTCGTGAGTTGTGTCATAAGGGCTTGGATGAGCGGCTCGATTTTCTCTTCGATCGCGCCGCACCAAGCTTTGCCGATACTGAAAAGGAATACCGCGCGCGGCTGGATTTTGAGCTGGATATCATCCTGCAGATGGGGTTCCCCGGCTACTTCCTGATCGTGATGGACTTTATCCAGTGGGCCAAGGACCACGATATTCCAGTCGGACCGGGTCGGGGTTCCGGTGCGGGGTCGCTGGTCGCTTATGCACTGAAGATCACCGACCTCGACCCGATTGAGTACGACCTGCTGTTCGAGCGATTCCTCAATCCGGAGCGGGTGTCGATGCCTGACTTCGACGTCGATTTCTGTATGGACGGTCGCGATCAGGTGATCAGTTACGTGGCCGATAACTACGGTCGTGACGCGGTGAGTCAGATCATCACTTTCGGCACAATGGCCGCCAAGGCTGTTGTGCGGGACGTGGCGCGGGTGCAGGGCAAGTCCTACGGTCTGGCCGACAAGCTCTCCAAACTGATCCCCTTTGAAGTGGGGATGACGTTGAGTAAGGCGCTGGAGCAGGAGCCTGCTCTCAAGGAGTTTCTGGAGGCCGATGAACAGGCTCAGGAAATCTGGGATATGGCGGAGCAGCTCGAAGGGGTCGTGCGAGGTGTGGGTAAACACGCCGGGGGCGTGGTGATTGCGCCCAGCAAGCTCACGGATTTTGCGCCGCTGTTCTGCGACGAAACCGGCAGTGGTCTGGTGACCCAATTCGACAAGAACGACGTTGAAGATGCCGGGCTGGTCAAGTTCGACTTCCTCGGTCTGCGGACTCTGACCATCATCGATTGGGCGTTGAAAATCGTTAATGCCCAGCGAGCCAAGGTCAGCGAAGATCCGCTGGATATCATGGCGATTCCGCTGGAAGACAAGAAGACGTTCGATCTGCTCAAGTCCGCGGAAACCACGGCAGTATTCCAGCTGGAATCACGCGGCATGAAGGAGCTGATCAAGAAGCTGCTGCCCGACTGTTTTGAAGATATCGTCGCACTGGTGGCCCTGTTCCGTCCGGGGCCGCTGCAGTCCGGCATGGTAGACGACTTTATTAATCGTAAGCACGGCCGCGCCGAACTGGCTTTTCCTCACCCCCAGTATCAACACGAATGCCTGCAACCGATACTGCAGCCGACCTACGGCATCATCCTGTATCAGGAACAGGTTATGCAGATCGCGCAGGAAATGGGCGGCTATACGCTGGGCGGCGCTGACTTGCTGCGTCGGGCGATGGGTAAGAAAAAGCCCGAAGAGATGGAAAAGCAACGGGGCTTGTTCCTGGCCGGGGCGGTAGAGAAGGGCTTTGATCAAGAGCTGGCCTCCAACATCTTCGATCTGATGGAGAAGTTCGCGGGCTACGGTTTTAACAAGTCGCACTCGGCTGCTTACGCCTTAGTCTCCTATCAGACTGCTTGGCTGAAGACCCATTACCCGGCGCCGTTTATGGCGGCGGTAATGAGCTCCGAACTCGACAATACCGACAAAATCGTGGTGTTCATCGAAGAATGCCGCGAGATGAAGCTGGATTACAAACTCCCCTCGGTGAACGAGGGCGAGTATATGTTCACCGTGAATGACCGGGGACAGATTGTCTACGGTCTTGGGGCGATCAAGGGGCTGGGTGAAGGTCCGGTAGAAAATATTATTGCTGCAAGAAGCAGCGGTGGCCCCTTCAAGAATCTGTTCGATTTCTGCGAACGCACCGATCCGCGCAAGGTCAACAAGCGAGCGATTGAAGCACTGATTCGCAGTGGCGCCTTTGACGATCTCGGCGAAGACCGTGCGGTATTGATGGCGGCCATGCCCGAAGCGGTGCAAGTGGCGGAGCAGGCCGCGCGCAACAGCGAAATCGGCATGGTTGATCTCTTTGGTGACACTTTAGCGGTGGATAATCGCGATGTGTATGAGCCTTACCGCGATGCCCGGCGCTGGACGACCAAAGAGCGCCTGCAGGGGGAAAAGGACACGCTGGGTCTGTACGTGACCGGCCACCCCATCGACGATTACGAGGCGGAGCTGCGCCAGTTTGTGCCACGCCGCATTGTCGATTTGAATCCCGACAAGCAGGCGCAGACCGTTGCCGGTCTCGTGGTGAATATGCGCACCATGAAAAACAAGCGCGGCGATACCATGGCCTTCCTGTTGCTGGATGACCGCACGGCCCGAATAGAAGTGGCCCTGTTCAGTGACGTGTATGAAGAGTGTCGAGACAAACTGGTGAAAGACGCGGTGCTGGTTGTCGAAGGTGTATGCAGCTTTGACGAGTACAGCGGCGGCAAAAAAATGCGGGTCAAATCCCTGCGCAGTCTGGCCGAGGCCAGGGAGCACCACGCGCGGGAGCTTGAGCTGTTGATCGAATCAGAGCACAGCAGTGCAGAACAGTTGCAGCGGCTCAAGTCGGCGCTGGGCAGTGTGCGCGGGGGGAACTGCCCCGTGGTGATCCGCTACCGGCGTCCAGAAGGTGAGGCGCGGCTGAGATTGAGTGGCGACTGGCGCATACTTCCACAGGAAGATGTGCTGATTCGCTTGCGCGAAGACTGTGGGGCAAATAACGTGGTGATCAAATACGATTAACGTATAATCACCGGCATGAATGTCCCCATTTCTCATTGAAACTATGTGGGCAACACGTCAACAGAGCGAATAAAACAGAGCAATGAATCCGAACTACCTCGACTTTGAACAACCAATCGCCGAGCTGGAAGCCAAGATTGAAGAGCTGCAACTCGTCGGCAACGACAACGATATTAATATCAGTGAGGAAATCGCCAAGCTCAAGGACAAGAGCAGCAAGCTGACCGAGAAAATTTTCTCCTCGCTGCGTCCCTGGGATGTGGTGAAGATTGCCCGTCATCCTATGCGTCCCTATGCGCTGGACTATATCCGCCGCATTGTCACGGATTTTGACGAGCTGCACGGTGATCGCCACTTCGGTGATGACTCGGCGATAGTCGGTGGTATTGGCCGTATTGGTGACAAGCCGGTAATGGTGATCGGCCAGGAAAAGGGCCGCGGTGTTACCGAAAAAGTGAAACGCAATTTCGGTATGCCCAAGCCTGAGGGGTATCGCAAAGCGCTGCGTCTGATGGAAATGGCCGAGCGGTTCAACTTACCTATTGTTACTCTGATCGACACCCCGGGGGCCTATCCGGGGATCGACAGCGAAGAGCGGGGCATTTCGGAAGCCATCGCGCAAAACCTGGCAGTGATGTCCCGCCTCAAAACGCCGATCATCTGCATTGTTATCGGTGAGGGCAGCTCCGGTGGTGCGCTGGGGATCGGGGTGGGCGATCATATCGCCATGCTTCAGTACTCGACCTATTTCGTTATCTCCCCAGAAGGCTGCGCGAATATCATCTGGAAGAGCAGTGAATACGCACCTGATGCCGCCGAGGCAATGGGTTTGACTTCAACGGTGCTCGAAGAGCTGGGCATTGTCGACGCGACTATTCCGGAGCCTCAGGGCGGCGCACACCGCGACATCGACGAGAGCGCCAGCCGGGTTAAAGCGCATATTCTCAAGGAGCTGGAGAAGCTTCAGGCGCTTCCTGAGAAAGAACTGCTGGAAACCCGCTACGACCGATTGATGTCCTACGGCACCGTCTGATGATTTGCGCTGTGAGCCATGGCTGACGGCGCGACACTGATCGCGCAGCTCGAACAGTCGCTGCGCGATATTCTCCCTGTTCCCCGGTTGTGGCTGGCCTTCAGCGGCGGCATGGATTCGCGGGTACTGCTGTCTTTGCTGATGGAGCTGCGCGAACAGTGCAGCGACTTCCCGCCGCTCTCTCTGATACATGTTGATCATGGCTTACAGGCTGACTCCGGAGTCTGGGCTCAGCATTGTCTGGTGGTGGCTGAAACGCTTGGCCTTCCCTGTGTGATTAAGCGGGTCGTGGTGAGTCCGCAGGCCGGTGGGCAGGGGCCGGAAGCGGAAGCGCGGTTGGCGCGCTACCGGGTGTTTGAGTCACTGCTCGGTCGCGGCGAACTGCTGTTGCAGGCCCATCACCTCGATGATCAATGCGAAACCCTGATGCTCCGCTTACTGCGTGGTGCGGGGTTGGCCGGACTGGCGGCCATGCCTCATGGGCGCGCTTTGGGTCAGGGGCGACTGCTGCGGCCGCTGCTGACGACGCCGCGCTCACAGCTTCAGGTCTACGCTCACGCGCGAAATTTAAAGTGGCTGGAAGACCCCAGTAATCAAGATGCGCGCTATGACCGCAATTATCTTCGCCATCGTGTCATGCCGGCCATGGCAGAGCGCTGGTCGAGCTACCGGCAAGCCCTGTCGCGGGCGGCGGAGAATCTGCGTGACAGTCAGGCCTTGTTAAATGACTACCTGGATGCTGACCTGGCGCCTTTGCTCGATGGCAAGGCGCTGTCACTGGGGCCGCTCGGTGATCTGGCTGAGTATCGTCAGCTCGCCTTGCTGCGGCGATATCTTGAGCGCTGCTGGGGAGTCGTGTTGAGTCGCCCGCAGCTTGAGGATTTTGCCGGGCAGTTTTTGACGGCGGATGTGGATGCCGTGCCAGAGGTCTGTGTTGACGGTTGGCGGTTCTACCGCTTTGCCCGACAGTTGATCGCCGAGCCGGAAACCCTGGCGCAAGAGGGGCTGCCTGCTGTTCAGTCTTGGGGAGTCGATATGCCCTTGGAATTGCCTCAAGGGCGGCTGAGTGCGGCCCCCGGCGGCAGCTTCGCGCCTCGCGGCCGGGTGGAGGTCGCCTTCCGGCAGGGCGGAGAGCGCTGCCAGTTGGCGGGCGAAACTCATAGTCGGGCACTGAAAAAGCTACTTCAGGCTTGGCAGCTTGCCCCGCGCCGTCGCGAGCGATTGCCGTTGATCTATTGTGACGGCCAATTGGCTGCGATTGCTGATCTTGCGATATGCGAGGGGTATCTGGCGCAACCCGGTGAGCAGGGGGTTGCGCTTCATTGGCAAGATGCCGCTGATCGCTGACCCGTCATCCGGCCTCTGATAGAATGCGCCGCTTGCAAACAGGGCGGCGCTTATGACTCAGACAAACTCACTCGACAACATCCGCATCGTACTGGTGAATACCTCGCATCCGGGCAATATCGGCGCGGTGGCGCGTGCGATGAAAAACATGTGTCTGTCGCAGCTGTATCTGGTGGCGCCGCGCAAGTTTCCCCACGATGAGGCCACATGGCGTGCTGCCAGCGCCACCGATATCCTTGAGAATGCCGTGGTCTGCGAAACGCTCGACGAGGCGATCGCCGATTGCCAGTTGGTGGTGGGGACCAGTGCTCGTGAGCGTACAGTCCCCTGGCCGCTATTGGATCCGCGTCACTGCATGCAGGAGGCCTACCGAGAAGCGCAGGGTGGGCACAAAATCGCCCTCATGTTTGGTCGTGAAGACCGTGGACTGACCAACGAAGAACTGCAGCGCTGCAATCTGCATGTGCATATTCCCTCCAACCCGGAATACAGTTCGCTGAATTTGGGCATGGCTGTTCAGGTGATGGCTTATGAGCTGCGGATGCTGCAGGTATCGGGTGAGCTGGATGCCAATGCGATGGCGGAGTGGGATCAGCCGGTAGCGAATGCCGAGGCGCTGGAGCGCTATCTTGTTCACTTGGAGGAGACGCTGTACGACATTAATTTCCTGCGGCCGCAGGCGCCGAAGAAATTGATGTTGCGCCTGCGTCGCCTGTACCAGCGTACCCGCTTGGACGAAATGGAAGTCAATATTTTGCGCGGCATTCTCACGTCCACCCAATATTGGGTGCGCAAGGCCCGCGGCGAGGCTCTCCCGCAGAAGGGCGATGGAGCGGAAAGCGATGAATCGCTATAATGCCGCCGTTTTTTGCTGCCATCGGCAAAAGCCGAGTGTTTTAATCAGGTAAATAGTTGATAGAAATACTTGGTTATTGCATAATTTGTCCTACGGAGAGTAGGTACGATTATGCGACTGACGACCAAAGGACGATATGCGGTAACGGCGATGCTGGATCTGGCGCTTTATGGCGACCAGGGGCCGATCAGCCTTGCCGATATTTCCGGTCGACAGGATATTTCACTGTCATATCTGGAGCAGCTGTTCGCCAAGCTGCGACGTCGGGAGCTGGTGCGCAGCATCCGTGGCCCGGGCGGTGGTTATCGTCTTAATCGTCCCGGCGAAGAAATATTTGTTGCCGAAATCATCGATGCTGTTGACGAGCGCGTAGACGCAACCGGCTGTTCCGGGAACAGCGATTGTCAGGATGGGCACACATGTCTGACCCATCACCTCTGGTCTGACCTGAGTGATCAGATACACCATTTTCTCAGTGATATCAGTCTGGCAAGTCTCGTGCAGCGCCGCGACGTGCAGGCCGTGTCTGCACGTCAACGACGCAGCCAACCTGGTCAGACCATCGCGCTGACAACCATCGAATAGGCTTAACGGTTTGTCACAGTTGAACTGTGAGCGACCAGGCCGCGCTGATGTTCCGTGCGGCCGACATGAGGAGAGAGCTATGCAGTTGCCGATTTATCTGGATTACTCCGCAACCACGCCGGTAGACCCGCGTGTTGCCGAGAAAATGATGACCTGCCTCACGACCGCGGGGAATTTCGGTAACCCTGCGTCGCGTTCTCACCTGTTTGGCTGGAAAGCGGAAGAAGCGGTGGAAAATGCCCGTCGCCAGGTCGCTGACCTGATTAATGCTGACCCCCGCGAAATTGTTTGGACCTCGGGCGCGACGGAGTCCGATAACCTGGCGATTAAAGGTGCTGCCCACTTCTACAGCAAGAAGGGCAAACACATAATCACCTCGAAAATTGAGCACAAAGCTGTGCTGGACCCCTGCCGCCAGCTGGAGCGGGAAGGTTTCGACGTGACCTACCTGGATCCCAATGCCGACGGTATTATCACGCCTGAAGCCGTCGAGCAGGCAATGCGCGATGACACGGTGTTGGTCAGCATCATGCACGCCAACAACGAGATCGGCACGATCAGTGATATCGCTGCCATCGGCGAGTTGTGCCGCGAACGCAAAGTCGTTTTCCATGTCGATGCCGCACAGAGTGTCGGCAAGATTCCGGTGGATATGGAAGCGATGAAAGTGGACCTGCTGTCCATTTCGGCGCACAAACTCTACGGACCGAAGGGCATTGGTGTGCTGTATGTACGCCGCAAGCCACGGGTTCGGCTGGAGGCGCAGATGCATGGCGGCGGTCATGAGCGCGGTATGCGCTCCGGCACGCTGGCCACCCACCAGATTGTGGGCATGGGCGAAGCCTGTGAGCTGGCGCGCCTGGAGATGGAAAAAGACGCGGCGCACTCGCTGGCCTTGCGCAACCGTTTCTGGGAAGCACTGAAGGATATCGAACAGGTGCACGTGAACGGTTCGCTGGAGCACCGTTTGCCGGGTAACCTGAATATCAGCTTGGCGTTTGTTGAGGGCGAATCGCTGATCATGTCGCTGAAAGATCTGGCGGTATCATCCGGTTCGGCCTGTACGTCGGCCAGTCTGGAGCCTTCTTACGTGCTGCGTGCGCTGGGTTTGAACGATGAACTCGCCCACAGCTCGCTGCGTTTTTCCTTCGGTCGCTTTACCACTGAAGAGGAAGTAGATTACGCCGCTGCCCAGGTTCGCAAGGCGGTCGACAAGCTGAGAGAATTGTCGCCGCTGTGGGATATGTACAAAGACGGTATCGACCTGGACAGCATTGAATGGGCGGCTCACTGAGCCGACTCAAGAGGAGGGATTAACCATGGCATATAGTGAAAAAGTACTGGACCATTACGAGAACCCCCGTAATGTCGGTAAATTCGATGACAGTGATGAAATCGGTACTGGCATGGTCGGCGCGCCGGCCTGCGGTGACGTGATGCGTCTGCAGATCAAAGTGAACGACGAGGGTGTCATCGAAGACGCCAAGTTCAAAACGTACGGCTGCGGCAGTGCGATTGCTTCCAGCTCACTGCTCACAGAGTGGGTTAAAGGCAAAACGCTGGAAGAAGCTGAACACATCAAAAACACGGAAATTGCGCAGGAGCTGGCTCTGCCTCCGGTGAAGATTCACTGCTCTGTGTTGGCTGAAGATGCGATCAAGGCCGCTGTTTCCGATTATCGCAAGAAGAAAGGCGCCTGAGTCTGATGGCTGAAGTAGATATGAAAGTCAGCCTGACGGAATCTGCGGCTGGTCATATCAAACGCCAGTTGGAAGGTCGTGGGCGTGGCCTGGGTATTCGCCTGGGCGTTCGTACCTCGGGCTGTTCCGGTATGGCATACGTCCTTGAGTTTGTCGACGAGCCGCAGCCCGAAGATAAAGTGTTTCAAGCCTTTGGGGCGTCGATTTATGTCGATCCCAAAAGCCTGGTTTACCTCGATGGCACGGAGTTGGATTTTGTCAAAGAGGGCTTGAACGAAGGGCTGAAATTTAACAACCCCAATGTCTCTGCGGAGTGCGGTTGCGGAGAGAGCTTCACGGTTTAACGGCTGTGTGAGCGAGTGCTGGCGCGTTTCGGTGGATGGCCGATCGCGCCTTTTGCATATTTGCGGAGGTGATTTTCAGCCTCTCTGGTGTGAACCCTCAGTTGCGGAGAAGGGTGTTATGAGCGAACAGGCAGCAGACTATTTCAGTATGCTGGGTGTGCCGCGTCAGTTTGACGTGGACGAAGCGTCACTGACCCGCGCCTACCGAGAGCTGCAGCGCAGTGTGCACCCTGATCGCTTCGCTGGTGGCAGCGACCGAGAGCGACGTCTGGCGGTGCAAAAATCCTCGCAGATCAATGAAGCCTACGAAACACTGCGCTCGGTAACGCGCCGCGCGGCCTACCTGCTCAAGCTGGCTGGTCATCCAGTGGATACCAGTAATACTACTTTCAGCGACCCAGAGTTTCTGATGCAGCAGTTGCAGCTTCGCGAAGAATTGTCAGACCTGCATGATGCGACGGACCCCGAGGCGGCGCTCGATGCCTTCTACTGCGACGTGGATAACGCCATGGCTGAGCAAAAGGCCGTCTTTGTCACAGGGCTGGATGCCGATATCGAGCAGGCGAAGGCGGCCTACGCCAAGCTGCAGTTTCTGGAAAAGCTGCGTAGCGAAGCGGAGCAGAAAGAGAGTGAACTGCTGGACTACTGAACGGCAGAGCCCGTAAACGGACCGAATTTATCTTATGGCATTAATGCAAATTTCAGAGCCGGGGCAGAGTCCCGAACCCCACCAGCGCAAGCTGGCGGCGGGGATAGACCTCGGCACCACCAATTCGCTGGTTGCGGCATTCCGCAACGGCCACCTGCAAACACTGCCGGACGAGCAGGGAAGACACCTGTTGCCATCGGTTGTGCACTACGGCGCGCAGGGCGCCGATGCAGTGGGTGCTGCGGCTCAGGCCATGGCGGCTGACGATCCCGAAAACACGCTGGCGTCGATAAAGCGCCTGATGGGGCGCAGCTATGCCGATGCCAGTGCCGCGGAAGTGCTGTCGACCTATACGCTGGTGGATTGCGGCGACGATATGGTGAAGCTGCGGACCCAGGCGGGCGACTTGTCGCCGGTGCAGGTTTCTGCAGATATTTTGCGCAGCGTGGCTGATCGTGCGCAGCGTAGTCTGGGTGATGAACTGCAAGGCGTTGTGATTACCGTTCCCGCATATTTCGATGACGGTCAGCGTCAGGCGACCAAAGATGCGGCGCGACTGGCAGGGCTCAATGTCTTACGTCTGCTGAACGAGCCGACTGCAGCCGCCGTGGCTTACGGTCTGGACGAGAAAGAAGAGGGGGCTATTGCCGTTTTTGATCTCGGTGGCGGCACCTTCGATATCTCGGTACTTCAGATGAGTAAGGGCGTATTTGAGGTTCTGTCGACAGGCGGTGATTCGGCGCTGGGTGGCGACGACTTCGATCAGGCGATAGCGGCCTGGTTCATCGAAAAAACCGGCCTCGATTCACTGGACGGCAAGCAGCGCCGTCGTTTGCTGGATGCCAGTCGCGCTGCGAAAGAAGCGCTGACGGGCGCTGAGCAGGTGGACGTCAGTCTGGATTCGCAGCAATTGGTGTTGAGCCGAGAAGAGTTCAATACGCTGGTGGATCCCTTGATTGATCGCGCGATCCGCGCCTGCAAAAGAGCGATGCGAGATGCCCGTCTGCGCAGTGATGAGATTCTCAATGTGGTGATGGTCGGCGGTTCGACTCGCGTGCCGCGTGTGCGGGAGCGGGTGGCTGAGTGGTTCGGCCGCGAGCCCCTGGTGGATATCGATCCGGATAAAGTGGTTGCGCTGGGCGCGGCGTCGCAAGCCGAACAGTTGATCGGCAATCGCAGTGGCGAGGAAACGCTGTTGCTGGATGTCATTCCGCTGTCGCTGGGTGTGGAGACCATGGGGGGGCTGACGGAAAAAGTCATTCATCGCAACACCACCATCCCGGTCGCGATGGCGCAGGAATTTACCACCTTCAAAGACGGTCAGACGGCCATGGCGATTCACGTGGTGCAGGGCGAGCGTGAGCTGGTAGACGATTGTCGCTCACTGGCGCGCTTTGAATTGCGTGGTATTCCACCCATGGTGGCGGGGGCGGCGCGCATTCTCGTTACCTTCCAGGTTGATGCCGATGGTCTGTTGCAAGTATCTGCCCGGGAGGAGACCACCGGCGCAGAGAGCCAGGTACAGGTGAAGCCGTCCTACGGCCTCAGCGACAACGATATCGCCGATATGCTGACCTCGTCATTTGAGGCGGCGGGCCAGGATAAAGAAGCCCGTGCCTTGCGCGAGCAACAGGTAGATGCCGAAGCGCTATTGCAGTCACTGTCTGCGGCGCTGCTAGCTGACGGTGAGGCGCTGCTCAGCGAATCCGAACAGCGCGAGCTGCTGGACAAAATGGAAGCGCTGCACCGCGAAAAAGATAGCGGCACGGCGGCCAGTATCGCCCGGCAGATTGAAATTGTCGGTGCCGCCAGTGAAACTTTTGCTGAGCGTCGTATGGACGCCAGTATCAAGAAAGCCCTCGCCGGTCGGCGAGTGGACGACCTTTGAGGAGTTCCCGATGCCACGCATAGTTGTACTGCCAAATGAAGAGCTTTGCCCGGAGGGTGAAGTGTTGGAAGTGGCCAGTGGTGAAACCATCTGCGATGCCATGCTGGCCAATGGTATCGACATCGAGCATGCCTGTGAAAAATCCTGTGCCTGCACGACTTGCCACGTTGTGGTGCGCGAAGGCTTTGATTCGCTGAACGAGGCCGACGAGCTGGAAGAGGATATGCTCGACAAAGCCTGGGGGCTGGAGCCGGAGTCGCGCCTGAGTTGTCAGGCTGTGGTCGCGGATGAAGATCTGGTTGTGGAAATTCCCCGCTATACCATCAATATGGTGTCTGAGCGCCACTGATCGCTGCCTTGAGAGGAGACTGTCATGGGACTGAAATGGACTGATGTGCTGGATATTGGCATTGAGCTGGCGGAGTCGCACCCGGATGTTGACCCGACGTATATCAACTTTGTCGACCTGCATAAAATGGTTGTATCGCTGGATGATTTTGACGACGACCCCAAGCGCAGTGGCGAGAAAATTCTGGAGGCAATTCAAGCGGCCTGGCTCGACGAGCGCGACTGACACAGCCAGGGGCGGTTGCGTACCTATTTGCCGCGAATGCGCGTATAATTCCCTCCTATTTTTTCGGGGCACCGCCCCACCGTTTGAACTTTAAGCCGGAGATACTTACATGGGCGTAGAACGCACCCTTTCCATTGTTAAACCCGATGCGGTTGCCAAAAACGTTGTAGGCGAAATCTACAGCCGTTTTGAGAAAGCTGGCCTGCAGATTATTGCAGCGAAAATGCTGCGTCTGAGCCGCGAGCAGGCAGAAGGTTTTTACGCCGAGCACAAAGGTCGTCCGTTCTTCCCCGCGCTGGTTGATTTCATGACCTCCGGTCCGGTTACCGTCCAGGTGCTGGAAGGCGAAGGCGCTATTGCGAAAAACCGCGAACTGATGGGTGCCACTAACCCCAAAGAAGCTGAGGCGGGCACTATTCGCGCGGACTTTGCCGAGTCTATCGACGCCAACGCCGTTCACGGTTCTGACTCCGAAGCCTCTGCTGCTCGCGAAATCGCCTTCTTCTTCGCTACCAGCGAGCTCTGCGAGCGCGCCTGAGGAGGCACCGGGCATGGACGTGCAAGAGGCGGTGATTCAACAGCCTGAGCGTGTAAACCTGCTTGGCATGACACGCCAGAAAATGGAGGCCTGGCTGGTTTCTATTGGTGAAAAGCCGTTCCGTGCCCAACAGATTCTTAAATGGATTCACCACTCGGGTATCGATGATTTCGAACAGATGAGTAACCTCGGCAAAGGCTTGCGTGCCAAGCTGGCCGAGATTGCCGAGATTCGGCCCCCGCGAGTGGTGCGCCAACTGGATTCCAAGGATGGCACGCGCAAGTGGGCCATCGAAGTCGGTGGCAACAATCTGGTTGAAACCGTCTTTATTCCCGACGGGCAGCGGGGCACTCTCTGTGTCTCGTCGCAGGTAGGTTGCAGTCTGGATTGCAGTTTTTGCTCTACCGGCAAACAGGGTTTCCAGCGCGACCTGACAGCCGCAGAAATTATCGGTCAGGTTTGGCTGGCGATTCAGTCGTTCGACGCTTTTCAAGCAGGCAGCTCACGGGTAGTCACCAATGTGGTGATGATGGGCATGGGTGAGCCGCTGCTCAATTTCGACAATGTGGTGGATGCCACCGGCCTGATGATGGACGATTTCGGTTACGGCTTGTCCAAGCGTCGGGTTACCCTCAGTACCTCCGGTGTTGTGCCGATGCTGGACAAGCTGGGCGATGTGTCAGAAGTGTCCCTGGCTGTCTCCTTGCATGCGCCTAACGATGCGCTGCGCAACGAGCTGGTACCGATCAATCGCCGTTACCCCATTGCCGAACTTCTTGCTGCCTGTCGTCGTTATCTCGATAAACAGCCTGATAAACACCGTGTGGTTACTGTTGAGTACACCCTGATTGCCGGCGTCAACGACAGCGTCGAGCAGGCGAGAGAGCTGGCGGACGTTCTCCGCGAATTGCCGTGCAAAGTGAATCTGATTCCCTTTAATCCGTTCTCCTTGTCAGACTATCGTCGTCCGTCAAAAAATGCCGTATCGAGATTCTGGCAAGTGATGACCGATGCCGGTTACGTAACAACCGTTCGCACCACTCGCGGCGACGACATTGACGCCGCCTGCGGTCAGCTTGCCGGGCAGGTGCAGGACCGTACGCGCCGCGCGGAGCGTCACCGCCGAAAATCGGAAGAACTTCAAGCCATTCGTATTACGTGAGGAGCACAGGCCAGTGATGTCGAGAGTACCGCGATTAAGCCGTCATGGCCGGGTTTTGCTTCTGAGTGTGCTGGCGCTTCTGCTTTGCGCCTGCGTCACCACCGAGACCGGCGGCTTTGCCGAAAAGGCCGATGAGAAAAAAGCCTACGAAACCTCCCTGCAGTTGGCCAAAACCTACATTTCCAACGGCAATTGGCAGCAGGCCAAGCGCCATTTGAAGTATGTGGAAACGGTCGACAAGCACAACCCCGAAACCTTGGAAGCCCTTGCGCTGGTCTACCAGAATACCGGGGAGCTGGAGATGGCGGAGAACTACTATCGCCGCGCTATCGAGCAAGACCCGAAAGCCATGCGTATCCGCAATAATTACGCTGCCTATCTCTACGAGCAGGAGCGGTATCGAGAGGCGGCTGCGCAGCTTGAGGTTGTGGTCGGCGAATTGCTGTATGAGCGTCGCGTCGATGCCTTTGTTAATCTCGGGCGCTGCTATTTGAAATTAAATGAACTGGATCGTGCCGAAGGTGCATTCAAGCGCGCGTTGCTGATGGAACGCGATGATCCCACCGTTGTGTTGTCGATGGCGGAAGTGAGTTTTCGCAAACAGGATTACCCCCAATCGCAGCGCTACTACGACGCATTCCGTGAAATGAATCCCCGCCAGTCGGCGGCTTCGCTGTGGCTGGGTATTCGCCTGGCAGACGTGTTTGATGATGAAGATGCCTATGCCAGTTACGCACTGGCGCTGAAGAATCTTTTTCCCAAATCGGAAGAATATCTGCTGTACAAGGCCTCTCTGACCAACAGCGGAGTTGAGTAAGCATGAATCAGGCGCACAGCGATAACTATATTGCGCCACCGGGGTCTGTACTGAGAGACGCCCGGCTTAGCGCAGGAAAATCGGTGGAGCAGGTGGCGGAAGCATTGAATTTGCTCACCACCCACGTTGAAGCGCTTGAGTGTAATGATTACTCACGATTTAACTCGCCGATGTTTGCGCGTGGTTACATCCGCAGCTATGCCCGCCATTTTGGTCTGGATGAGGCACCGCTGCTCAAAGACAGCGAGCGGATATGTCGTCGCGATGAAGAGCAGGCGCAGCAGCGCCGTCCCAAAGGCAGTACACAGGCCCCTATACAGGCACGTCTCTCAGTGGCCGCGCTGGTCGCCTTGATTATTTGGGGAGTGAGTTACCTGCTGTTCGGCGGTGAGCCCAAGCCCAGACTTGATGTCAGCCTGATGGAAGAGCGTTACGTTCCCCTGCAGGAACTGCGCAGTCGCTCGCTGTTGGGCGAATCGCTGTTGCAGGTGCCCACCACGGTCAGCGACGCTGAGCTCTCCCCGGAACTGCTCTCGCACCCGGCCAGTGTGCGTCTGGACGCTGTGCAAACCGTGTGGCTTGAGCTTCGCGATGCCGATGGCACGGTACAGTTTCGTGGCCAGTTGGAGGCGGGGCAGTCGCAGAGCCTGGACGTGAAGGGCCCGGTGCAGCTGGCCGTGGCTTACTGGCCTGCCGTTCGTATTCAGTACAACCAGCAAGACGTCGCCTTGGACGGGCTTGCCGAAAGTAACGCGGTACGCGTACAGATAGGTGAATTATGAAGATGGAATCACCCATAAAACGCCGCAAATCTCGCCAGATTCATATTGGCAATGTGGCAGTGGGTGGCGATGCGCCGATTTCGGTGCAGAGCATGACCAATACCAATACCTGCGATGTGGCGGCGACGGTCGCACAGATTCGGCGTCTGGAAGACGCTTGCGCCGACATCGTGCGGGTGTCGGTTCCCAGCATGGAGGCCGCCGAGGCCTTTAAGCAGATTCGCGAACAAGTGACCGTCCCACTGGTGGCGGATATTCACTTTGATTACAAGATTGCACTTAAAGTGGCGGAATACGGCGTGGACTGCCTGCGCATCAATCCTGGCAATATCGGCCGGGAAGATCGGGTGAAGGCGGTGATTGATGCGGCGAAAGAACGCAATATTCCTATCCGTATCGGTGTGAATGCCGGGTCGCTGGAAAAAGAGCTGCAACGCAAATACGGTGAGCCGACGCCAGAAGCACTCGTAGAATCGGCCATGCGGCACATCGATATTCTCGATCGCCTGGACTTTCAGGACTTCAAGGTCAGTGTGAAAGCCTCTGATGTCTTCATGGCGGTAGCGGCCTATCGGCAACTGGCCTCCCAGATTGAGCAACCGCTGCATCTGGGCATTACCGAAGCAGGGGGTTTGCGTGGCGGCACCGTCAAGTCAGCGGTGGGGCTGGGGATGCTGCTGATGGATGGCATCGGCGACACGATTCGGATTTCGCTGGCCGCCGATCCGGTTGAAGAGATCAAGGTTGGCTACGAAATTCTGAAAAGTCTCAAGCTGCGCAGCAAAGGGATTAATTTCATTGCCTGCCCGAGCTGCTCGCGACAGAACTTCGATGTGATCGGCACCATGAACGAATTGGAGTCTCGACTTGAGGATGTCACGACACCCTTGGATGTGGCAGTTATCGGCTGCATCGTTAACGGTCCGGGCGAAGCCAAAGAAGCCGATATCGGCTTGACGGGTGGCACCCCGAACAACCTGGTGTATGTGAATGGCCAGAAAGATCACAAGGTGCAGAACCCCGAGCTGATCGACCATCTCGAAAAACTGATTCGAGAAAAAGTCGCCCTTAAAGAACAACAGGACAAGGATCTGATCGCCCGCAGTTAGGCGCAAGGATTTAGCAAGGTATCCAATTGGCACGTATTCAATCCATCCGCGGGATGAATGATATTCTTCCCGACGATTCACCGCTTTGGCAGTATCTGGAGTCCACTGTGGCGCGCCTGCTGGGACGCTACGGTTACCGTGAAATTCGCTTTCCCATTCTCGAACAGACCGAGTTATTTAAGCGTTCTATCGGTGAGGTCACCGATATTGTCGAAAAAGAGATGTACACCTTTGAGGACCGCAATGGCGATAGCCTGACACTGCGCCCTGAGGGAACGGCGAGCTGTGTACGCGCCTGTGACCAAAACGGTCTGCTGCACAATCAGCTGCAGCGCCTGTGGTATGCCGGCCCCATGTTTCGCCACGAGCGCCCGCAAAAGGGTCGCCTGCGTCAGTTCCACCAGATCGGTGTCGAAACCTTTGGCATGTCAGGTCCGGATATCGATGCCGAGCTGATTCTGCTGAGCGCGCGTCTATGGAAGGAGCTGGGTATCAGCGAGGCGCTGACCCTGGAGCTGAACAGCATCGGTAGCAGTGAATCCCGCGCGACCTATCGCCAGGCGCTGGTGGACTATCTTGGTCAATTCAAGGACCAACTGGACGCCGACAGCCTGCGCCGTCTGGACAGCAACCCGCTGCGTATTCTCGACAGTAAAGTGCCTGAAACTCAGGCGCTGCTGGCCGACGCGCCGGTGTTAAATGATTATCTGGACGAACAGTCCAAAGCCCATTTCGATGGCCTTTGTGCCCGTCTCGATGCCGCCGGACTTGCCTATACGCTGAACCCCAAACTGGTCAGGGGGCTGGATTACTATGGCCTGACGGTGTTTGAATGGACCACCACTGCACTGGGCGCCCAGGGCACAGTATGTGCGGGCGGTCGCTACGATGGGCTGGTCGAGCAGCTCGGCGGCAAGCCGACCCCGGCGGTGGGCTTCGCAATGGGGCTTGAACGCCTTTGTCTGCTGTTGGAAACCCTCGATGCCTTGCCGGAACCTGCGCCGCTCGCGGACGTCTACATCGTGGCGACTGGCGAGGATTGTGAAGTGCGTGCGCTGAGTATTGCCGAGCAGCTTCGCGATGCGCAACCGGGTATAAAAGTGCTGCTTAACTGCGGTGGCGGCAGCTTTAAAAGCCAGTTTAAAAAGGCCGACAAGAGCGGTGCTGCACTGGCTATAGTGCTCGGCGAAGATGAGCTGGCAGCGGGGCGCGTTGCAGTAAAACCGCTGCGCGGTGACGGCGAACAACAGAGCGTCGCGCTGGAAGAATTGGCCAATTACATTGAAAATGCGCTGCACTGATCAGTGCAGACTCGTTTGGGGATAGCTGTGGATACCTACCGTACAGAAGAAGAACAACTCGAAGCCATCAAGCGCTGGTGGCAGGAGAATGGCAAGTTCACCGTCATCGGCGTGGCGCTGGCGCTGGCCGCCGTATTTGGCTGGCGTGGCTGGAATGCTCATCAAGTCGAGCGTGCCGGCGATGCCTCGCTGATTTATGACAATCTTCTGCAAACTGATCAGTTGATTGAACGTGATCCGACAAAACGGGCGACGGCCGAGCACCTGGCGACAACATTGAAAGATGGCTTCAGTGCCCACAGTTACGCGCACTATGCCGCGCTGATACTGGCCAAGTATGCGGTCAAGGACGGTGACTATGCGGCCGCAGAAACCGAGCTGCAATGGGTGTTGGATCAGCAGCCGGAACCCGCTGTGAAAGCCCAGACCCAACTGCGTCTGGCACGTCTGGAATATGCTCAGCAAAATTACGATGCCGCGCTGACCGCTTTACAGCCTTTGCTCGATGGTGCGGCTGCGGTGCAGGCACTGGAGCTGCGTGGCGATGTATTGCAGAAACAGGGCGATTTCCCTGAGGCGTTGGCCGCATATCAACAGGCCAAGGCCGTGAATGCGCAGCAGCAAAGCCCGCTGAACAGCCCGTTGCTGGAAATGAAAATCAACAGTCTGTCGGCGATCCACGCCGCTGCTGAGGAATAGGGGATGCCCATGTCTGTGTTTCGCACCCTCGCGGTGGTGGTGATCGGCCTGTTTCTGGTGGCCTGTTCATCGACACCAAAGAGCAATGATCCGGCGCCGCTGACGGATTTCCAGGAAAGCAAACGCCTGAAAAAAGTCTGGTCGTATTCGCTGGGTGATGGTCAGGAAGAGGCTTACTACCGTTTTACGCCGGCTATCGATGGCGATGAAATTTATACCCTGTCTATGGACGGCGGCGTTGCGGCGCTGAACAAAAAGACGGGAAAGAAACGCTGGAAGGTGTTCCATGAGCTGAACATTTCCGGTGGCATCGGCGTGGCCGGTGATCAACTTTACGTCGGTACCGCCGATGGCGAACTCGTGACCTTGAATCGCGAGAATGGCGACATTCTCTGGCGTGCCGAAGTCAATGGCGAAGTGCTGGGCGCCCCGGCAGGCGATGGTCGGGTGGTGATTGTTCAGACTTACAGCGGTCTTGTGCACGGCTTTAATGCCGAGGATGGCAAACGCCTGTGGACCTACACCTCACAGGTGCCACGGTTGACCATGCGCGGTACCAGCAGCCCGTTGATTGTCCGCGGCGTTGCACTGGTCGGTTTCGCCAGTGGCCGGCTGATGGCCTTCAATGCTGAAAACGGCAGCATCCTTTGGGATCAGCGTATTTCGGTTCCCCAAGGCAGCACGGAAATTGACCGTCTGGTCGATATTGATGGCCGCCTGCTACTGATTGAGAACGAGCGCATCGTGGTGGTGAACGGCTACCAGGGGCAGGTGATGGCTATTGATATCAATAGCGGCCGTCCATTGTGGGCCAAAGATAACTCCAGCTATGTCGGTGCTGCCGAGGCGCTTGGCAATGTGTATGTAGTGGATGCCGAGGGCGGTGTCAGTGCTATCGCGGAAGGCGGACAAAGTATTGCCTGGACGCAGACCGTGCTGGCACGCCGTCGTCTCACCGAACCCGCAGTGTTGAGCGGTGTCGTTGCGGTCGGCGACTTTGACGGTTATCTCCACCTGCTGGGACAGCTGGATGGTCAGTTGGTCGGTCGCAGCCGTGTCGACAGTGATGGCCTGCGCTCACCCATGCTGGTCGACGGCCGACTGCTGTATGTCTATGGCAACAGTGGCAAACTGGTCGCTTACAAGATTCAGGATCGCTGAGCGCCACCCGGCGCCAGCGCACTCAGGTAAACACACTATGGTTCCCGTAATCGCCCTGGTTGGACGCCCCAACGTGGGCAAATCGACCCTGTTCAACCGCCTCACCAAGAGCCGTGACGCGCTGGTCGCCAACTTTCCCGGCCTGACGCGTGACCGCAAGTATGGGGATGCGGTGCTTGGGGATCGCCGCTTTATCGTAATTGATACAGGGGGTATCAATGGCGATGAAGAGGGTATTGATGAGGCGATGGCACAGCAGTCTCTGCAGGCCATTGACGAAGCTGATGCCGTGTTGCTGATGCTGGATGCTCGCGCAGGTCTTATGCCTGCGGACCAGGGTCTAATTGAGCACTTGCGCGGCTGTTCCAAGCCCGTGTTCATGGTTGCCAATAAAATTGATGGCGCCGACCCCAATGTCGCCATGGCTGAGTTTTACCAGACGGGTGCTGCCGATATCTATCCGCTGACAGCCACCCACGGCAAAGGCGTGCGCAAGCTGGTTGAAGATGTGCTTGAACTCTTCCCGGAAGCCGATGAGGCAGGGGAGCAGGAGAAAGCAACGGGTAAAAAGATTGCCGTGGTGGGACGTCCAAATGTGGGCAAGTCGACGCTGGTCAACCGCATGCTGGGAGAAGACCGCGTGGTGGTGTATGACCAGCCGGGAACCACTCGCGACAGCGTTTATATCAACTACGAGCGCGACGGCGAAGCCTACACGCTGATAGATACTGCCGGGGTACGCAAGCGCCGCCATATCAACGAGGCGGTCGAAAAGTTTTCTATTGTTAAAACCCTGAAAGCCATCGACGATGCCAACGTTGTGATTCTGGTGATGGATGGCCGCGAGAATATCGTTGAGCAGGACCTGCATTTGCTGGGTCAGGTTGTGGATGCCGGCCGGGCCGTGGTGGTGGCTATCAATAAATGGGATGGCCTCACTGCCGACCAGAAGAATCGCATCAAGACCGAGCTGGATCGCCGACTGCAGTTTATCGATTTTGCCGAAGTACATTTTATTTCTGCTTTGCATGGCACGGGCGTCGGGCATCTTTACGAATCTATCGAAAAGGCCTACCGATCGGCGACCCAGGACCTGCAGACTCGCCGCCTGACCATGATTCTTGAAGGCGCGGTATACGACCATGCGCCACCGATGATCAACGGTCGCCGAATCAAACTGCGCTACGCCCACCCCGGTGGACACAATCCTCCCATCGTGGTGATTCACGGAAATCAGACCGATAAGGTTCCGCAGAGCTATACCCGATATCTTGAAAAAGTCTTCCGTCGTGAGCTGAACATGGTCGGTACGCCGATCCGCATAGAATACAAAACCTCTGACAACCCCTATGAGGGGCGAAAGAATCAGCTCAGCAAGCGTCAGATTGACCGCAAACGTCGCCTGGTCAGCTTTGTGAAGAAGAAAGAGAACAAGAAAAAGCGCGGGCGCTGATTGCGGCGCCCGAGCCTTGTTTTACTATGATGGATTCACCTGCCAAGCCCGATATGGACAGTCCGGAGCAGATCCGGCTGTTCGTTGAACACTTCTATGAGCAGTTGCTGGCCGATAAGCAGCTGGCCCCGCTTTTTATCGATGTGGCCGCCATCGATATCCGTGAGCACTTCCCCCGTATACAGGCGTACTGGGAGAAACTGCTGTTGGGCAGGGATGACTATCATCGGCATACGATGAATATCCACCGCGTACTGAACGACAAACAGCAACTGACGCATGAGGATTTCACGCGCTGGCTGCAGTATTTCCACGACACGGCAGATCGCTACTTTCAGGGCCCGAAAACAGAGCGCGCTAAATTGATTGCCAGTCGCATTGCCGCAAACATGGAAAAGTCGCTGAACTCCTGAGTTGCCTCCCCCTTGAGTTGCTGGCCTCTTGAGTTGCTGACGCTTTCAGTCGCTAACCCTTTCAGTTGTTGAGCCTTCCAGTTGCCGAGCCAGAGCGCTCAGCCCTGATGAGCGAGGGTGCCTGCCAAGGCCAGGCAGAACCCCATTACCGCGCCCAATGGCGGTGCCCAGTGGCGCTCCAGTCGCGATTGCGGCGCGATATCCTGAAAGATCAGATACAGGATGCCCCCGGAGGCAAACAGCATAATTGCGGCGAGTGCGGCGGGATAATCGCCTAATAAACTGTAGCCCAGCAGGCCTGCGATGGGGCCGATAGGCACCAGCGCCAACATGAGTATCATGGTACGTCCGTAACTTCGCTGTACGCGGATCAATTCACGGTAGGCGTTGAATCCCTCCGGTAGATTCTGAAGGCCAATCAGCAGCGCCATCAGTCCGGCGGTACTCGAGCCGCTGGCGATGAGGCCGCCCAGGGCAATCGCTTCGGGAACATAGTCCAACAACATGCCCATTAACTGTGGTGACTCATGACGGCGCAGTCCCAGCGCCCGTTCAAGGAAAAAGAAACAGACACCCCCCGCGACGATCAGCAGAATGGACAGGGCCGGGTGGGGGCTGGCGTCGACCCCTTCCGGCACCAGTACCAGCGCAACCGCGCCCAGCAGAATGCCTCCGCCAAACGCGATGACGAAATGGCGAAACTCCTTTTCCAGCCACTGCGGCCGCAGGCGGCTGATCTGGGCCAGCAGGCCGCCCAGCGGAATGGCCGCGCCAGAGAGCCCGGCAAGAAGAATAATCTGGTAAATCTCATCCATGGATTAGGGCTCTCAGTCCGTTGGGTCGGCCGGTGGCTCTTCCGGCGGCGTTTCCCGGGGTTCGGGGTGGCGAATGATGTAGATGGAGACGCCCACTGCAATGCCGATCATGGCTATCGATACCCACTGTATTCGCACGATCAGGAGGGCGCTGGTCAATATTGTGGTCCAAAGCACCAGCAGAATGATCCATTTAATGCGCCGGGGAATTCCCTCGCCCTCAATGTAGTAGCGGATGTATCGACCGAACCAGCGGTGCTCTGTCAGCCAATAGTAAAACCGTGGTGAGCTGCGCAAAAAGCAGGCCGCGCTGAGTATCAGGAAGGGCGAAGTGGGCACCACCGGCAGCAGCAAGCCGATCATGCCCAGTACAAAAGACAGCCAACCGATAAAAATCAGGCTGTAGCGAATGACCGGGTTGCGGTGTTCAAAAGGCGGTTTCATGGGGCAGTGAGAATATCCTCTCTCCGGCAGTTTGCAAGCTGATCGTTTTTGTCAGCGCCTTGATCAGCAGCGACATTGTCTGATTTTAGCCCCACGGGGATACTCGCTCGGCAAGCCAAATCTGCACCTGTTTCTGCTGCTGTGACCACCGAGTTGGCCGGGGGGTTCGGGGCAGGGCACATTACCAAGGAGAGACGAGATGTCTTCATCGGCTGAAATTCTAAGTCAGGCCTTTACCTTAGGGTATACCTATACCCGTTCGACAGGTCCCGTTGTCGGGAAGTTTTTCACCGCCCTGCGCGACCGCAAAATGGTCGGCATCAAGGGCAGCGATGGCAAGGTGCTGATGCCGCCCGTTGAGTTCGACCCCGTCAGTGCGGAAGCACTGAGCGAGTTTGTCGATGTCGCGGATACCGGTGTTGTTAAAACCTGGGCCTGGGTTACTGAACCCCGCAAAGCACACCCCTCAGACCGGCCTTTCGCCTGGGCACTGATTCAACTGGATGGTGCCGATACGCCCATGCTGCACTGGGTGGATGCAGAAAGCATCGACGCCATGAGCACGGGTATGCGCGTTAAAGTTCGCTGGGCTGCGCAGACGCAAGGCCAGATTAGCGACATCAACGGCTTCGTTCCCGAAGCGACCACCTTGGTGGAAGACTATCAGCCCAATGAAAGTGACGAGCCGGTTACTGGTATCGATGCTCCCAGCTACCTCACTTATAACTTCACCGCCGGTGCAGCGACAGCGCGCTACCTGGTCAAGCTGAAGCAAGGCAAGCTGGTAGGTCAGCGCTGTCCTTCTTGCTCCAACGTTTACATTCCGCCCCGCGGAAGCTGTGCGGCCTGCGGTGTGGCAACGACTGACGAAGTTGAGTTGGGTAACAAGGCGACCGTTGAGTCGTTCACCATCGTTTACATTCCGATTCCGAACAACCCGATCAAGCCGCCATACGTGATTGCGAACCTGGTTCTCGATGGTGCCAACATCAGCTTCCTGCACCTGCTGAGCGAGTGTAAGAACGAAGACGTACGCATTGGTATGCGTGTTGAGGCAGTGTGGAAGCCCGAAGAGGAGTGGACGCACGCCATGGAGAATATCCAGTACTTCAAGCCCATCGACGAGCCCGATGTTCCGGTGGAAGAAATTGGCAAACTGAAAAAAGAGGGCCGTTAAGATGCGCGATGTAGCGATTGTAGCTTTTGCCCAGTCCGACTGTATGCGTGACGCCGGTGCGCGCAACGAAGTTGAGCTGATCATGCCCGTGCTCACCGAAGTCTATAAACAGGCCGGTTTGCAGAGTGCACAGGATGTAGATTTCACTTGCTCGGGTAGCTGCGACTACCAGCAGGGCGCCGCGTTTGCCTTTGTGGCAGGTGTCGATGCTCTGGGTGCCGTACCGCCGATCAAAGAATCTCACGTTGAAATGGATGCTGCCTGGGCGCTGTACGAATCCTGGCTGAAAATCCAGATGGGACAGGCCGAATCGGCACTGATTTACGGTTTCGGTAAATCGTCTCCCGGTGAACTCCCTATCGTTCTGTCTCAGCAACTGGATCCCTACTACCTGGCGCCATTGTGGGTAGACACCATCGCTTTTGCAGCGATGCAAGCGCGGACCATGCTGGATCAGGGGCTGATCACTGAGAAAGACATGGCCGAGGTGGTTGCCAACTCCCGTCGCAACGCCATGAACAATCCCCACGCACAGTTGAAGGGCGATGTCTCTGCCGAGCAACTGCTGGAAGAGCCGGTTTACGAGGCGCCCCTGCGTCGCCACGACTGCTGCCCGATTTCCGACGGTGCCTGCGCCATGGTGATCTGTACTGTCGAGAAGGCGAAAGAGTGGGGCAAGCCCTACGCGGTAATCAAGGGTATCGACCACCGTATCGAGACTCATCACATTGGTTCGCGCGACCTGACTCAATCGGTATCTACCAAGCAAGCTGCTGAGGCCGCTGGCCTGGGCAATGGTGATGTGGATATCGCTGAAATCTATGCGCCGTTCAGCCATCAGGAAATTATTCTGCGTCGGGCACTTGGCCTAGGCGACAGCACTAAAGTCAACCAGTCTGGTGGTGTGTTGGCCGGAAATCTGATGATGGCCTCTGGTCTGTCTCGCATCGGCGAAGTCGCCATGCGTTTGATCAACGGCGAAGGCAAGCGCGGTGTGGCGCATGCGACTTCTGGTCCGTGTCTGCAACAGAACCTGGTAACTGTACTGGAGGCCCAATAATGGCTCAATTAGCTGCTGTGGTCGGCGTCGGTCAGACCAAATACAAAACCAAGCGTGCCGACGTATCTATCGCCGGCCTGGTGCGCGAAGCTGCGCAAAATGCCCTGAATGATGCCGGTTTGGGCTGGGATGAAATCGATGCGGTCATCCTGGGTAAAGCCCCCGATATGTTTGAAGGCGTGATCATGCCCGAGCTGTATCTGACCGATGCACTGGGCTGTAACGGCAAACCCATGCTGCGTGTTCACACGGCCGGCTCGGTGGGTGGCTCAACCGCGATCGTGGCGGCCTCCTATGTTCAGAGTGGTGTGTTCAAGCGCATTTTGACCGTCTCTTTCGAGAAGCAGTCAGAATCCAACGCCATGTGGGCGCTGTCTAACCCTCAGCCATTTTCCCCACACCTCAATGCCGGTGCGGGTGGTTACTTCGCGCCGATCATTCGCGAGTATATGCGCCGTTCCAAAGCGCCCTATGACGCGGGGATCAAGGTGGCAGTGAAAGACCGCCTGCACGGTGCGAAGAATCCGCTGGCGCATTTGCAGCTTCCCGAAATCAACATGAAAGAAGTTGAAGACAGCCCCATGCTGTGGGAGCCGCTGCGCTTCCTGGAAGCTTGCCCATCGTCTGATGGTGCCTGTGCCATGGTCATTGCCAACGAAGAGTTGGCGGCTCAGTCACCCGGCAAACCGGCGTGGATTCGCGGTGCAGCGATGCGCTCAGAGCCCACCATGTATGCGGGTCGCGAGCAGGTTAACCCTCAAGCTGGCCGCGACTGTGCCAAAGATGTGTACAAGCAGGCCGGTATCAGCAATCCGCGCAAAGACCTCGACTGTGCCGAAGTCTATGTGCCGTTCTCCTGGTACGAGCCCATGTGGCTGGAAAATCTCGGCTTTGCTGAAGAAGGCAAGGGCTGGGAGCTGACCATGAGCGGTGCTACGTCCCTGATAGAAGGCGGTGACATCCCCTGGAACTGTTCCGGTGGTGTACTGTGCTCCAACCCCATTGGGGCTTCCGGCATGATTCGTTTTGCCGAGGCGGCGCAGCAGGTACGCGGCGCGGCTGGCGACCATCAGGTAGACGGCGCTAAAACCGCCCTGGGTCACGCCTACGGTGGTGGTGCCCAGTTCTACTCAATGTGGGTGGTCAGCAGCGAGAAGCATTAACAAATCGTCATGCGCCATTCTCCCATTCTCGTCCCTTGGGAGGATGGCCGCATTTCGGCCGCATGTTAATGTTCTGGGCTGTTCGCTGGATCAGCGGACAGCCCTTTGCGCAGTAATAATGACAAGAAATGTCGCAATACAAGAAGTGATAAGAATTCAATTTTAGATGCCGCGACAGGGCGGTATCGATCTAACAGGGACCCACTATGAGCATGCATTTTAATCTTGCGGATTTGTTTGAAGCCGTCGCTGACAAAGTACCGAGCCGCGAAGCGTTGATCTGTGGCGATAGCCGCTCCACTTATGCCGATCTGGAGAAAGGCGCAAATCGCATGGCCCACTACCTTGCCAGTCAAGGCGTCAAGGCGGGCGATCACGTTGGCCTGTACATGTACAACTGCAGCGAATATCTGGAGGCCATGTTGGCCTGCTTCAAAGTTCGCGCAGTGCCCATCAACGTTAACTACCGTTACGTTAAAGACGAACTGCTCTATATCTTCGACAATGCCGACATGGTGGCCTGTATTCACCACCGTGAATTCGCACCCCATATTGCTGAAGTGCGCGAAGCGGCGAAAAAGCTGAAAGTCTTTGTATCGGTTGATGATGGCAGTGGTGCTGATCTCGGCGCCATTGGCTCGGTAGATTACAAAGAGGCTCAGCAAACGCAGGATGACAGTCGCGATTTCGGTGAGCGAGCAGACGACGACTACTTCATCTTGTACACCGGCGGCACTACGGGTATGCCCAAGGGCGTTATGTGGCCGCACAAAAATGTTTTCTTTGCGGCGATGGGTGGCGGCGGCCACTTCTCTCCCGACGGCCCCTGTGAAAAGCCTGAAGACATCAGCAGCCGCGTCACTGAGCACCCGCTGACCGGGATTGCGCTGGCGCCGCTGATGCACGGTGCATCATGGTGGTACGCCTGTATTCAATTGCTTGCGGGCAACAAGCTGGTCCTGAACCATAACCGTTCTTTTGACGGTGAGCAGGTATGGCAAATCGTTGCTGACGAGAAGGTCAACGCGATTCAGATTGTCGGTGATGCCATGGCGATTCCGCTGCTGGACGCTCTGGACGCCAATCCCGACCGCTGGGATCTGTCAGCTGTCTTCAACGTAGGCTCCGGTGGCGCGATTTTCTCTGACGCCAAGCAGGACGCGTTTAAGAAACACTTCCCCAACTGTTTTGTCACCAATGCCTTCGGTTCATCCGAGGGCGGTCAGATGGGGATGGATAACGGCAGCCGCAAGAACCAGACCGGCCTCGGCAATGTTTCGCGTACAGACTATATGGACGTGATCATTGACGAAGACGACCAACCGCGTCGTCACGCAGAGCTGGGTGAGACCGGTATTTTTGCTCGCGCTGGCTACATTCCCATGGGCTATTACAACGACCCTGAGAAAACTGCCAAGACCTTCGTGGAAGTGGATGGCAAAACCTGGTTGCTGACCGGTGACGCGGCCAAACTGGAAGAAGATGGCTCTATCACGGTGTTCGGTCGCGGCTCGAACTGTATCAACAGTGGTGGTGAGAAAATCTTCCCGGAAGAAGTCGAAGATGCACTGAAGGCTCACGACGGCATTTTTGATGCCCTCGTCGTCGGTGTGCCCGACGAGCGTTGGGGCAGCCGTGTGAGCGCGGTTATCCAAGCGCGTGATGGCGTAGCGCTGGACCTGAAGAATGTTCAGGAGCACTGCCGTCAGCATGTGGCGGGCTACAAGGTCCCTCGTGAAGTGCATCTGATTGCGGAAATTCCCCGTGCGCCGAGTGGCAAGCCTGACTACAAAACGGCTAAAGCCTTTGCGCTGAGTGGTGAGGGACAGGTTTCCTGATTCTCCGGGGCGGCAATGCCGCCCCGTTTTCGTAGTCATGGCGGAGTAGCGGCGTCGCGCTGCTAGCCGTCTGCCAGCAACACACGGCAAGTTAAGAACATCGATATTCGCAACGCCGCTATGTCATAAGCGGTTATTTCATTAAACGGCCATTAGCAAGAAATGGAGCATCCCATGGCGACTGAACTGCCTATCAGCACTAAGAACTGTATCGTTGAAAAAGACGGCCACGTGCTGATCGTGACCCTGAACCGCCCCGAGGCAAAGAATGCCTTCAGCCCGGAAATGCTGCTGGGTCTGTATAAAGCCTGGCGTTTGCTGGACGAAGACGATGATTTGCGCTGTGCCATCCTCACCGCAAATGGTGACACCTTCTGCGCCGGTATGGACCTGAAAGCAGGCGCCGATGGCGAGCAGCGCAGCACCGAGGAATTCATGGAGCTGATGGGTCAGGTGCCAAACATTCACTGGCAGGCTCTGCTCCGCGACAACCGCCCCTGCAAGCCGCTGATTCTGGCCGTTGAGGGCTACGCGCTGGCCGGTGGGACAGAAATTCTGCAAGGCACTGACATCCGCGTCGCGGCTGAAGATGCCATCTTTGGTGTTACCGAGGTGGCTCGCGGCCTGTATCCCATGTCGGGTTCTACCATTCGTCTGCGTAAACAGATTCCCTACTGCATCGCCGCTGAAATTCTGTTGCTGGGTGAGCACGTGACGGCACAGCAGGCACTGGATTTTGGTCTGATCAACCGCATTGTGCCCAAGGGCGAAACCCTGAACGAAGCCAAGAAAATTGCCGAGAAAATCTGTGCCAATGGCCCCTTGGCGGTGAAAGCGGTAACCCGCTCTCTGCGTGAGCACACCGAGCACCTGTCAGAAGATGAAGCCATGCTCAAATCTGACGAGCTGGCCGGCCCGGTGTTTGCCTCCAAGGATGCCAAAGAAGGCATGCGTGCTTTCAAAGAAAAACGCCCCGCGCAGTTCACCGGCGAATAAACGCCGATCCCCTCCCAGGCGTTGGCACCGGGTTCCGGTGTCCGCGTCATCTGTTCCCGTCCACGGAGAAACGCTATGTCTGGTCCTCTAAGCGGTTTGCGCGTTGTGGAGATGGCCGGTATCGGCCCCGGTCCCTATGCTTGCATGCTGTTGTCCGATCTCGGTGCGGAAGTGATTCGCATTGAACGCGGTGTCAGCGGTATGGGCGGCCAGGCCGGTGATGCCACGGTGCGTGGTCGCCGCTCGATTGTGCTCAACCTGAAATCGGATGACGGTCTGACTGTGGCGAAGAAGCTGATTGATCGCGCTGATATTCTGGTTGAGGGCTTCCGCCCCGGCGTCATGGAGAAACTGGGGCTGGGGCCGGATCATTGTCTGGAGAGCAACCCCGGCTTGATCTACGGTCGCATGACCGGTTGGGGGCAGGACGGTCCGCTGGCGAAAACCGCCGGTCACGACATTAACTATATTGCCATCACCGGCATGCTCGGGGCTATGGGGGAGGCGGATCAGCCGCCACCTACACCGCTGAACGTCATTGGCGACTTGGGTGGTGGCTCGCTGTTTCTGATTATGGGCATTCTGGCGGCGCTGCACGAGCGCACCCAGTCCGGCAAAGGGCAAGTGATCGACGCCGCGATTTGCGACGGTGCGGCGTCGCTGTTGAGCACGGTACACGGCTTGTTGAACGTCGGTTTTTGGGACGATGCCCGCGAACAGAATATTCTGGATGGCGGCGCGCCGTTCTACCGCAACTACGCTTGCAAAGATGGCCGCTATATTTCCTTCGGCGCAATTGAACCGCAGTTCTATGCGGAGTTGCTCGAAAAGCTGGGCTTGGACTTTGGCGGCACGGACTACAGCGTGCAGCTCAATAAGGCCGAGTGGCCGGCGCAACGTGAGCGGATTGCCGAGCGGGTGAGCGAGAAAACACTGGATGAGTGGATGAGCATCTTCGACGGCAGTGATGCCTGCGCGGCTCCCGTGCTAGCGATGCGCGAGGCCGCCAACCATCCCCACAATCAGCATCGTCGCAATCTGCTGACGGACGAGGGACGTGTGCAGACCGCAGTGGCGCCGCGCTTCTCGCGCACCCCGGGGGCTATTCAGAACCCGCCGGTAGTGGAGGGCAAAGACAGCCTCGCCCTGTTGTCTGAGCTGGGTTACAGTGCCCAGCAGTGCGAATCGCTGCTGGGCAGCGGCGCCGTAACCGCATCAGAATGATCTTCAGGAGAACTTCATGACCTCTACCGCTTTTGCCGACATTGCCAGACAGCGCCGATCTGTTCGCGGTTTTATCTCCAAGCCGGTTGAGCAAACCCTGCTCAATCGCGTTTTTGAGACCGCCTCAACGGCGCCGTCGAACTGTAATACCCAGCCTTGGGAATGTGCAGTGGTCAGCGGTGATAAGCTGGAAACCTTGCGTCAGCGTATCCCAGACGCCTTCGCATCCGGTCAGTGGACGATGGATTTTCCCTATGACGGCAAGTATGCCGGGGTGTACAAGGAGCGGCAGTACCAGGCCGCCGCCGACCTCTACGCCGCAATGGGTATTGCCCGGGAAGACAAGGTCGGTCGCAATGCCCAGTTCATGCGTAACTTTGAATTCTTCGGCGCGCCGCATGTGGCTTTTATCTTTTTGCCGGAACCCTTCGGGCTGCGAGAAGCCGCCGATTGCGGCATGTTCGCCCAGAATCTGATGCTCAGCCTTACCGCCGAGGGCTTGGCAAGTTGTCCCCAGACTGCGCTGAGCTTCAATGCCGATCTGGTGCGTGAAGTGTTGGATATTCCGTCAGAGAACAAACTGCTGTTTGGTATTTCCTTCGGTTACGAAGATGCCGAAGATCCCGCCAATCGTTGTCGCACCCAGCGCGCTCCGCTGGGCGAGTGCATCCGTTTTTACGATTAATCCGCAAGCCTACGGCCAATTTATTTAGCGAGAAAAATAATGAGCGAAACTGTACTGCAGGAGCTGGATGACCACGGGGTTCTGCTGCTGACGCTGAACCGCCCCCAGCGCAAAAACGCTTTCAGTAATGAACAGTGGCAGGCCTTTGGCGATGCCATTGAGGCTGCCGGTGAGAATCCCGCTGTGGCGTGTGTGGTGGTGACCGGTGCAGGCAAGGATTTCTCCAGCGGTGTGGACCTTGCTGATTTTGGCGAGTCAGAGGGCGAGCACCCCTTTAATGCCTGCGCGCGGAAGTTGGTGAATTTTGATAAGCCCGTGGTGTCAGCAGCAAAAGGTGTTGCTGTCGGCGGTGGTGCAACGCTGCTACTGCATACCGATGTGGTTTACGTAGGTGAATCCCTGCGCATGCGCTTCCCTTTCACCTCCTTGGGTCTGGTGCCGGAGTGGGGCAGCAGCTACCAACTGCAGGCCGTTATTGGCGCGCGCCGTGCCGCGGAGCTGATGTATACCTCGGAGTGGTTAGATGCCGGCAAAGCACTCAGCGTTGGTATTGCCACCGGCGTATTCAGCGATGAGGAGTTGCTGGACAAGGCGATGGCAAAGGCGCGGGAAATTGCCCAGTGGCCGGTCAGCTCGCTGGTGGAAACCAAGCGCCTGATGCGCGACGTTCATCGCAAGGCAATTCACGCCGCGATGGATGCCGAGCAGGCGGGGATGGAAAAACTGGCGGGTAAGCCAGAGAACATTGAAGCGGTGATGGCGATTCTCGAAAAACGTGCCCCGGACTTTTCCCAGTTCCGCAAATAATCCCGCCTCGTCTGTTCAGGCGACCTCCGTTCAGCCGATAGCGGCTGCTGCCGGGGCCATCGACAATGATGGCTCCGTGACAGGGAGGGCAGTACATGAAATTCTGGCAGGTCATCAGCTGGTGCGAAACCGAACATCTGGTTGAGGTAGCGCGCCACGCCGAAAAGCTCGGCTTCGAGGGCGTGATCCTCGCCGAGCATATCTATTATCCCAAGCACAGTCGTTCCCATTATTTTTACTCGGAAGACGGTCGCTCCATTCAAAATGCCGATATGGCGTTTCCCGATCCACTGATCAGTTTTGCCGCGATGGCATCCGTCACCCAGCGTCTGAAAATGCTCACCGGTATCTATGTACTGCCACTGCGCCACCCGATTGAGGCCGCCAAGAATATGGCGACACTGGCGGTGCTCAGTGACAATCGATTTATGCTGGGTTTTGGCGCGGGCTGGCTACAGGAAGAGTTCGAGCAGTTTGGGGTGGACTTTCATCGCCGTGGTGGTCGGCTGGACGAAATGTTGACGATTATGCAAGCGCTTTGGCGTGGCGAGGAGGTCTCGTTCCACGGTGAGCATTTTCAATTAGATGACGTGAATATTCGCCCCTACCCGAGCAAGCCGGTCCCCTTGATTGGCGGGGGGCACTCGGGCGCGGCGCTGCGGCGCGCGGTGCGTTCCTGCGACGGCTGGTATGGACCGGGGAATACCTTGGCTGAGCTGTGGACTCAGGTTCCTGCGCTATTGCAAGCACGTCGTGAGGCGGGTTTGCCCACCGAGGGCTACGAGGTGATCGCACCGCTCACTGAGCCGCTGACGCCTGATGCCGTCACTGAAATGTCGGCATTGGGGGTGACGGCCACGGTTTCCTATCCCTTTCTGTTTGGCATCGGCCCAGACGCTTCTCTGGCGCAGAAAAAAGCGTATATGGACGATGTGGCGGCACGTTTTATTCAATGACGCTGCCGTAACGCCGACATTCAGGCCGCCGAAAAGGCGGCCATGTCGAAGTAGTCCCGCCACTCGCAGATTTTCCCCTCGCGAAGCCTGAAGACGCCCATTACCGGCAAGTTCACTTCACTGCCGCTGATATGCAGCACGTCCACGCGCTCGTTCATTACCAGCTCTCCGTCACTGAGCTGCTGTTTTATTTGAAAGTCGATATGCGTCGCGGCAGCGATAAACCCGTCAATAAACGCGCGGATGTCGGCCTTTCCTCTGTGCGCCGGCCCCAGGGGAATATTGCAGTACTCCGCGTCGGCGCTGAAAAACGCCATGATGCGGTCGACGTCTCGATCGCTCCAGGCCAGCATGAAGCGGCGGATTAGGTGATCGTTATCTGGCATCGAAGAAACTCCGTACAGGTGGCCGCTGGCAGCTTGGAAGATTACAGTGTCATTCAAATGAGTTTACAATGTAAACCAGTTGGCGTAAGTTCTCAAGCATCGAAACGTCGGGAGGCCGATATGCGAGATCTTGTTTACCACAGCCGTCGTGTGGCGATGTCCCACGGTATTGAGCAGCTATTGCGATTGTCAGCGCGCCGCGAGCCCGATGATCTTCAGGAGGACACGGAGGTGGCTGCAAAGCTGAGTGTGCCACGGCACCCAGAAGATTTTGCGCCGTTGCAGAATCGCTGTTTTCAGAACCCCTATGCCTTCTACCGGATGCTTCGGGATGACTATCCGGTATACCTGTTGAAAAACGGGATTTACTGCATTTCCCGCTACGAGGATATTGTCGCTGTCAGTCGCGATACGGAACGGTTTTCATCGACCCACCAGGGTGTTGTTGCCGGTCTGAAGCTCGGCCACAGTGTGATTCGTGAAGCGCAGAAACTGGCTCCTCTGGAGCGCATGGGCATCGCGCCGGGTGACGTACTGGCGCTGTCTGATCCGCCGGTGCATACCGCTGAACGCAAAGTCGCGCACAAGGGGCTCAACTCGCGGATCGTCAAGGCGATGGAGTCGGAGGTGGAGCAGCTTTGCCGCGAACTGATGGCGCGTTTTCTGCCCAGCGGCCGCGTGGAGTTCATGCGCGAATTTGCCTGGGCATTACCGATGCGGCTGATTATTCGCATGCTCGGCTTCCCGGAAGCGGATTATGAGAAAATCAAAACCTGGTGCGTTCACGGCATCGCCACCCAGAGTGGTATTGCCAGTCGCCGCGAACTGGCGCGCAGCCGCGCCGAAATGCTGGTTTTCTATCGCTACTGCTGGCAGCAGTTTATACGTGCCAGACGTGCCCCCCGCGATGATTTGAGCGGCGTATTTGTGCGCGGCGTGAATGAGGGCCACATGGATGCCAATACCGCGGTGTCGGGGATTATGCAGTTGCTCTTGGCGGGCAGCGATTCTTCCGCCACCAGCATGGGCAATGCCCTCAAACTGCTGATTGAAAATCCCGCCCTGCAAGCGCAAATTCGCGATGATATCGATGGTTTGTTGCCCGCGTTTATCGAAGAAGTCTTTCGTCTTGAATCGGCTTTTCAGGGCCACTTCCGCTGGACGAAGGAGCCCGTCACCCTGCATGGACAGACGCTGCCCGCTGACAGCCGTCTCTTCCTGATGTGGGCGTCCGGCAACCGCGATGAGCGCGTGTTTGAGCAGCCCGATGAGATTCGCCTTGACCGCCACAATGGTAAAAAGCACCTGACCTTCGGGCACGGTATCCACGCCTGTATCGGCCGAGAGCTGGCGCGCACGGAGATCCGTATCGTGCTGCGTGAATTTCTGCTGCGAACGCGAGAACTGTCGTTGGATGGCCCAGCCCCGTTTGTGGCCTCGATGTTTGCCCGTACGCTGCAATGTTTGCCCATCCGCTTTGCGGCCCGATGAGTGACGTCATTGCGGCAGACCTGTCCGGACTGATTTAATAGCCGCACAGACGTGCCCGCCGCACGGCGATTTTTTTACTGCAGTTGCCCCGATGTACCTGCGCCAATCAGGATCACGCAATGACAGTCAGTCTTAACCGGCAACGCTTTGTAGATGCTGCCCTGAGCGTCATTGCCGAGGTGGGGGTGGAGCGGCTGTCCATGCGCAAAGTGGCTGCGCAGTTGGGCGTGTCGGCTATGGCCATGTACAAGCATTTTAATAATAAAGATGCGCTGTTGGCGGCGGCGTTCGATACCTTTATCGAGCGCGCGGAGGTGCTGCCCGATGAATCGCTGGCCTGGGATGGCTGGCTGGAGCAATTAGCCCGCAATATGTATCGCGCGCTGAGCGGCGAAATGCGGTGGGTGCCGCTGCTGGGTACCATGCCCCTGGGCAGCAATGCGCTGAAAGTCACGGACCGGGTGATTGGCAAAATGCAGGATGCCGGGTTCAGTGCCGATCAGGCCGTGCGCTGCTACATGGCGATGATTCAACTGGTGGTGGGGGCGGTCTGCCTGCGCGCGACGCTCTACGTTGAGACTGCCGAGAGCGCAGAGGAATCCCTGTCGCCCGTTACCCATTCCTATCTTCAGGACCCCAGCAGCCAGCGCCTGTATGTGGCGCCGGTGCTGGAAGCGGTGGTGCGTGAAGAGCCCATCGATATCAGTTTGGCTTACCTGATTGATGGATTTCGACAGCAGTTACCTGCTGCCGGTTAATCAGGCTTGAGTCGCCGCGCGGCGTCCGGCTCGACGGCCAAAGAAAGTCGCATCGCCCACCGACATTCCGCTGGCGTAGCCTTTGGCGGTGCGGGGTAAGCCGGCCGTCGCCCGCCCGGCGGCAAAGAGGCCGGGAATCGCCTGATTATTCATGTTGAGTACCTCACCATCGACATTGGTGTGAAGGCCGCCGAGCGTAAAAATCAACGGCCCGGTAGTGCCGGGCATGATAATCGCCTTCATCGCATCGGCGGAGTACTCAAGCAGGGCAAACGGCGGTTTACTCAACGGCTTCAGCCACTCTGCTGTTTTATGGAACAGTGGATCTCGGCCATTGCCCGCGTGCTCGTTGAAATAGCTGACCGTCTGCTCAAGGACCCCGGCTGGGAAAGGTGCCTCGGCGGCCAGCTCGGCAATGCTGTCGCCACTGGCGATGATCGGAGCGCGCTCGAGGTAATGTGAGGGCTCGTAATCTTCATCCTGCACCAGCAGATAAAACTTCTGCTCTGGTTGCTGGCAGGAGTAATACGCCAGTCGCGCAAGGTAAGCATCCTCGTTGATATAGCGCTGACCCTGTTGATTCAGCAAAATACCGAAGGTCATTTTGGCGGGCGGGTACAGTGGAAACGACATAAAAGCCTGATCCATGTTAATGGCCTGTCCGCCTGCGGCCAGCCCCAGCACAATGCCGTCGCCCATGTCGTAGGTATTACCGTAAGGCACCGCATACTGGTGTATCTCCGGCAGGTATTGTCGGGTCATGGCCTCGTTCATCACAAAGCCACCCGTTGTCAAAATAACCCCGCGTTCAGCGCGCAGCGCGATTTCCTGGTTATTCTGCTTGGCGATCACGCCGCAAATGGCGCCGTGGTCGTTGGCCAGCAAGGCCACTACTCGGGTGTCGTTCATCACTGTCACCCCGGCTTCGGCAACCCGTTGCATAATGGCATCCATGAAAATCTTGCCGCCTTCGTCACCTTCTTTTGAGGGTACATGGCCCCTCGGAACGGGCTGGGCTACGCGGTTGAAAGGGTGAGATTTTTCATTGCCGGTATACAGCAGCGACTCATCACTCAGCGGGACAACCGTGCGTTCGGTGAAGACGGCCCGCTTGTAGCTCACGCCCAGTGACTCCACCCAGTCAAAGTGGGCGGCGGCTCCCTCGGCGTAGCAACGAATTTTCTCCTCGTCGCCGAAGGGGCCAAGTGCTTCGTGTAAGTAGGCGAGCATATTCTCGGTGCTGTCCTCCAGCCCGAGCTCGCGCTGCAGTGCGGTGCCGCCGCTGCCGCCCAGGTACATTTCACAGCTCGACATGGCCGTGGAACCGCCACCTGCGCTGGCTCTCTCCAGAACGGTCACGCGGGCGCCGGCACGGGCTGCCTCTAGGGCGGCGGCGGCTCCGGCGCCACCGTAGCCGCAAATCAGAACGTCGGTGGTGGCGGTGAAGTGCTTTACGCTGTCAACGGAGCGAATGGGTGCAGTAAAGCTGGATGGGGGCTGCATGCGGTGTCCTCATTATTGCTATTGTTGGTGGATTGCTCTTAACTTATCACTTGATAAGTATGGGTGTCGATATGGGCAGGTAATGGTTGCCTGTCCTCTGGGAGTGGAACATGGCGAAGAAATCCTCGCGGGAGCATATTGTTGCCGTCGCTACGGCGTTGTTCGCTCGACGGGGGCTGTCGGTGTCGCTGCGGGAAATCAATGAAGCGGCAGGGCTCAGTGCCGCAGCGGTGCACTACCATTTCAAAAACAAAAATGCGCTGCTTGATGCAGTGTTGCGCAGCCGTCTGCGCTCGCGCGAATCACAGCAACAGCGTCTGAACGCCGCAATGGCATCGTCGGCGCCGGATGTGCCTGCTTTGGTCGGGGTCTTGACGGCGCCGCTAAGCGAAATATTGCTCGAAGACCCGGAAGGCGGGCGGGACTATGTGCGGGTGGTGGCTCGCCTGTACGCTGAGCAGGGGGACATGGCCGACTACGCGCTGATAGCGGAGTTTCGCGAACCGGTGGCTGAATTGATGGCGGCCTTCGCCAAGGTACTGCCCGCACTGCCACCGTCGGTGCTGCGCCTGCGCTATGGCTTTGCGCTGGAGACAATGGTGAACACCTTGGCGTGTGTGAATTTCCCCAGCCATTTGAGTGACCCAGGGCCGGGCGAAGAACTGGAGACGCTGGTTGCGGAGCTGCGCCGCTTTATTGCGGCGGGGTTTACTGCAGCGTATCCCTAAACATCGGCGGCGTTTGAATGGCAGGGGCTGCGCGTTTCTGTTATTAGTGGAATTTATACGCTTCGCCAATAAAGAAACCGGGATATGTCGACGCCTTCATCTGCAAGTCATGATTACGAAGCGGCGATCAGCGAGATTGATCGTCAATATTTTATCGCCAACCCGCAACAGGATCTTGTTGCTGGCCGAAGCATTCCACCCAGCTCGGTACTGGAGCGCATCCTCAGTATCTGCGATTTTCCCGATGGTGCAAACGTGTTGCACCTGGGCGCTGGCGTAGGATATGTCACCGCAGTGCTGGCGCAACTCGCCGGGCAGGTTATCGCCATTGAAAAGAACCCTTTGTTGGCGGATGTTGCCAGGGAAAAGCTGGAGGGACTGGGGCTTAACAATGTCGAATTGCGTACTGGCGATGGTGACGCCGGTGCGGCGGATGACGGCCCCTTTGATCTCATACTGGTTTCGACGCCGAGCATTGGCGAGCGGGAAAGCCTTTGGGAGCAGTTGGCGGTTGGCGGGCAGTTTGTTTGTCTGGAGGCAGGCGATGCATCCAGGCAAGTGTTGGTGAAATACCAGAACCGTGGCAACCATAAAATCGCCCGGACAGAACATGGTTATATCGACTTCTTTGAAGACCAGGACCAGATTTTTGTGGAGTTGGGCCTGGTCACACCTGAGGTGCTTAGTCAGGCGCGCAAACATGCCAAGGCGAATCACAGCCTGATCGTCGATGAAATCAGCAAGTTGCAGCACATGGACGAACTGAAACTGTACCGCTCGCTGGCCAAGCAATACGGTTTGGAGTTGGGCGATATTGACGAGCTGCTGGCGCGTATCGACACCAAGGTGTTTTCCCGATTTTCCAAGGCGTTTCTCGATCATTTGCAGGCCATCCCCATCTGTGTCGATGGCAGCCGTCTGCTGGTGGCCTGCACCAGCCCAGGTACCTCCATGCAGGAAATTCAGCTGGTATTCCCGGAGCTGAATATCGAGAAAGTACTGGTGACGCCGGTGGACTTTCGACGCTTGTGGAGCTCGCTGAATCGCGGCGGTAAATCAACGCCGCTGAGACCCGACAAAACCGACGTGAAATCGCCGGATGAAGACAAAGACCTGTTGCTCGATACTCAGGAACCCGATGCGCGGATGGTGGCTGTTTATGAAGCGCTGCTGTTGGACGCGGTAGCCGATCGGGCCAGCGATATTCATCTGGAAAAATACCGCGACCGTGCGCGGGTGCGCCTGCGGGTGGATGGTGAACTCCGCGACCTGCATCATTACCAGATCAGTGCGGCTGAGTATCGCGGACTGGTGAATGTGGTAAAGCTGCGCGCCGACATGAATATTGCCGAGCGGCGTTTGCCGCAGGGCGGGCGTTCACAGGTACGGGTAGGCAACGACCGTTTTGACCTGCGGGTGCAGGTGCAGCCATCGTTGCATGGCGAGGATGTGGTGATTCGTCTGCTGCCGCAGAACTCGCCGCTGATCAGTATCGATGGTTTGGGTATGGCGCCGAGTATCGCCGCCCACTACCGTCGACTGTTGAATAACCCGGCGGGGCTGGTACTGGTCGTCGGGCCAACCGGGTCGGGCAAAAGCACCACTTTGAATGCCGGTTTGCAATTGCTGGCGAAGGACACCAGTCGCAAGGTGATTACCGTTGAAGACCCCATCGAATACTCGATAGACGATATTCAACAAACCCGCGTGCGGCCGGAGATTGGTTTCAGTTTTGCCGATGCCATGCGATCCTTCGTGCGGCAGGATCCGGACGTGATTCTGGTGGGGGAGATTCGTGACCACGAAACGGCGCTGGAGGCGATTCGCGCCTCTCAGACCGGGCATATCGTCCTGTCGACCCTGCATTGCAACGATGCGATTGACGCGGTGCAACGCCTCTTCGATTTGAATGTTCACCCCAACTCACTTTCCAGCGAGCTGTTGGCCGTGATTGCCCAGCGGCTGGCCAAGCGCATTTGCCCGCATTGCAAAACCCCTGCAGAGCCGGATCCGGAGATTCTCCACGAGCTGTTTCCCAAAGACGCCCCGCGACATTTTCAGACCTTCTATGGCAAGGGCTGTGACCAGTGCCACGGTACCGGCACTAAAGGACGGGTGGCGGTCATTGAATACCTGCAACTGAACGGTGAGCTGCGCGACAGTATTTCCCGCCGTATTCCCATGGGTGAGCTGCGAGCTCAGGCGCTGGATTCCGGCTTAGTGACCATGCGCGACAGCGCGCTCGACCATGTGATTCAGGGCAATATTCCGCTGACCGAGTTGCCAAGAATTTTGCCGGAAGAGCGCATGGCGCCGGAAAAACGCGGGCAGTGGCAGGCCTGACAGGGAGATAAGACATCATGGCTGACAAGGCTGTACAACGACCCGCCGCCGAAGAATTGTTTCGCGAAGAACTGGACAGGCTCCGCGAGTGGGATCCCGGTCCGGTGCCGCCGGGCTGGCAGCTATCACCCTTTGCCGTTGAACATTTCATTCTGGGCAATGACGAGTTGGGAATAGACCGCAAATTTGTGGCGCCGCGGGAATTGCTCAGCCGGGTGATCATTTCATTGGCCACCGGTCGCGGTGCCATGTTGATCGGTGAGCCGGGCACCGCGAAGTCCTGGTTGTCAGAGTTGTTGGCCTGTGCGGTATCCGGGCACTCAAAGCTGACCATTCAGGGCGGCGCGATTTCCCATTACCGGCAGTTGCTGTATGACTGGAATCAGGCGCTGCTGCAACGCGACGGGCCGACGCGCGACGCGCTGATTCCAGGCCCGATCTTTCGTGGGATGGCAGCGGGGCAGCTGGTGCGCTTTGAAGAACTGGCGCGCTGTCCGCAGGCAGTGCAGGACGCAATTCTGTCGGTGCTGTCGGAGCGGCAGTTGCAGATTCCCGAGCTGAGTGGCGATGATGCCACGCTCTATGCGCGGGAGGGATTTAATATCATCGCGACGTCCAACTCCTTGGATCGTGGCCTGTTTGATATGAGTGCCGCGCTGAAGCGGCGGATGAACTTTGAGACCATTGAGCCGATTAACAACATCAGTGATGAAATGGATGTGGTGAATCGCGAGGCGTCAAAATTGCTGACGCACTCCGGGGTAGACGTGGCACTGGATCCGATGATTATCGAGATGCTGGTCATCGTCTTCCACGAGTTGCGCAATGGCCAGACACTGAGCGGTCGCAGTACCGATCGGCTTGCGGCGGCCGTCATGTCGACGGCGGAAGCCGTTAATGTGGCGCATGCTATGGCGGTCTACGCCTTCTATTACCGAGAAGGCCGAATGCTGCCCGCTGACCTGATCCACTTCCTGCTGGGCACGGCGCTCAAAGATAACCCGAGAGACCGCCGGCGGGTGCGGCACTACTTTGATACCGAGGTGGTGAATAAAGACGGCGAGCACTGGCAGCAACTCTATGCTCAGCGAGACCTGTTGAAGGATTAAGCGGCTCAGCCAGAGAAACAAAAAAGGCGGCTCTCAATGAGGGCCGCCTTTTTTAGGGCTGGGTGGTGCTCAGCTGGCTTTGCGCTGCGCCGTTGCTTGGGATTGTGCTGCCGCATTGATCACGGCCTGCAGTGAGGCGCTGACAACGTCGCGGTGCATCGCAACGCCCACATGGCGCTGGTTGTTGATGCTCAGCAGCACATAGGCTACGGCCTGTGAGGCGGTGCCGGTGTTCAGCGCGTGCTCGCTGTAGTCCAGTACTTCCACATTGTCACCAAAGTGCTGGCGCCAGCCATTAAGCAGCGCGCTGATAGCGCCGTCGCCACTGCCATGCAATGCCACGGCCTGACCGTGCAACGCAAAATGCAGGCTGAGCTGATCCTGGCCATCGTGCTCGCTATTGCTCTGGCTCAGAGAAAAGTCCTGAATATCCGGGCCGCCTGCACGCAGGTAGGCGTCTTCAAATACCGACCAGATTTGCGATGGCGTCAGCTCGCCAGCGGTTTCTTCAGCGCGAGCCTGGACTTTGCGGCTGGCATCAATCTGCAGCCAGCGCGGCATGTTCAGGCCGTAGTCGTTCTCCAATACCCAGGCGACACCGCCTTTGCCGGATTGGCTGTTGATACGGATCACCGCCTCATAGTTACGGCCCAGGTCCGCCGGGTCGATGGGCAGATACGCCACCTGCCAGTGTTCATCGTCACGCTGTTTGCTCAGGCACTTCTTGATGGCGTCCTGATGGCTGCCCGAGAAGGCGGTAAACACCAGCTCGCCAGCGTAGGGGTGACGCGGGTGCAGCGGGATCGTTGTGCAGTGCTCTACCACGGAAATGATTTCGTCCATTTCCGACAGATCGAGCTGCGGATCGACACCCTGGCTGTAAAGGTTCATCGCCATGGTCACGATGTCCATGTTGCCGGTGCGCTCACCATTGCCGAGCAGCGTGCCTTCAATACGGTCCGCGCCAGCCAGCATGGCCATTTCGGCCGCCGCTACGCCACAGCCGCGGTCGTTATGGGTGTGAATCGACACCCGGTAGTCGTCGCGGTAGCGGCTGTGCCGACAGAAGTACTCAACCTGATCCGCAAAGACATTGGGCATGGCACACTCAACCGTCGCGGGCAGATTAATAATCAGCGGGTTGCCGGTGTCGCGCCATTGCTCAATCACGGCGTCGCAGACCTCAACGGCGTAGTCCACTTCGGTGCTGCTGAAGCTTTCCGGTGAGTACTGGAATGACCAGGCGGTGTCCGGGTTCTGAGCTGCGTAGTCACGCACCCACTTGGCGCCCTGCACTGCGATGGCGGTGATGCCGTCCTTGTCCAGACCAAATACGCGCTCGCGCTGTACCGGGCTGGTAGAGTTGTAGACGTGCACGATGGCCTGCTTGGCCCCCTTGAGTGCTTCAAAGCTGCGTGCGATCAATTCTTCCCGCGCTTGAACCAGCACCTGGACCGTCACATCTTCGGGGATGCGATTACCGTCAATCAGTGCCCGTACAAAATCGTAATCGGGTTGTGAGGCGGAGGGAAATCCGACCTCAATTTCTTTAAAGCCGAGCTTGACCAGCAAATCCCACATCCGCAGCTTTTGCTGAACCGTCATTGGTTCCACTAGCGCCTGGTTGCCATCGCGCAGGTCCACCGAACACCAGTCCGGTGCCTGCTCAATGGCGCGGTTGGGCCACTGGCGGTCGCTGAGGTCAATACGAGGTGTGGCGCGGTACTTGCTATGGTCGAAGCTCATTGTTTTTCCTGTCGTGAGGCTTGGCCTCATCATCTGTTGTGATCGATTCAGGCTCTGGGTAGCGAGTCTGGCTTCTTGGCTTCCCTCTTGAGGAAACCGGGCGCGTTGTCGCGGCGGGGTAGTGCCTGCGCTTCCGGCCTGGCTTGGAAAGGGTGTCTCCCTGTTTCTCAAGCACGGAGATAGTCTAAGGAATTGTTGTCGGCAGGTGCTTGCGAAGTTGGGGTGAAAATCAGGGTGAAGTTTTAAAAAATTGCTAAAAAATCTTTTTTATTAGAATATTATTTCTGTTAAATATTTTTGGTGGCTATATTATGGAACTCGATCGCTATGATCGCGCAATACTGGATGCCCTGCAACACGATGCGCGCCTGACGAATCAGGATCTGGCGGAGCGCATCGGTTTGTCGCCGTCGCCCTGTCTTCGGCGGGTGCGCCGTCTGGAAGAAAGTGGGTTGATTGAGGGGTATCGCGCGCTACTGAATGCGCGCGAGCTGAATATGAAGCTGATGGCCTTTATTCACATCAGCATGGACCGTCATACTCCGGAGCGTTTCGAAAACTTCGAAAAAAAGGTGGCGGAGTGTCCTGAGGTGCTGGAGTGCCACCTCATTACCGGGCAGGATGCCGACTACCTGCTGAAGGTGATTGTGGAAGATATGGATGGTTTTCAGGCCTTGCTGCTGGAGAGGATTACGCGCATCGAAGGTGTTAGTGGCGTGCACTCCAGTTTTGTGATGAAGTCGCCGGTGCGCAAAACAGCGCTCCCGCTGGCATAGGTACTTTGGAATCGGGCTTCGCAGATGGATTTTGCCGTGCTTCAGCGGAAGGCATTGAGCACTGTGCTTGCGCAGTGCTGCCAATAAAAGGTCGCGCAATAAAGCGGCTCCTTTACCATGTTAGTGATACAATAAGGGCATTCGGAAACTATGGCAGCCGACATCGCGGTAGTCACCATTACTCACGCTATTCAACAGGCCGTTGCGCCGGTATTTTTACTTGCAGGCATTGGTGCCTTGCTCAACGTACTGACCAATCGACTTGCGCGGATCATTGATCGATCGCGCAATCTTCATGCGCGTATAGAGATGCTCGGTGAAGAGCGTTCTGCAACAGTACACGATGAGCTGGGCGTGCTTTCCCAGCGCGCCCGTATCGTTAACCGCGCGATCGGTTTCAGCACCATCAGCGCACTGTTAGTCTGCACCGTGATTGCCACGCTGTTTATGAGCGCACTCGCAGAGTGGAAGGGGGCTTATCTGGTCGCTGGTCTGTTCATCATGGCGATGCTCTGCCTGATCATTTCCCTGTGTAGCTTCCTGAGGGAGATTCAGCTGGGAACCCGCGTCATCCTCAACGGCCCCTGACGGGCCGCCAGTGGGGCACAGGCGCCTGCTATCATAGTTCCAGATCGCTCCCCTTCAGGTGTGGGGAGCCACCGCCACTTGTCTCTTTCTCCTCGCTTCCGAGTGTGTGGTGTCCGCGAATTTTTTCAAAAATAGGAGCGAAACCATGACTCAACGAATCGTGATTGTTGGCGGGGGTGCCGGTGGTTTGCCACTGGCCAGTGCGCTGGGCAAGCGACTGGGTCGCCGCAAAAAGGCCGAAATTACCCTGGTGGACAGCTGTGCCAGCCACATCTGGAAGCCGCGATTTCACGAGGTTGCAACGGGTGCCATCGACGCTGATCTTGACGCAGTGGATTACCGCGCCCACGCGCGCCGCAATCACTACCATTTTGAGCTGGGCCGAATGCAGGGCCTGGATCGCGAGAAGCAGCAGGTCATTCTGGCTCCCCACGTAGATGCCGATGGTGAGGAAGTTCTGCCTGAGCGGCGGCTCGACTATGACTATGTGGTTATTGCCATCGGCAGTCGCGGCAACGATTTCAACACTCCCGGTGTTCGTGATCACTGTATGTTCCTGGATAGCCGCCAGCAGGCTGACCGCTTTCATGAGCGTTTTCTTGCCCTGTGCCTTCGGGCCAATCATCTGGCTGAGCAGATGTCGATTGCCATCGTCGGCGGCGGTGCGACGGGGGTGGAGTTGGCGGCGGAAATTCACCACGCCGTTGCCCTGTTGAAACTCTACGGTCACGAACAGCTCGACAGAAGTCGGCTGAAAGTCGACGTGATTGAGGCGGGCCCCAGCCTGCTGCCAGCCCTGAAACCGGAGCTGGCCGCCACGGTGAAGAAAGAGCTGGAAAAAATGGGCGTGACGGTGCACCTGGACACCCGGGTGAAAAGTGCCGATGACAAGGGCTTTGTCACCGCTGATGAACAGCGTATCGACGCCGATATTCTGGTATGGGCGGCCGGTATTAAAGCGCCGGAAATGCTGGCTGACCTTGGTCTCAGTCACAATCGCATTAACCAGATTAACGTGGCGCCCACCTTGCTCAGTGACGACCCTTCGGTCTTTGTGATCGGCGACTGCTGCGCCTGCGAAATGGGCGAGAATAAATTTATTCCTCCGCGAGCGCAGTCGGCGCAGCAGATGGCCAAGCATACGGCCAAGAATCTGTGCCGCCTGATCGATGGCAAGCCCTTGCTGGATTTCCGTTACCGCGATCACGGCTCCCTGGTTTCGCTTTCCAACTACACGGCGGTGGGGAGTCTGATGGGGAATCTGCGCAGCGGCTCGGTATTTGTCGAGGGCTGGCTGGCACGCATGATGTATATCAGTTTATACCGTATGCATCAGGTCGCGCTGTATGGCTGGCTGCGTACAGGCATGTTGTTGCTTGCCGGGCGTTTTAATCGTCTGTGGCGGCCGCGCCTGAAGCTGCACTGAGCGGTGACCGGATCACCGGCCCATTTGTTGTAATGCGTGGGCGGTCTGGCAGGCTTGCTCAGGACCGCTGTCGGTGTCACCGTTCCTTACCCTTTCTTTTGCCTGCAGGAGTTGGCTGTGCGGAATAATGCGAAAGTGGCAGAGCACTTGGATAGCGAAGCAGAATGTGTGGCGCGGGTGCGTCAACGCTTGGGCGATGATCTGTGCCTGGCGCTGCCACTGGGGCTGGGTAAGCCGGTAAGTCTAGTCGACGCCTTCTACCGGGAGGCCTGCGATGATCCGACGCTGACACTGCAGATACTAACCGCCCTGACACTTGAGCGGCCCGTTGAATCTGACCCGGTTCGCGGGCGTCTGCTGAGTCCGGTTTTCGACCGTGTATTTGCGCATTACAGCGAGCCGCTTTACGCCTCGGCAGTCAGGCAGCAGCGCTTGCCGAACAATGTGTCGGTCAGCGAGTTTTATTTCAAAGCGGGGTCGCGCACGGGCAATGCCGCAGCACAGCAGGATTACATCAGCAGCAACTACACCCACGCCGCAAGGGATGTGGCGGCGCGTGGCGCAAATGTAGTGATGCAGTTACTGGCTCGGCACCCGGATGGTCGCCTGAGTGCAAGCTGTAACCCGGATATGTCTGCCGAACTGCTGGCAAGGTTGCGCGATGAGGGGCGCGACTTCATCACGATCGGGGTGGTGCACCCGGATCTTCCTTTCATGTTTGATGATGCCGAGCTGGATATTGGCGAGCTGGATTACCTGCTCGACACCGACTCTCGCCAGCACGGCCTGTTTGCCATGCCGCGATTGCAGCCGATACCGGCTGCCGATTACAGCATTGGCCTGCTGGCCAGCAGTCTGGTGAAGGATGGTGGCACCCTGCAGTTGGGAATTGGCAGCATGGGCGACGCGATTGTGCAGTCGCTGCTGATGCGGGATCAGCGAAACAGTGAATACCGCCAGATGCTCGCAAACTGGCCGCTGGACATAGCCGAGGCCGCGTCGATCGGCGGCCTGAGTCCCTTCGAGCAAGGCTTGTATGGTGCCACTGAAATGTTCGTGGAAGGCTTTCTGCACCTCTACGAAGCGGGTATTTTGCGCCGTCGTGTATACGATTTCTGGGCGCTGCAAGCGTTGGTAAACAGCGGTCGTTGCGATCCCGACAAGTTGGATGCCGGGCTGTTTGCCGCGCTTGCTGATGAAGGTGTACGCGAGCTGCGGGGCAAAGACTTCGCTGTCTTGCAATACCACGGTCTGTTCCGGGACGACTGTCACTATCACGAGGGACAGATTCAGGCGGCGAGCGGAGAGTGCTGCCCCGCTAACTTGGCTAACCCGGATAGTCAGGCGTTTCTCGCGGCGCATTGTCTGGGTGAGACTCTGCGTCACGGCAAAGTGCTGCACGGCGGTTTCTTCCTCGGCTCCGATGACTTCTACCAGCGCCTACGGGAAATGCCGGAAGAGCGCCGTCGGCAATTGGCCATGTGCGGCGTGAACAAGATTAATCAACTTGACCTGAATCCCAGGCTCTATCGACTGCAGCGCCGAGATGCCCGCTTCATCAATACCGGCCTGAATGTCAGTCTGAATGGCGCGGTGGCCTCCGATACACTGGAAAGCGGGCAGGTCATTTCAGGTGTGGGTGGGCAATATAACTTTGTGGCGATGGCGCATCAGTTGCAAACCGGGCGCTCGATGTTGATGATCCGCGCCAGTCGGCAGCAGAGCGGTGAAGCCGTTTCCAATATTCTCAGTCAGTATGGCAGTTGCACGGTTCCCCGGCATTTGCGGGATATGGTGATTACGGAATACGGCATCGCTGATTTGCGTTCAAAGCGCGATGCCGAGGTGGCGGCGGCATTGATCGGCATCGCCGACAGCCGCTTTCAGCCAGCGTTAATCCGAGAAGCGCAGCAGCGGGGTAAGCTGCCTGCGGATTTCAGTCTGCCCGAAGCCCGGCGACAGAATACCCCTGAAAAAATTCAGCATCGCATTGCTGAAGGGGAGCGCTCCGGACTGTGCCCTCGTTTCCCATTAGGTTGCGACTTTAGCGATCTCGAGTTGGAGGCGGGAGCGTTGCTGATAAGGCTGTCCCGCATGACGTGGCGTGAAAAAGTGCAGCTGCTGTGGCGTGGTTCATCTGCGTCGGGGCGGCAGCAGGAGATACTGCAGCGCCTGGCGCTGGACTCGCCTGAAAATCTGCACGAGAAGATACTGCGTCGACTGATTTGCGGCCTGCCGTCTTGAGTCTGATGACTTCGTCACAAAACTGCCTAACTGTCCGCGTCGCTAACAAGCTGTTTTAATTGTATTTTTTTGAGCATGTACGGGCCTTAGGCAGTACGCATGGGGGAAAATACCTGCTGTCGGGTGATATCGCTTCCGCTAAGGTGCAAACACGGTATGTTGGGTTTGAGAGCCGCATTGCAAACCCGCAAATAACATGAGTGTTGACGCACTGAACGGGTGATATATGAAGACCATGGTGATTGCTGCAGGTCTTGTTTTCGGCGTGCTTGGGAGCACTGCGGTGTTTGCCGCGCAGCCGGAAGACTGTCTGGACTGGAAGGTTGAAACACTGGATTCCGCATCCAATCGTTCGAGCTGTGCTTACTACATGCGCGATAAGGTCTCGACCCGCTTTCTGGTGGTCAACCACTGCGCAGCCAGGGTTAGCGGTGTCTTCAGTTATACCCGGGAAGATGCGATACGGCCGCTGAGCGTGCAGGCCTTTGATGTGGAGCCAGGGCAGACCGAAGAAGTGGCAAACCCCTGTGACAAGGAAGGGAAGTGGAAGGTTGAAGTGTCGCAGCTGAGTTACTAAGACACTCAGCCGGAGCAATAAAAAAGGCGTCGTGGAGAAACTCCAGACGCCTTTTTTTGTGCCTGGCTGTCAGAGATCAACGCAGGGTAAAGCGCTCCGGTGCCATGCCCATTACGCTGTCAGTGCTGCTGTCCATCGCAGCGGCGTGAGCTTTGGCGCGAGGCAACAGGCGGCTGAAGTAAAACTCCGCTGTTTCCAGCTTGGCCTGGTAGAACTCACGGTCACCACTGTCGGCGCTGTCCAGCTTTTCTGCTGCGACTTCGGCCATCATCGCCCAGTAATACGCCATCGACAGGTAGCCGCTGTACATCAGGAAGTCGTAAGAAGCCGCTGATACCGCGTCGCGATTGCGCGAGGCGCGGGCGAGCATCTTAACGGTCTTCCAGTTCAGGTTCAGCGTATAGCCGATCAGCTTGGCGCTGTAGCGGCGACGCTTGCCTTTGAGCAGTGAGCTGAAACCAAACTTGTAGAGTTTCTTGCTGAAACCGGCATAGAGTTTGAAACCGTCCAGCACGACCTTGCGACCGATCAGGTCCATGGCCTGAATGCCAGTAGTGCCTTCATACATCGTCGCAATCCTTGCGTCGCGGTAAATCTGCTCCATGCCGTGCTCTTTGATGAAGCCGTGACCGCCGAAGACCTGCATGGCGTTGCTGGCTGATTCAAGGCCGGTTTCTGTCAGGAAGGCTTTCAGAATGGGCGTCAGGAAGCCGAGTTCGTTCTCATAGGCATCGCGCTCTTCTTCGGTTGGGGCACTGACCATCATGTCTGCATATTTCGCGGCATCGTAAATCATCGCGCGGCCGCCCTCGGCGAAAGCCCTTGCGGTCAGCAGCATACGGCGAACATCGCCGTGGTGAATGATCGCGTCACCGGCTTTGTCGGGGTTTTTCGAGCCAGACAGCGCGCGCATGGAATAGCGCTCCATGGCGTAGGGCCAGGCGTTCTGGTAAGCCAGCTCGGACGCTGCCAGCCCCTGGATGGCCGTACCAATGCGTGCGGTATTCATAAACGTGAACATGGCGGCCAGGCCTTCGTTTTCCTTGCCGAGCATATAGCCGGTGGCGTCATCAAAGTTGATCACACAGGTGGCATTGCCGTGAATGCCCATCTTTTTCTCGATGTTGCCGCAGTTGACGCCGTTGCGCTCAGTGATATTGCCCTCGTTATCGGAGAGGAACTTGGGCACGATAAACAGCGAAATACCTTTGGTGCCTTCGGGGGCGCCGGGTGTACGAGCCAAGACGATATGCACGATGTTTTCGGCCATATCGTGTTCGCCGGCAGAGATGAAAATTTTCGTGCCGTTCAGTTTGTAGCTGCCATCTTGCTGGGGTTCGGCGCGCGATTTCATCTGCCCGAGGTCAGAGCCGCAGTGAGGCTCGGTCAAACACATGGTGCCGGTCCAGGTGGCCTCGCATAGTTTGCTCAGATACAGATTTTTCTGCTGCTCATCACCGTGTACCAGCAGTGTGTTCATGGCACCGAGGCTGAGGCCGGGGTACATGCCCCAGCTCCAGTTTGCCGTGCCCACCAGCTCCGATTTAATCAGGCCCATAGACATTGGCAGACCCTGGCCGCCGTACTCGGCAGGGTGAGACAGGCCCTGCCATCCGCCTTCAACCCACAAATCGTAAGCTTCTTTAAAGCCGGGCGGGGTGGTGACGTTGCCGTCTTCCCATTTGCAGCCATGCTCATCGCCGGGCTGGTTCAGCGGGGCTAAGACTTCCTCGGCAAACTTGGCCGCTTCGCCGATGATGGCGTCAACCATATCCGGTGTGGCTTCTTCGCCGCCGGGAACCTGAGTGTAGTGCTTCTGGTAGTCCAGCAGTTCATTGATAACGAAATTGATATCGCGTACCGGGGCTTTGTAAGTCGTCATGGCGGCCTCGTGCAGTGAAAGTCAGTAGTGGGATGCGGATATCCACATTGGAAGCGGAGCATAACGAATGCACTGCGGTGACAAATTGGCCGTGCGACGAAATAAAAAATGACAGTTGGGTCAATCTGGGCCGGCAGTTGCCGCAGGTGCCGATTGGTACGGTGAGCGGGCATCGGACTGTGACTGCTTGAGTCTGGCCGTCGCAGTGGCGATACTGGCAGCATCGTTTTCAGTGGTGGACCAGCGTATGCAGGTTGATTACTCCCTTTGTTTGCAGCGCCTTGCGCTACCTGCTGGCGGGTATCTTGCCAGGCTGACCCTCAACGCCCCGGCGAAACTGAATGCCATTGGCCCGGAAATGGCTGAGCGTCTGCTGCACACACTGATAGTGTTGCGCGACGATGCTGAGGCGGTGGCGGTGTTTATCGACGGCGCCGGTGACCGCGGGTTTTGCGGCGGCGCCGATGTATTGCGGATGCTGGAATCGGCTCTGGCAAATCCCGGCGGTGCGGCCATTGAGGCTGAGGCTCTGCTGCGTTGCGAGTACATGGCAGCCTATCTCATCCACACCTTTCCCAAGCCGGTGATCTGCTGGGCCGACGGTCGGGTGCGCGGCGCCGGATTGGGGCTGATGGCCGGTGCCAGTCACCGCATTGTCACTGAGCGCAGTCAGTTGTCGGTCTCCGAAGCCAGTATTGGACTCATCCCTACCGCGGGCGCCAGTTGGTATCTCGGGCAGATGCCGGGGCACACCGGCCTGTTTGCCGCCCTGACAGGCGTTGAACTGGGTCCGGCTGATGCCTTGTATTCCGGCTTGGCGGATTACTGCTGGGATTCCCAGAGCAAGGAGAGCTTGCTCAACAGCCTGCTTGAGCTGTCCTGGGAAGAGGACCCGGAAGCAAACAGCGAACTGCTCACCGATTGCCTCACTGACTGGGAAGTGGAGCAGGGGGTCAGCTTGCAAGACGCGCCGTTGAAGGCGCATCGACCGTGGATAGATAAGCACTGCGAGCGTCGTTGTGTGAGGGCCTTAAAGGCGGCGCTTGAACGCGATGCCCGTCGCAATGACTGGCTGGCATTGGCGTTGGATGGCGCAAATCGCGGCGCGGCCAGCGCCTTGAAGTTGATTGTCAGGCAGTTTGCCGACAGTCGTGGCCTTGGACTCGCCGATGTTTTCCGCTTGGAAATGGTACTGGCGGCAAATCGTCTTCGCGACCCGGAATTTGCTGAAGGCGTGCGGGCGCGCTTCAAGGACCGCGATGAATGCCCCAATTGGTGCTACCGCTGTGTCGACGAGGTGCCGGACGAGGAGACCAATGCGCTGTTTGTTCCGCCCTGGGACCGCCACCCGTTGGCGGACCTCGGCCGCTGAACGCTATAGAAACTGGCTGACCAACTCCTCCATCAACGGATACTGCTGATTCACATTGTTAACGGCTCGAGCCAGACAGCGGTCGGCTTTGACCGGGCCCAGGTGATCACAGAGCAGTATGTATAACTGATTCAGCAAAAAGCGCAGCTGCGCATTGTCGGCATTGGGTGCCGCGCTGGCATCGCGTTTGGCCAGCCAGCTTTGCAGCGTAATCAGCAGGCCCGGCGGCAGGTGTTTTTTGCGCAGTGCCGCGAAATACTCCAGTAACAGACGTCGCTGTTCCTCGGCCTCCAGTTGCACCATGATCGCGTCAATCAGCAGTGAAAACGCTTCTGAGCGCTGATTGAGGGGCGCGCCGGTTCGTCGCGATTTGGGGGCGCCGGGCAGTGCATCTCCATTCAGATTGATGGCTTTCAGCAGGCTTCTCAGCACCGTCGCGCGGCTGGCGGAAATGTCGTATGCACTGTAAATGTCACTGACGAAACGCTGCAGAGCCGTACTCGGCTGGTCTGCATACTGGCGTTGCCAGTGGTCCATGGCCTGCTGCAGCGAGGCGTCGTCGAGAAACTCGCGCAGGCCGTCTTCGATCGCCTGTCGGTGCAGGGGAATGGCCGCCTGACTCATGGTTTCCACTCCAGGTCAGCGGCGCGATCAGCGGTGTAGGCATGTTGACCCGAAGGGAATTCGGGGTAGCCAATTTCTGCGTGCTCGCTTAAATCCAGGCCGCGTTGCTCATGCTGCGAGTTAGCGCGTAACCCCAGCAATTTGTCGATGGCGAAATACATCATCAGCGCCGTGCCGAAGCTCCAGATAAAACAGGCGCCAATGCCAACCAGTTGCGTCATCACCTGTTGGCCGTCGAACATATTGTCTTTCAGGAACAGACCTGCCGCGAGGGTGCCCCAGGCACCGGCAAAGCCGTGAACGCTGACCGCGCCGACAACGTCATCCAACTGCAGTCGCAGCAGCAGCTGGCCGCCCAGTGTGCAGATAATGCCGCCAATCAAGCCGGTGAGCAGGGCAAATGTGGGTGTCATCGACGCGCAACCCGCCGTGATGGCGACCAGCCCGGCAAGGCTGCCGTTGACGGTCTCGGTCAGCAGAATGGGGCGGCGAAACAGACTCGCCAGCAACATACTGCCCGTGGCACCAGCAGCTGCGGCCAACTGGGTATTCAGGTTGATCAGGCCGATATCGGTTGAGGCTTCCAGTGTCGAGCCACCATTGAAGCCAAACCAGCCGAACCAGAGAATAAAGCCGCCCAGTGCGACCAGAGTGAGGTTGTGTCCGCGAATTTCGCGGGGGCGGCCATCGCGTCCGAAGCGGCCCAGTCGGGGCCCAATCACGATGATCCCTGCCAACGCCACCCAGGCACCGACGGAGTGCACCACTGTTGAACCCGCAAAATCGATAAACCCGCGTTCCGCCAGCCAGCCACCGCTGTTCCAGACCCAACTGCCAAAGATCGGGTAGATCAGTGCCGTGACCACCAGCGCGCCCAGCAGATAACCATCGAAGCAGGTACGCTCAGCCATGGCGCCGCTGGCGATCGTGACGGCGGTGGCGGCAAACATTGTTTGGAACAGCAGCACCCCGTAACCCATGGGGTCCATTTCTGAGGGTGCAAACAGGTCGGTGCCCAGCCATCCGGTGGGATTGCTGCCAAACATCAGGCCGTAGCCGATGAGCCAGAACACGACCGTACCAAAACAGACATCCATGTAGTTTTTCATGACCACATTTAGGGCATTTTTGCTGCGAGACATGCCCGATTCAAGCAGCGCAAACCCCGCCTGCATTAAGAACACCAGCGCGCTGGCACACACCAGCCAGACCATATTGCCCGCGTCCTGCGACAGAGCGTCATCGGCCAGGGCGGCGGGGCTTATCAGGCTCAGTAAGGCGAGCAGGGGGGGGAGAGGAAAACGCATGACAGAGTCCTTATTCGCAGAGGGCGTCCGGTATCTGTCTGGGGCGAAGCAACTGTTGTGCCACTAAAAAATAGCGAGAGAGGGCCTGATTGATAGCTGAAACCAATCAAAAGCATACAAACAATCTTATTGCGGGGAGGGGGGTAGCTGTTAAGATAGGCTGCAAGTGAGAATCATTATTGATTGAGGTCCCGGCCATGAAGAAGACCATCAGCTTTGCCATTATGCACTTTTCCGTTGCGTTCACAGTGGCGTACCTGTTGACGGGCAGTTTTGTCATTGGCGGCTTGATGGCGCTGGTGGAGCCTGCTGTCAACACGGTGGCCTTCTACTTCCACGAGCGTTTCTGGGAGCGTGCGCGGGCCAAACAGGCTCAGGTCCAGGATAATGCTGCCGAGATGCGTTTCACGACATTAGGTGCTTAATCAGTGCGGCGACCAGTCCGATCGCGACCAGCGGCAGAATCCAGCGACTGATACGCTGCTGCTGTTCCGGGCTGGCACGGGGCGCGAATCGCTCAATCAGCGGGATGAGTACAAACAGTGCCAGAAACAGCAGCGCCAGAATGCTGAGTAGCGTAGACATAAAACCTTCTTCCCGCGGGGCCTATTGGCCCCGCCATTTCATTTGATACAAGTCGTGACGACGGTCCCGCAGGTTTTGTACCGTGCCGCTGTTGCGGGCGATGTGCAGGCTCTCCGGCCGCAGGTCGGCAATCGCGACCGTTTCGACATTGGGCGTGGTATCGGCTGCAATGCCGTCACGGGCAAAGGAGAAATCGCAGGGCGTCAGAATACAGCTTTGGGCATATTGAATGTCCATGTTGGCGACATTGGGCAGATTGCCGACGTTGCCTGACATGACCACGTAGATCTGGTTCTCTACGGCTCTTGCCTGACAGCAATAGCGCACGCGCATATAGCCCTGACGCTCGTCGGTACAGAACGGTACGAACAGAATCTGTGCGCCCTGATTCACCAGATGCCGCGACAGCTCCGGGAATTCGGCGTCGTAGCAAACCAGCACGCCAATCGGCCCACAGTCGGTATCGATGGCATTCAGGCTGCTGCCGCCTTCAATATTCCACCAGTACACCTCGTTGGGCGTGGGGTGAATTTTGGGCTGCTCATCAATACGGCCATCGCGATGGAACACGTAGGAGATGTTTTCCACCCGGCCATTGGCAACCCGCGTAGGGTGCGAGCCGCCGATGATATTGATGTTGTAGCGCACCGCCAGATCCTGCATGGCCTCGCGGTAGCGGGGAGTGTACTTGGTCAGTGCTTCAATGGATTCCTGCGGGTTCAGCTCCTGATCTTCAATCGACAGCAGCTGCAGGGTAATCAGCTCCGGAAACACCACGAAGTCGCCCTTGTAGTCGGCAACCACATCGACAAAGTATTCCACCAGCGACATGAACTCGGAGAAGGACTGCACGCGACGCTGCATATATTGCACCGTGCCCACGCGAATCGTGTCGGGCTGGCGACCGCCATAGTGCTTGTCGTGGCCGGGTTTGGCATCGCGATCGATCTTGGGGTTGTGCCACACCATATGGGCACCGTAGCCCAGTGAGTCCCGGTCGGTATCGAGGTAGTGCTCAACCACCCCGATCGCCTCAAAGCCGTTGCCAATCTGGAAGGACAGTACCGGATCGCGCACTTGCTTGTTGAGTACCGCCTCGAGGTAATGTTCGGCTGTGCCAAAACGGCGCAGGCGCTTGCTGAGGCCGGGCATGCGACCAACAAACACAATGCCTTTCAGGTGCAGAGACTCGCAGAGCTTTTTACGTGCGTTATACAGGCGCTGACCGATACGGTAGCCGCGAACACTTTTATCGACGCAGACTTCCATTCCATAGAGCCAGTCGCCATTGGGGTCGTGGCGAGTGCCATAGCCGTTGGCGGTGATGGATTCCCAAGTGTGAGGCTTGAGGCAAACGGCGCCGCTCACCCGAAAGGTGGCGCAGTAGCCGACGATGTCTTCGTCGAGCGTGACAACAAATTTACCTTCGGGAAAGTGGTTGAGTTGACCGCGCAGTTCTGCCGTGGAGTAGGGATCGATGCCGGTGCCCTGGTACACACGCTTTGACAGCGCGACAATACCGGGAATATCACTGCGTTCCGCGGTGCGCATGCGCAGCCGCTTGCCCGAGGCGGTCAGCTTGGCGCCGCCCCGTTGCGTTTTGTTGCTCATAATAATGGTCTCGCTGATTGCGTTCTGGCCCGGCGCTTACTCACTGCTTTTGCTGCGGCTACTGCTGCTGCGGGCGCGGCTTTTACTCGTTGCTGTTTTGCGCGTACTGCTTTTGGCCGCGCTTGTTGTGCTGGCCTTGGTTTTGGCCTCGCTGTCGCGGCGGCTCGCTAGACCACTGAGGGTTTTCAGTAAGCGGGTGGTCATGTCGAGGGTTTTCATACCTTCCGTAAACGCGGTTTTGGCCACCTGCTGAATCATCTCGCTGTCGCCTTCGGCAACGCGTTTCTGTACCGAATCCCAGATCGGCTGCATGTCGGGTAAGCCAACCAGACGGCGCAGTTCTTCCGGTTCGATTTCCAGTTCTAAATGGACTTTCATCGTGGGGTGCTCCCTCTCCTGTTCCCCTGAGTATGCCAGCGGCGGCGCAGCGGTCAATCCGCCGACCGCGCTTTAGGGCTATTTTATAATCGGGCTATTTCTGCAGCTGAGCCAGTACATATTGCAGGATGCCTCCGTGACGGTAGTACTCGGCTTCCTGTCGGGTATCGATACGGCTTCGTCCCAGTACCTCGTGGCGGCTGCCATCGTGGCGGGACAAGATAATGCGCAAGGTCTGTTTCGGCGTCAGTATGTCATCGCAGGGAACAATATCGACTTCCTCGCTGCCGTCCAGCTCCAGCATTGTCATACGGACTTCGGGGTCCAACTCGATGGGCAACACACCCATGCCGATCAGGTTAGAGCGGTGAATGCGCTCAAAGCTTTCGGCGATTACCGCGCGAATACCGAGTAATAGCGTGCCCTTGGCTGCCCAGTCACGGCTGGAGCCGGTGCCGTACTGTTTGCCGGCAAGTACTACCAGTGGCGTGTTCTGCTGCTGGTATTTCATCGCGGCGTCGTAAATGCTGAGAATATCGGTGCCATTGGGGCCAAGGGTGTAGCCCCCTTCCTTTCCTACCATGCGGTTATTCAGTCGCACATTGGCGAAGGTGCCACGCAGCATCACTTCGTGGTTACCACGGCGGGAACCGTAGGAATTGAAGTCGGTCGGCGCCACACCAAGACTCTGCAGGTAATGGCTGGCAGGACTATCGTCGGCAATTTTACCCGCCGGAGAAATATGGTCGGTGGTAATGCTGTCACCGAACAGGCCGATCACGCGGGCATTGTGCACGCTGTCCAGTGTGTCTTCCGGCGCCTTTAGGTTCTCAAAGAAGGTCGGCAGACGAATATAGGTGGAGTCGTCCTGCCATTGGTAGGTGTCGCTTTTCTCCACTTCGAGTTCGCGCCATTCCTCGGTGCCGGTGAAGACATCGCTGTAGGCCTCGCGGTACATGCTGCCACTGACGATTTTGCGAATTTCCTGAATGTCGTCGCTGCTGGGCCACAGGTCTTTCAGATACACCTTGTTGCCCTGCTTGTCTTTGCCGATAGGGTCATTCTGCAGGTCAATCAGCGTCGTGCCCGCCAATGCAAAGGCCACGACCAACGGGGGCGACGCAAGCCAACTGGCCTTGACCTGGGGGTGGATGCGGCCGTCAAAGTTGCGGTTGCCCGACAGCAGCGCCGATACCAGCATGTCCTTGTCGTCAATGGCCTTGGAAATGGGCTCCGGCAGCGGCCCGGAGTTGCCGATGCAGGTGGTACAGCCGTAGCCGACAATATCAAAGCCCAGCGAATCCAGGTCCTCCTGCAGACCGCTGTCCGCCAGATACTGGCTGACGACCTTTGAGCCTGGTGCCAGCGAGGTCTTCACCCAAGGCTTGACCCGCAGGCCACGTTCGCGGGCGCGGCGGGCCACCAGCCCGGCGGCGATCATCACGTCGGGGTTGGAGGTGTTGGTACAACTGGTAATTGCCGCGATCACTACGTCGCCGTGGTGCAGCTTTTCCCCCATATCGGGAATGGCAGAAAATTCTTCGCGGTCTTTGCCTTTCTCGGCAAGGTAGTCGGCCATGGTTTTGCCGAGCTGGCCCAGTACTACCCGGTCCTGCGGGCGGCTTGGCCCGGCAAGGCTGGGTTCCACGCTGCCGAGGTCGAGCTGAATGGTCTGAGAGAAACGCGGCGCGTCGCCGGGATGCCGCCACAGGCCTTGCGCCTTGCAGTAGGCTTCGGTGAGCGCCACGGTATCGGTGCTGCGACCACTGAGTTTCAGGTAGGCAAGCGTGGCTTCATCCACGGGGAAATAACCGCAGGTGGCGCCGTATTCCGGCGCCATATTGGCAATGGTGGCGCGGTCGGCCACGCTCAGCTCGGCGAGGCCATCACCGAAGAATTCGACGAACTTGCCGACCACTCCCTCGCGTCGCAGGATTTCCACCACGGTCAGTACCAAATCGGTCGCGGTCACACCCTCGTTGAGGGCACCCTGCATTTCAAAACCGACGACGTCGGGCAACATCATGGAATAGGGTTGGCCCAGCAGTGCGGCCTCCGCCTCAATACCGCCCACGCCCCAGCCCAGCACGCCGAGGCCATTCACCATCGGCGTATGGCTGTCGGTGCCCAGTACCGTGTCGGGGTAGGCCAGCGGCCCTTGCGCGTCTTCACCTTGAAAGACCACCTGCGCCAGGTACTCCAGATTGACCTGATGGCAGATGCCGGTGCCCGGCGGCACCACATTGAAGTTGTCGAAGGCCGATTGTCCCCACTTGAGAAAGCGGTAGCGCTCGACATTGCGCTCCATTTCCTTGGCGACGTTCTCCTGAAAAGCCTGAGGAGAGCCGAACTGGTCAACGGTCACCGAGTGGTCGATAACCAGGTCGACGGGAATCTGAGGGTTGATCACCGAGACATCGCCGCCGCGCTTGGCGACGGCATCGCGCATGGCGGCCAGATCGACAATGGCGGGTACGCCGGTAAAGTCCTGCATTAACACCCGCGCGGGGGAGAAATTGATGTCGTCACCGCCTGTGCCCGTATCAACCCAGTTGAGCAGGGCATCGATAATTTCCTGTCCCACGTTCTCGCCGTCAAAGTGGCGGAGCTGGTTCTCAAGCAGAATCTTCAGTGACTTGGGCAGCTGATCCACGCGCGGATCATTGAGCTTGGTGAGGTCGTAATAGCGATAGTGCTTGCCTTCGCACTGCAGTTCAGACAATAGCGATTCTGTAGACTTCATAACGACTCCTCAGCGATATTGCGTAGCAATAGAATTACCCTAGCACAGCAGGGTTTTATTGGCAGGGCAAGCCGTTAAAAAAAGCCGGGACGCAACGGTGCCGCTGCTATCTTTCGTCTGCCGCAGTACACTAGCGGGCCTACAACAGCCGGGCCGTGATGGCCCTTATTTCGCGTGATGGAGGCGGTGCCATGATTGCATCCCTGTCGGCCTTTCTCGACTTCTTCGGTATAGCGGTCTTTGCTGCCTCGGGCACGCTGACGGCCTGCCAGAAGCGACTGGATATCTTCGGGGTGCTGGTGATTGCACTGATCACCTGTCTGGGCGGCGGTACGCTCAGAGATGTCATTCTGGGTGTCGATCCCATCTGGATTGCCGATAGTCGCTACCTGTGGCTGGGGATGATGGCGGCGATAAGCACGTTTGTCGTTCAGCGTTTTGTGCGCCTGCCGTTGAAGCTGCTCGATGTGTTCGATGGCATTGGGCTGGCGTTCTTCACACTGGCAGGGGTACAGAAAGCACTGGGGCTGGGGATGGACCCGGAGATTGCGGTGTTGATGGGACTGATGACCGGCGTTGCAGGCGGCATCATGCGCGATGTGCTGTGTAACGATATTCCGCTGATATTCCACCGGGAAATCTACGCCACCGCCGCGATCAGCGGGGGACTGCTGTTCACACTGCTGCTTCATTTGGGGCAGCCGGAAACCCTATCCATGCTGGCCGGGATGGCGGTCATTATCGGCCTGCGCCTGTTGGGCATCTTCTTCGGTCTGGCATTGCCCCGTTGGCTGCTGGGCCGACCGATGAAGTCATGACGGCGCGTTCTCCAGACGTTCGCGGAACTGGCGGGGAGACTCTCCCGTCCAGTGTTTGAACGCCCGGCTGAACGCGCTGTGCTCGGCGTAACCTAGCAGGGCGGCAATTTCTTCCAGTTGCAGGCGGGGGTCGTGCAGATAATGTTCGGCCAACTGCTGACGGGTCTGCGCCAACAACTCGCGAAAGCGACTGCCCTCAATGGCCAGTCGCCGGTGTAAATGTCGCGGCGAGGTATGCAGTGCGGTGGCGCAATGCTCGGCAGAAGCGGTTTGATAGCGCAGCCGGGCGGCAATCATCTGGCGAATATGTGCGGACAGCGGCGCTTCTTCCCCCCGCTCCAATTGACCGAGCAGAGAGGCTGCCTGTTTGTCGAGATCGGCGGACAGCGCGGCGTCAGCTTGTCGAAGCGGCGCCTCCAAAAGCTGCTGATGAAAAATGACCTCAGTGCGATCACACCGGAACTGCACTGGGCAGCCGAACCACTGCTCATAGGGCCCAAGCGCGGCGGGCGCGGGATTGATAAAGGCAATGCTGTCAGCGCAGGCGTCGGGCAAGCCGGTAATGTCCCGGCAGAACTGCATCAGCGCCGCGATGGCGGTTTCATCAACCAACGAGCCGGGGCGACCGCGCTCGGCGCCCCAGCTCAATATCACTTTTGCGTCGCGCAGCTCGACCCGCATCGGATTCACATCGTAAATCAGGCGCTGGTAGCGCTCTAACCGCGCCAGTGCGCCTGCCAGATTCCCGCAACTCAGCAGCACGTGACCCAATACGCCAAAATGCCTTGGCGTAATGCGTTGACCGAGGTGTAAGCCCAGGAGGGGATCATTCAACGCGCTGGCCGCCCGGCGCAACTGCTGCCGCCATCGCAATACCGGGAAACGGCCCTGCGACGGTGGTGGGGCCTCGCCCAGCAAGGCTTCAGCATCGCGTCCCTGCGCCTGCAAGTGCTCGTAGAGCAGGTGCACGTAAGTATTGGGAACGACGGCGTCGCGCAGGGGGGAGGGCATGGCGTGATGTCCGAAAATGTCAAATCTCGTTGGCGCTTACTACAGCATAATTGCCTGGCTGTTTAAAGCCGCGTCGCGTCGACCGCGGTGCGCAAAACAATAACGATGACGGCGGGAGAGTGAACGTGATCAGTGAATTGAACAACACCTTGCAGGGCATACTCGGCCCGCACATCGACTGGAAGCAGGTCATTCTGTTTGCCGCCACGCCAATGTTTCTGCTGGCCTTCGCCGCCGAGCTTTGGCTGCGCAAGCGCCGTGGACCGTCGCACCGTATGTGGAAGCAGTTTGAGTGGCCGGAGATTCTGGTCAACCTCGGCTTGGGCGGCAGCTACCAGATACTGGAAACCCTGATCCACCTGCTGGTGACCGGCGCACTCATTACCGCTATTTACCAGTTCCGCTTCTTCGATATTCCGGTCAACGGCTGGACGATCGTGCCCTTATTCATCGCCATGGAGTTTTGTTACTACTGGTTTCATCGCGCCAGCCACCGTATGCGCTGGTTCTGGAGTGCCCATGTGGTGCATCACTCCAGCGAAACCATGAATATGACCACCGCCATGCGCCAAAGCTTGCTGTATTCGCTTACCGGCTGGTGGCTGTTCTTTATGCCGATGGTATTGCTGGGCGTGCACCCGGCGGTAGTGTTCAGTCTTTATGCCTTTAATCTGTGCTACCAGTATTTTGTGCACACCGAAGCCGTGGGCAAGCTGCACCCCTGGGTGGAATTCTGGTTTAACACCCCCAGTGCGCACCGCGTGCATCACGGTCGCAACCCCGAATACATCGACCGCAACTACGGCGGCGTGCTGATTATTTTTGACCGCCTGTTCGGCACCTACACCGAAGAACAGGACGACAACCCGGTGGATTACGGCATTGTCGATCAAATCCACTCCCGCAATATCATTACCTTGAACTTTCACGAGTTTCTGGCCATGTGGCGAGATGCCTTTGCGGCGAAAAATCCTTGGGAAGGGCTGAAAGTGTTGCTGTTGCCGCCTAAGTGGGAGCAACAGCGGGGCGAGTGAGCGGCGCTATTTGGTGGCTATCTGGGGCGTCTGATAGCCCTCAGATCCACACCTAATTTATCTAGATCTAAAGCCGAACTTCCGCGTTATTCTTCGTAGGAAAAAACCTCATACCCCGTATGCCGAATAGCGTGAAGCGCGGCTTTCTTGGCTATTTAGGCTTAAAAACCGCGCATCAGCGATATTGGATAGGGCTGTTCAAGGTGCTTCTCTAAATAGAGAAAGCGGCGGGTTAACAGAGTGCGGAATTCATTTTTTTTCACCATCAAGCGTATCCCAAAAATGCCGCGAAAAGTGACTTTTTGCTTTGTTGCCGGCAGGCCTTTCCGATATGCAAAGGCATCATCTTAGCGGCTTGTCCATGGCGATGGCTCCCCCGGTCTCAAAGCGTTAACCGCGTGAGGAACGGGGGCGGCATGCAATTCGATTCGCGCAATACTCGGTGTCGCCCGGTACCTGCGCTGGCCCTTTGAGTGGGGCGTCACAATATTAAAGCGTCCACTGTTAATTCACTTGTGGCCGATTTTGTTTATTAGTCTGGTCTGAAATGATGTGTTTCGGCTTCGAGTTTTAGTCTATCGTTAAGACGAGTGCCTTAATCGGCGTTCATGAATAACAATAAAACTGCGGACAGAGATTATGAAACGACTACTGATCGGGCTGTGGCTGGGCGCCGCCGGCACAAACTACGCTGCATATGCGGAGCCTCGCCAACTGGAGGAGGTTCTGGTAACGGCGCAGAAGAAAACGGAGAGCCTTCAGGATACGCCGATCGCCCTGGATGCGTTCGGTGAACAGGCACTGGAGCGCGAGGGCATCGGCAACGTGGGCGATCTCGCCAACAATGTGCCGGCGATGACCATTCAGCCGTTCCCCATTAATACCACGACGCTGCGTATTTATATTCGCGGCATTGGCCTGATTGACGCGCAGATTACGCAGGACCCTCCGGTGGGGGTATATGTCGACGGCGCCTATATCGCGCGCTCTGCTGCGCTGACGACAGAGCTGGCGGATTTAACGCGTATTGAAGTTTTGCGGGGGCCACAGGGCACCCTGTACGGACGCAACTCGACGGCGGGGGCGGTCAATCTCATTACGCGGCAGCCGGATGTTGATAGGGTGCAGTTGAAACAGGCTTTTACGGTCGGTGATCGCGATCTGTTCAGTAGTAAAACAATGATCAATGTCCCCGTGGTCGAGGGCTTGGCTGCCAAGCTGGCGTATCTCAATAAGCGCGTCGATGGGTATATCGAGAATACCGGGCAGGGTGGTGATTTTGGCGACACCGATACCGAAGGGTATCGACTGGATATCGGTTGGGATATTTCGGATACGGTCCGCCTGGACTACGCTTATGACCGGGCCGAGGTGACGAATACGAATCTGGTGTATTCACACACCCGTCCGTCGGATCCGATCCCGAATCCGGGGCTGGATCAGGGAATTCTCTTTACCAACCTTATCAATGCCGGGGCGAGGCAGTTCTTCGATTTCAATACCTCGGGCAACCGCCCTGACCGTATTTTTTCGGCGACCCCCTTTGAAGAGGCGAAGAACCGTATCTCCGGTCACCAGTTGAGCCTGTCCTGGCAGCTTGATGACACGACAACCCTGAAATATCTCTATGCCGAGCGCGAGCTATACGATAAAACCCCGACGATTCTTGCCACCGGCGCAAGCACTGACGGTTATCGGCTGGATAATAGTCCAGTATTCAGTTTTCCTGTGGCGGCAGTCGCTGGTGATTCGGCTGTCTGCAGTCCCTGTATCGGTCGTAGTGTGCAATACGGTGAAGTTCATCCGGTGGTGGATCAGGAGCAGTTCTCCCATGAGCTGCAATTGTCGGGCGACCTGTTTGGCGGCCAGCTGAGCTACATTACCGGTCTGTACTACTTTGAAGAGCGGGCGCAGCAGGGGCGCGGTCAGATCGGCCATTTGTTATCCGCACCGCTGGGCAGCATGGCCGAGCAGAACTCCACCGGCAATCGCATCGAAGTGCTGACGCAGGCTCGTTTCGATATTGAAAATACGGCGGCGGCAGTGTTTGCACAGTTGACCTGGCGCCCACCGATTCTGGACGAGCGGCTGAGCCTGACTCTGGGGGCGCGACACTCGGAGGACAACCGCAAGGCTGATGCGCTGCGCAGGCAGATTACCTTCCTTGTTGTGCCGGGCGACCTGGATAATACCGATCGCGACGATGGCGATATTGGCACACAGCTGTCCGATGACTTCTACGATGTCTCCGGCGACAAAGACTTTAAGGACGATTCCTTCGCCTTTATCGCTGAGTACGAGGCCGCCGATGATATCAATCTGTATTTCAAGGTCAGTGAGGCGTACAAAAGCGGCGGCTTTAATACCCGCGAGCAGGTAACCCCCGAGGGCGCGCAGCGCTTTGCCAATGGCTTTGACGAAGAGAAAGTGACGGCCTACGAGCTGGGTATCAAGTCGCGCTTCTTCGACAACCGCCTGCAAATCAATGCCGACGTCTTCCAGCAGGACTTTGTCGACCAGCAACTCAACTTCAGCGTGCCCAATACCACCAGTGACACCACTGTGGCCAATGCCGGGGAATCGACCCTGAAAGGCTTCGAGATGGATGCCACCTGGTTGGCGTCTGAGCAACTGTTGCTGATCCTGAATTACGCCTACCTGTCAGCCAGCATTGAGCCCAGCCGCAACCCCTTGTCGGGGGAGCTTGATGACGGCTTTGTGTTTGATTCTGCACCGCGTCACGCCTATACCGCTGCGGCCGAGTGGACGCTGTGGCGCAGTCTGCAATGGGGAGAGGTGGTCGCGAATGCCACTTACGCCTTCACTGATGAGCGCAATGGCGGCGGTGTACGGGAATTTGCGACCTTTGACGCCGACCGCATGGATGACTTTGCAGTGTTGAATGCGCGACTGGGTTGGTACGACATTCCACTGATGGGCGGGGTGCTTGATCTGGCGTTATGGAGCAAGAACCTGCTGGACGAGGAGTACAGCATCAGCAATGTGCACAACCTGCCGCAGGCCGGGCGCTCAGTCATGTTTGGAGAGCCGCGCAGCTACGGTGCGGATCTGATTTATCGCTGGGATTCCTGATCAAGGCGTGGCCGGTGGGATCGCGTTGCTATTCCCCTGTGCTGGGGATTAGGTGAATATCTGAGGTAAGCTTGCCGATATTCACCTCGCGCTAACAGGAGTTTAGCCATGAGTCTGGCCAGTATTGTGGCGTTGAGCCTCGCCATGCTGGCGCTGGCGGCGCTGCCCAGCAGCAGTGTGCTGCTGGTGACGGTGTGCAGCCTGCGCGGCGGCTTTCGGCAGGGTGCCGCAGCCACGTTAGGGATTGTGCTGGCCGACTGCCTGTTTGTGCTGATGGCCGTGCTGGGCATGGCCGCCCTTGCTCAGCAGTTGGGGGCGGTTTTTGCGGTCATCAAAGTGGCGGCAGGGCTGTATCTGATTTTTTTGGGCTGGCAGTTCTGGCGCGGTCGTCATCGTCCCATTAACAGCCGTGTTAGCCGCTCGACATCGCTGCCGGGCAGTGTCCTTGCGGGATTGCTGTTAACCCTGGCGGATATCAAGGCCATCGTGTTTTACGCCAGCCTGCTGCCGCTGTTTATGGATATGCAGACGCTGGTTGCCGCCGATATAGGGTTGGTTCTGTTGATTACCGTATTGAGTGTTGGCGGCGTCAAACTGGCCTATGCGGCGCTGGCGCCTCAGCTACAGTCGCGGCTTTCATCATCCGTTTCTGCAAAGGGACGTGCGGTGGTTGGTGTGGGGCTGATGGCGGCAGGCGGCGGATTACTGGTGAAACCCTGAAGGCTGGCGAAACCTCAGCGAGGAATAAGCGCTCTTCAGGAAAACAATCGACTCAACAACACCGGCACGGCCGTTTCCACTTTCAGAATCCGCTCGCCGAGGGTGACGGCTTGTAAGCCAGCTTCTTCGAGTTTTTCCAGTTCGTAGGGAATGAAGCCGCCTTCGGGACCGATGGCGAGCAGGCTGTCGTCGCGGATATCGCGAGGGCAGGGCGCGTCGCTGCGCGGGTGGGCGACCAGTGCGCGCGTGTTGCTGGCCAGCGCGGGCAGGCGGTCTTCCACAAAGGGTTTGAAGTATTTTTCAATGCACAACGTCGGCAACACGGTGTCCATCGATTGCTGCAAGCCTTCGATGAAATAGTCCTGAATGCGGTCCTCGCTCAGCAACGGGCTGGACCAGTAGCTTTTTTCCACCCGGTAGCTGTTGATCAGAATCAGTTCGCGTACGCCGAGCTCGGCAATTGTACGGCAAATGCGCCGGGCCATTTTGGGGCGGGGCAGGGCGAGCACCAGCGTGACGGGCAGTTTGGCCGGTGGCTGGCGGTCGAGCGCTACACGTAGGGTAACGGCATGCTCGTCGAGCTGTTCGATGATTGCGCTGCCCATCAGGCCGCCGAGGTCGCCGACGCGCACCGAATCGCCGGCTTGGGCACGATGCACCTGACGAATCTGCTCGGCGCGGGCATCGCTCAAGCTTACCCGCTGCGGATCGAGATAGTCGTCGGGGCGGAGCAGAATCAGGTTCACAGCGCGTGTCTATTCCTCGACGGGCACGGCCCAGAGGTCGTAGTCGTCGGCATCAACAATGGTGGCAATCAAGGCATCGCCCGGTTGCAGATCGGTAATGCCGTCCAGATACACCTTGCCATCGATTTCGGGCGCATCGGCGTAGCAGCGGCCAATGGCGCCTTCTTCGTCGACGCTGTCGATCAACACTTCCAGTTGCTGACCAATGCGCTGCTGGAGTTTTGCCGCCGAGATGCGCTGCTGCACTTCCATAAAGCGTTCCCAGCGCTGCTGCTTGATGTCCTCGGGCACGGGATCGGGCAGCTCATTGGCGGTAGCGCCTTCCACCGGCGAATACTGGAAGCAGCCGACGCGGTCGAGCTGGGCTTCTTCCAGCCAGTCCAGCAGCATTTGAAAGTCTTCCTCGGTTTCACCGGGGAAGCCGACGATAAAGGTGGAGCGAATAACCAGATCGGGACAGATTTCCCGCCAGGCCTTGATGCGCTCCAGGGTTTTTTCCTGATTGCCGGGGCGCTTCATCAATTTGAGGATACGCGGGCTGGCGTGCTGAAACGGAATGTCGAGGTAGGGCAGAATTTTGCCCTCGGCCATCAGCGGAATGACCTTGTCGACATGGGGATAGGGATACACGTAGTGCAGGCGCACCCACACGCCGAGTTCGCCCAGTGCGACCGCCAGATCCTGCATGCGGGTTTCCAGTGCGCGACCGTCAACAAAGTCCAGCTTGTATTTGGTGTCGACCCCGTAGGCGCTGGTGTCTTGCGAGATAATCAGCAGCTCGCGCGTACCGGCCGCCACCATGCGCTTGGCTTCGTCCACCACATCGCTGATCGGGCGGCTGACCAGATCGCCACGCATGGCGGGAATGATGCAGAAACTGCAGCGGTGGTTGCAGCCTTCAGAAATTTTCAGGTAACCGTAGTGGCGCGGGGTGAGTTTGATGCCCTGCGGCGGCACCAGATCGACAAAGGGATCGTGCTTGCCTACCGGGGGTGCCCACTCGTGGACCGAGCTGACTACCTCGTCATAGGCCGCTGGTCCGCTGACGCCCAATACCTCGGGAAAGGCCGACCTGATCACCTCAGCATCGTTGCCCTTGCCCATACAGCCGGTCACGATGACCTTGCCGTTTTCGCTGATCGCCTCGCCGATGGCGTCCAGCGATTCCTGCTTGGCGCTGTCGATAAAGCCGCAGGTGTTGACCACCACCACGTCGGCGTCGTCGTAGCTGGGCACCACCTCGTAGCCCTCCATACGCAGTTGCGTGAGGATGCGCTCGGAGTCCACCAGGGCTTTGGGGCAGCCCAGGCTGACAAATCCAACTTTGGGCGAAGGGGCTTGCGGGGCCTTGTCTGACGTGGTCATGATTACCTCGATGCGTTAACGGCGCGCATTTTACCCGAATTGCTGCCAGACTTCGCTAGGTAGCGGCACAGGAGGCGGCAGATGAACAAGGTCTTGGGCTTTGATGTTTACGGCACGCTGATCGATACCGGAGCGATTGCGCAGCCTCTGTATGAGCTGATGGGCGACTTGGCGCCGCTGTTTGCGGCGCGCTGGCGGGAAAAACAGTTGGAGTACAGCTTTCGCCGGGGACTGATGCAGAACTATGTGGATTTCAGCCGCTGCACTGAGCAGGCACTGGATTACTGCTGTGAAAGCATGGGGCAGGCGCTTACGGCGGGGCGGCGAAAACTGCTGATGACCGCCTATGGGCGACTGCCCGCTTTCGATGATGTACCCCAGGCGCTGACTGAACTCCGTGATGCGGGTTGCCGCCTGTACGCTTTCTCCAACGGCGCCGCATCGGCGGTGCAGACGTTGTTGGAACATGCCGGGCTTGAAGCACTGTTCGACGGCATTGTCAGCGCTGAGCCACTGCGCAGTTACAAACCCAATCCGGCGGTATACGCCCATTTTTTGCGTTCTGCGAATGCCGAGCAGGAGCAGGCCTGGTTGATTTCCGCCAACAGCTTTGATGTGATCGGCGCCCGTAGCGCGGGTTTGCAGGCGGTGTGGCTGAAGCGTGAGCCATCGGCGCTGCTGGATCCCTGGGAGCTGGCGCCGACGCTGACCGTGAGTACGCTGGCCGCGCTGCCCGGTGAGCTGGCCGGACAGTAAACGCCCCGTTTTTTTATCGAATAAGGTAGTGAGCCCGTGTGTCGTTCCCTGATTGTCAGTCTGCTCTCTGTGGTGGTTTTCAGCGCTCCGCTCGCGCAAGCGGCGACAGACCGCGAATGGCAGAGCGCCTATATTGATCAGAACCTGTCCCAAACGCTTCCCGGTGTCGCATCGCCCGCCGGGTTTAAGGCGGGGCTGACGAGTCTGTTATCCCGTCAGCGTTTTCACAGTGACCGTGCGGTGTTTGGCAATTTGCCCTCAGGCGGCGTGCTGGACGGTGGGGCGGTCTCGCTGGCTGATTTCGGCAAGGGCATGCTCGAGATGGAGTTGGCCTTTCAGCTGCGGGACGTGCAGCGCCAGCCGATGGCCTCGGTGGCAGAGCTGAAATCCAAGCTGTCGAGGGTGGCGCTGGCCTTGGAACTGCCGGATTTGAGCCGGATTCCTGCGCCGCTGAGTGCCCTGAATATTGTGCGCGGCAATGTCGCTGCGCATTACTTCGCTGTCGCCGCAGGCGTGCCGCTGTCCGCTGACATAGGCAGGCTTGAGCTTGAATTGACGAAGGACGGCGCGCCAGTGATTGAAGCGCCCGCCGAGGCATTGGCGGAGGGCCAATGGCAAACGCTGTTGGCACTCATCAATCAGCGGATAGCGCTGGGCTGGGAAATTCGCCCGGATCAGTGGCTGCTGACGGGGGCGTTGGGGGGAATGCAGCCGCTGGAGCGGGGGCATTATCGGCTGCGGGCGCATTGTCAGTTACGCGCGCAATGCTTGCCGCCGTTGTCGCTGACCGTTCATCCCTAGACAAAGCGATCAGGCCTCCAGCAGCGCCTCGCCGCTGAACTGGCGAACCATCAGCCCTTGCTGGCGGAGGATGCCCAGCAGTTTTTCACAGTCTTCTTTATTGAGGAAGGCGCCCAGACGAACGGCTTCGCCGTGGTGGCAGAGGCTGATTTCCAGCGGCGTCCAGGGGGGGTCGTGCTGGGTGACGAGCACGCGGCTGTCAGCAAGGGGCCACAGCCAGCGGCGTTCAGCGCAGAAGTAACCCATCTCGACGGTAAGCGCGTTACCTTCAATACTGACGACTTGCTGGATTTGTAATTTACCGAATACCCGCCGCAGCAAATACCACAGCAGAAAAAGCTCCAGCCCCATAAAGGGCAGTACCAGCCAGGCGCCGATGGACAGCATGCCCGACGCGGCGATGAGATTGGCCAGTCCAATACCTAAAATAATACGCCGGTTGCTCTCCCAGCTGGCAGAGCAATTGGGGCGCAGAATAATGCGCGAGACCTGATTGAGCGTTTCAGTACTGACCACGGGCAGACTCTCTCTTGCTGAAATCAGTCTAGTTCAGCGCTTGCCTTGCAGGCAATGGCTGACTGTTGTGATACGCAGGTGATGGCCTTGGGCGATGTTCTGAGCGAGAGTGGTTAAAACGGTGGCTCGCAGTGCAACGACAGCGCTTCTCCGCTCACGGGGTGCAGAAGCTGTAGTGCCGAGGCGTGCAGCAGCAAGCGGGGAGAGGCATCTCGCGTGCTGGCGTCTGCATAGAATTCACAGCCCAAAATCGGGTGGCCGAGGCTGGCGCAGTGCACGCGCAATTGATGAGAGCGCCCGGTATAGGGGGTGAGCAACAGACGACTTTGGGTGGTGCTGGTGTCCAGTCGCCGATAGTGGGTGTGGGCAGGTTTGCCGTGCCCGAAGTTGATGTGTTGCCGGGGGCGGCGCGGCCAGTTACAGGCGAGCGGCAGGTCGATGACGCCCTCGTGGGCTGCGACCTGTCCGGCGACTACGGCGTGGTATTCCTTGTGAATTTGCCGTTGCTCAAAGAGGCGGCTCAAGGCTCGGTGGCTATCGGGGTTGAGGGCGATCAGCATCAGCCCTGATGTGGCCATATCGAGACGATGGACAATGCGCGCGCTGGGGTAATCCTGCTGCAGGCGCGTAATCAGACAATCGCGGTTGGCGGGGTGGCGACCCGGCACCGACAGCAGTCCGGCGGGCTTGTCGACGGCGAGTAACTGCTCGTCTTCATAGAGCAGGCGGACGGCGTCATGGCAGGGCGGGACGATAAATTCGGAGGACTCGGGCACGTGTTACCTGTGATCGTTCAGTGGCTGGTGATGCGGGCATCAATCAGCGCGAAAAATGCCTGCTGACCATCGCGCTCAAAATACCAGCCCAGGTGGCTGGCGCAGTCAATACAGTGGGCGTACTGCCAGCTGTGTGTGGGAAACCAACTGTGTTCACGGGTGGCCTCGCCACTGATATCCACACCTGGGGCCGACGCGAAGCAGCAGACCTCGTATACTACCGCCGCCGGATTGATGAAGCGGTGGCGGTGCTGACCGTTGATCTCCTGTCTGGCATTTTCTCGGGTGATGGCGGCCGCGCACTGTTGGCAATACAGGTAATGCTCGTCGCCCTCGTCGAGGGTTTCCAGCCATTTTGACAGGGCGGGATCAACGGGAGTGTCTGACATAGTAGGGATTCCTGCCTGAAAACGACCTTGCCGGATAGAGGTATTGTAAACAGCTATTGTGAACAGTTTCGAGCAATTGCAGTCGCGCCTGCGCGACTTTATTCCCGGCGCCGATCTGAGTGCGCAAACCTTGCCGTTGGCGCCGGAATTGCAGCTTTGGCTGCTGGATGAATGCTATCCGCAGCACCTGCTGGACAGTGAGCAGATTCAGCGCATTATGAATTACCCCGCCTACTGGTGTTTTTGCTGGGGCAGCGGGCAGGTCATGGCGCGCTATCTGTTGGATCATCCCGAGTTAGTCCGAGGTAAGTCGGTGGTGGATTTTGGTTGTGGTTCTGCGGTCGCGGCCATTGCGGCGGCCAAAGCCGGAGCGGCCTCGGTCGTGGCCTGTGATCTGGACCCCGACGCCATATTGTCCAGCTATCTCAATGCCGAACTGAATGCCGTCGAGCTGGAGTACAGCGCTGATTTTTTTGCCGATGAGCGGCATTACGATGTGATTCTGGTCGCGGATGTACTGTATGACCGCGCCAACCTCCCGCTGCTGGATTGTTTCCGTCAGCGGGCAGACACCGTGTTGGTGGCCGATTCTCGGGTGAAGAACTTTTCGGTGCCGGGCTATCGGCATATCCAGTTTCAGCATGCGACGACCATTCCCGACTTGTCGGAGTCGGAGGAGTTTTCCCGTATCAATCTGTATCTCGGTGAGGCCGATCAAGCGGCGCATCGCTAGTCGTCTGTCAGTCGAACTGGGTCCGGGAGAAGGCTCAGAAAGTTCTCTCCTGCCAGTCCGTCGGCGATATCGCGGGGCAGGGCATCCAGAAACGGGGTGAAGCCCTCAAGCTTTTCGCCGATGCTGTCGTAGCTGCCCAGCGCATCCGAGCCGATTAAAAATCGCGTCGGATAGGCGTTGACCAATGCCAGCCACTGCGGGTCGGGCTGCTTCTTGTCGTCGAGCAGATAGGGCTGCAATACCGTCCACGACAGGTCGATATAGAGATTATCGTGTTCGGCCAGCAGGGCTTTTACCGTCGGCAGCAAGAAATCCATTTTTCCCTGATAGCGATGCAGGGTTTTACTGGTGCCCGCATGCGCCCAGATGATCTTCACCTTGGGGTGTTCACTCAGCGCTTCCTGCAATTCTTCCAGATACAGCGGGTTGCGTTCACGCTTGGATGTGATGTTCGAGTGCAGCAGCACTGGCAGATTATGGCGTGCCGCGAGCCGGTAGATGCGGTGCATCGCCTCGCTGTTGGCGCGGGCAGGTTCGTCTTGCGTGAGAGCGGTCAAATCGTCGTGACGGGTGAGGATCTCGCCAATGCCCTGCCAAATGCCGGGGTACAGTCGCAGTAACTTTTCTATCTGTTCAGCGGCATTTTTGTCGGTGGGGTTAAAGCCCACCAGAAAAGGATGCAGGCGCTGACGATCCGTTTCCTCAAGTTCGCTCAGCGCCTCAATGAGGTAGTTATCTGTCGCGCTATACCAGTAAAGACCGCCGTTGTCGCCGCTGTAATAGCGCGGGCGCTTGGGCTCGTCCTCATGCCATTTTTTCATCAGTGGAATGCCGCTGATCATGGCGTGCTCAATATGGTGTGCATCCATTTGTTCCAGCAGAGCATCGAGGGGTTCACCCTGTTGGAAAAAATCAACGATATGTAGGTGACTGTCGCTGAAACGGTAGTCAGCAGCCAGGCTTGTTGCGGCGCTGATGAGTAGCAGAGTGGTCAGTGTGATCCGGGGGATGCGACCCATAGTGTCTCCTGTTGGCGATACTGTTATGGCCGCATCGGTCGGTGAATGACGGCGCCGGCCTCGCAGGCTGAGACCGGGGAGGTCACACCGGGTTCCCGAAACGGCTTATTGCCCGGTGCCCTCTAAACCAGCGGTTGGCAGATGCAGGGCGTCCAGAAACGCACTGGCGAGCGGGTTGAGATGCTTGCCTCTGGGGTAGGCGCTGCACCATGAGCGTCGGATGGGAAAGCTGCTGACCGGGAGCCTGACCAGGGCGCCGGTATGGACTTTTTCGTCGACCAGCGGTCGCGGCAGCACGGCGTACTCGCCACTGTTTTCGCCGGGCATTTCCAGTGCGGCGAGGATAGCCTGGTGGCTGCCCAGTTGGCGGCTGTGCCGGATCAGCAGGCTGTTTTCCCGACAGAAACTCTCAAAGATCTGGCGTGTACCGGAACCGGGTTCCCGTTGCAGCAGCCGGTATTCCATCAAGTCCAGCAGGCTCAGTTGCTGGCTGTTGGCCAGTGGGTGGTCGGGTCGGGCAACGGCCAGTAGCTGGTGTTCGGCAAACGGTGTGTAGTTCAGACTGCGGTCGCCGGGTACCTGGGTCATGATGGCGAGATCATCGAGGTTTTTCTTGAGCCGGGTCATCAGACGCTGGTGATTTTCTACATGAAGCACGATGTCGGCTTCCCGGTATTTTTGGCAGAACGGCAGAATATAGCGGGGCAGCAGGTATTCGGCGCTGCTTTCAATCGCAATGTTCAGTGTGCCCGATAGCTGGCCGTGCATTTCTGCCAATTCAATTTCCAGGTGGACCAGTCTTTGCTTGATGTCTCTGGCCGCCTGTTCCAGCAGTTCTCCGGCAGGGGTGAGGTAGAGCTGTTTGCCAATGTAATCGAACAAGGCGTGCCCGATCAGGTCTTCCAGGCTGCGGATCTGGCTGCTGACAGCGGGCTGCGTCAGGGCGAGCTGGCTGGCGGCTTTGGAATAGCTGCGGTGGCGGCAAACGGCCAGAAACACATCGACCTGGCGCAGTGTCAGTCGGTGCAGGTAGCTGAGTTTCATTGGTCGATGCCCTGTGCCACGTTGGTGAGAGGGTTGCTCATAAGTAATTGCTTATAAATACTCAAACTATTATTAATTTTTTATTGTGTCAGCTTTTGTTTAGGGTAGGAAGCAGTGAAGGGCTGGACGACCCTCGGTCGGCCCGCCAGCGTTGAAGGGAGTGCGCGAATGTTGAAAAAAATCCTCATTGCCAATCGCGGTGAGATTGCGGTGCGTATCGTTCGGGCCTGCGCCGAAATGGGTATTCGCTCGGCGGCGATTTACACCGAGCCCGATCGTTTCTCTCTGCACGTCAAGCGTGCTGACGAGGCCTACAATGTGGGCAGCGATCCACTGGAAGGCTATCTCAATCCCCGAAAACTGGTGGCACTGGCGGTGGAGACCGGCTGTGACGGCCTCCATCCCGGTTACGGTTTTTTGTCGGAGAATCCGGAGTTGGCGGAAATCTGCGCCGAGCGAGGGATTACCTTTATCGGGCCCAGCGCTGAAGTGATTCGTCGCATGGGGGACAAAACCGAAGCGCGCCGGGCGATGAAAGAGGCGGGCGTGCCGGTCACACCGGGGACGGAAGACAATCTGGCCGGTGTTGACGAAGCTGTCGACGTCGCGGCGCAGATCGGCTATCCCGTCATGCTGAAGGCAACCTCCGGCGGTGGTGGGCGAGGTATTCGCCGCTGCGACAGCGAAGACGACTTGCGTCGGCAGTTTGGCCGTGTGGTCTCGGAGGCGACCAAAGCCTTCGGTCGCGCCGATGTTTTTCTGGAAAAGTGCATCGTTAATCCGCGTCACATCGAGGCGCAGATTCTCGCCGACAGTCACGGCAATGTGATTCACCTCTATGAGCGCGACTGCTCGATTCAGCGCCGCAATCAAAAGTTGATTGAGATCGCGCCGTCACCGCAGCTCACTCCGGAACAGCGCAGTTATATTGGTGAGCTGGCCGTGCGCGCCGCCGAGGCCGTGGGCTATGAAAATGCCGGGACCGTGGAGTTTTTGCTGGCTGACAACCAGATTTACTTCATGGAAATGAATACCCGTGTGCAGGTTGAACACACGATTACCGAGCAGATTACCGGTGTGGATATTGTGCGCGAGCAAATCCGCATTGCCTCCGGGCTCACGCTGGGTTATCGGCAGGAAGACATCAGCTATCGCGGCTACGCCCTGCAATTTCGGGTAAATGCCGAGGATCCGAAAAACGATTTTCTCCCCAGCTTCGGCAAAATCAGCCGGTATTACGCACCCGGTGGCCCCGGTGTGCGCACCGACACGGCGATTTACACCGGCTACAGTATTCCGCCGTATTTTGACTCCATGTGTCTGAAACTGGTGGTGTGGGGGCTGACCTGGGAAGAGACCCTGAATCGCGGCGCCCGGGCCCTGAACGATATGCGGGTTCAGGGGGTGCGAACGACCGCGCCGTACTACCAGCAAATTCTGAAACATCCGGATTTTCGGGCAGGGCATTTCGATACCAGCTTTGTCGAGAACCACCCGGAGCTGACCCATTACTCCGATAAAACCCGGCCCGAAGAACTGGCACTGGCGGTGGCGGCAGCCATAGCCGCCCATGCCGGACTCTAAATTTTTCTGCCGTCAGCGAATACCCGTGCAAACAGTAAAGGAACGCACCATGACTTCTTCTTCACCATCTTCTGCCAAGCCTGTGAAAATCACCGATGTGGCATTGCGCGATGGCCATCAGTCACTGATCGCGACGCGCCTTCGCACCGAAGACATGCTGCCGGTCTGCGCCGAGCTGGATGCCGTCGGCTACTGGTCGCTGGAAGTCTGGGGTGGCGCCACCTTCGACGCCTGCGTGCGCTTTTTGAAGGAAGATCCCTGGGAGCGGCTGCGTAAATTGCGTGAGGCCTTGCCCAACACGCCGCTGCAAATGCTGCTGCGCGGTCAGAACCTGCTGGGTTACCGCCACTATGCCGACGATGTGGTGTCGGCCTTTGTACAGAAGTCTGCCGACAACGGTATGGATATCTTTCGGATATTCGATGCCATGAACGATGTGCGGAATCTGGAAACTGCCATCGCGGCAGTGAAAAAGGCCGGTAAGCACGCCCAGGGCACCATTTGCTACACCACCAGCCCGGTGCACAGCACTGAGACCTTTGTCCAGCAGGCGCGGGATATGGTGAACATGGGCATCGATTCCATCGCGATTAAGGATATGGCCGGCTTGCTGACACCCACGGCTACTGAGGAGCTGGTGCAGGCGCTGAAAGCCGAGTTCGACCTGCCATTGGCGCTGCACTCGCATATGACGTCCGGTCTCGCCGGTCTCTGCCAGCTCAAAGCCGTGGAAGCCGGTGTGGATGTGATCGACACGGCGATTTCCGCGTTTGCCAATGGCACCAGCCATCCCGCCACGGAAACCATGGTGGCCGCGCTGAAAGGTACGCCTTATGACACGGGGCTGGACCTGACCGCCTTGCAGGGCATTGCCAAAAAACTGTGGGTGGTGCGCAAGAAATACCACCAGTTTGAAAGTGAATTCACCCGTGAAGATGTCGGCGTGCAGATTAATCAGGTGCCCGGCGGCATGATGTCGAATCTGGCGAACCAGTTGAAAGAGCAGGGCGCGCTGAATCGTATCGACGATGTGTTTGCCGAGATTCCCCGTGTGCGCAAAGACCTGGGCTATCCGCCTCTGGTCACCCCGACCTCCCAGATTGTCGGTACTCAGGCGGTGATGAATATTCTGGCCGACAAGCCCTACACCACCATCACCAATGAGGTGAAGCGCTATTTGCAGGGGCACTACGGGGCGGCATTGGGGCAGGTTAATGAAGAGCTGCGCGCCAAGGCGATTGGAACCGAGGACGTGATTGATGTGCGTCCCGCAGACCTGTTGCCCAATGAAATGGATAAGCTGCGCGGTGAAATTGCTGGGCTGGCCGACAGTGAAGAAGACGTGCTGACCTATGCCATGTTTCCGGATCTGGGGTGGGGCTTCCTGCAGCAGCGCGCTGATGGCACGCTGCAACCCGAGGTGCTGGAATCTGCTGCCGAGACACCGCGTCCCGTCAGCGAGGGTGGTGTGCCTACGGAGTTTGTCATCGATGTTCACGGCGAAAGCTATCAGGTCGCGATTACCGGCGTCGGTATCAAGGGTAAAGGCAAGCGGCATCTTTATATGACCCTCGACGGAATGCCTGAGGAGGTGGTGTTCGAGGCGCTGAATGAATACCAGGCTGAAGGTGGCAGTGGTCGCAAGCAGGCCAGCAAGCCGGGCCACGTGACTACCAATATGCCGGGCAATATTGTCGATGTACTGGTCGCACAGGGCGATGTCGTCAAGGCGGGGCAGGCGGTGCTGGTAACCGAAGCCATGAAAATGGAAGCGGAGGTACAGGCACCTATCGCCGGTACTGTTATGGATATTCACGTCGCCAAAGGGGACCGCGTGACGCCAGGTGAGGTGTTGATCGAGATTGAGCCCTGAGTTTGAAAATATTTTTTGCAAATTGCTTGCAAATAAAAATGAGAATGATTATTGTTAAGTCATGTCGCGGCGGGGCGATGTCTACCCCCTCTCTCTGACGTTACGGCCCCGTCGCGATTATCTCTCCGTATTAGCCCCGGCAGTGTTTGTCCTGCCGGGGTTTTTTTCGTCTGTCATTTCTGCTCGTTCCGGCATTCTGAGGCAGTATGTCAATGTAGACCCCCGTCGGTTTTCATCGGTCCGTTACGTACGGAGCTGGATGTTAATTCGCGTTCGTGTAAATGTGTGTCATTGAGAGTGTGTGATAAATAATAATAAGAGAGGCCTCAGTGACAAAAAGAGCTGTGTTTTTGTCGTCGCTATTATCGACGGCAGCGTGGTGCTCACTATCCGTTGCACCCCTGTATTCTTCGCCGGTCATGGCACAACTTGAAGAAGTGGTGGTCACGGCGCGGCGCAGGGAGGAAAGCCTGCAGGATACGCCGGTGTCGGTATCGGCATTGGGTAGCAGTGACTTGGAGCGCTCGGGGATCAGTACCCTGGCGGATATCAAGAATATTGTGCCGAACTTGCAGGTGGCGCCTACCGCCACGAAAAGTCAGGCGATCTTTGTGCGTGGCATTGGCCAGCGTGCCTCGACGCCGGAGCTGGACCCCGGCGTAGGGCAATACCTGAACGGTATTTTTATTGCTCGACAGGATTCCCAGCTCCTCGACGCGGTGGATGTGGCCAGCATTCAGGTATTGCGCGGCCCACAGGGCACGCTGTTTGGCAAAAACAATACCGGTGGCGCGATGTTGGTCACCACAAAGGCCCCGTCCTTTGATGCCTGGGAAGGGGCGACCACCGTTACCGTGGGTAATTACGGGCGGGAAGATCTCAAAGCCAGCGTGAATATCCCTGTTGAGGGACGCAATATGGCGCTTCGCCTCAGTGCCTCCGTGCGTCGACTCGATGGCTATTTTGAAAATATCGCGGACAACAGCGTGTTTGCCGATGAGGATCGGCAGGCGATTGCGGGGCGCTTTCTGTGGGATATTTCTGATCACCTAACGCTGGACTGGTTTTCGTTTTGGAGTCATCAGGATGAAAAGGGGCAGGGCAGTAATTGCGAGGTCATTAACCCCGATGCGGCGGCTGCCACCTTCTTCATTCCCGGTGCCAGTGATAACTACGCTCAGCGCTGCGCGGCGCAGGAAGATCTCGCCGAGCAGCGTAAGGTGGCCATTAATGCCGAGGCCAGTTTTTACAAGCAGACCTCTGAACTGCACGCAATGACCTGGCGCTGGCGCGGCGAGAGCCTGGATGTTGAATCGATAACGGCCTACAGCCGTCAATATGATCTGGGTAAGCAGGAAGATGTGGATGCCAGCGACTTCAGTCTGGTACACAACGGTGAAAAATATGCGACCAAGGCACTGCGCGCTTCCGGCATTGATCCCGGTGATGAGGCGCGCTATCAACTCAGTCAGGAGTTGAAGGCCAATGGCCGGTTTTTCGACAATAAGCTCGATCTGACCTTCGGTGCCTTTTACTCCACGGAGAGCATCAAGGGCTTTCCCTATCCGCAGATTATCGGCGCCAACGGCGTCCTGGGTATTCCGCCGACTTTTCTGGCGGGCAGCCTGTTGCCCGGCGGCTTATTTCCGGACCTGGGGCCGATTGGCGACTTGACTGACAATCTGGTGTTTCCGCTGCTGTCGGCGTCGGTCAATCTGAGCAATATCGAAAATGAAACTCGGGCGGTGTTTATACAGGGGAGTTACGATTTTACCGAGTCATGGCAACTGACGCTGGGCCTGCGCTACACCGAAGATGACAAGCAGCGGGAGATTGTTCTCTACAACCCTGATTTTGCGGCTTTTGGTATGCGCGAAGGGCTGATTCACGCACAGGGAGGTATCTACGCGCCGGTGCCGCGAGTGGTCTTCGATGGCATCGACTTTGCGCAGCCGATCCCGTTTCTTGACCCGGAGATTAATGAAACGTCGTTGGCTTTTGAGCAACTGTCTCCGGCGGCGACGTTGACGTATTTTGGCCGGGGCGCCTGGATGGACGCGCTGGCTATCGACAGCTTTATGGCCTATGCAACCGTCAGCGAAGGCTATAAATCCGGGGGGATCGGCCTGCGCGGACGGCGCTTGAATGCCTTTGAGCCTGAGATCGTCAATAACACGGAACTCGGTTTCAAGATCGATGCACTGGGTTCGCGCCTGCGGCTGAATGGCGCGGTATACCGCATGGACTACGACCAGATTCAGGTTCAGCAGGCGGAAACGGGGCCGGGTGGACCGACGGATGTGATCCTGTTTCTCGACAATGCCGGTGCGGCGATCGTTCAGGGGGCGGAGCTGGAGGCGACGCTGGTACTGGATGCGCTGCGGATCGATGCCAACGCGGGGTACACCGACGCCTATTATCGTGACTACACGGTGTTTCTTGCCGATGGCTCACAATTCGATCGCAGCGACGAGCCTTTTGCCGTGGTGCCAGAGCACACGCGTTCAATCGCTATTCAATACCAGTTTATGACACCGGTGGGGCTGATCATTCCGCGTCTGCACTATTCCTATCGCTCCGAGATCTTTGTGGGGCTGGATGCCATGGCCAGTCTTTATGAAGGCGCCACACTGGGTGGGCAGGAGCTTTACAACGCTCGTGTGAACTGGTTGCCCGATGAGCAGTGGCGAATCAGCGCGTATGTGAACAACCTCAAGGATGACGTCTACTTTGGCGGCGGTGTTGCACTGGGAGACAATCTCGGTACAACAACGAAAGCGCCGCTGCCTCCGCGCCACTACGGAGTGGAAGTGGCCTATCAGTGGCCCTGAAAGAATGGACGCTTGGGAATGCTCTCTGGATGAGGCTGTAGCCGAGGCGCCGCAGTCGTTCAGGGCCATGCACACGATGGCGCAAGCCATGCAACAACGACATCGGGAAATTGACCGCTGCAGGACTGAGCGGCAGTGGCTGAGTGGCCTGAAGAGCCATGTGTATCACACGCATATCGCTATCAGCGGGCAGCATGAGGGGACGCTCACTCGGCTGGCCGAGCTGTTTTACCACACGGCGTCGCAGCCAGCGTTACCCTGGTATCCGGCGTTCTTGGGTGGGCAGAGCGAAGCCGTTTCGATAGTGCCCGGTGATGGGGTCGAGCAGCATCAGCTCTGCTGGGCAACGTTTGATCTCGGTCTTGGGCAGCCGCGTTATTACCGTCAGTTAGTCTCCCTCGGGTACCCGGATGCGGCGACGGCTGTTGTTGTTGCCCGCTCGGTAGACTGTGGGCCGGTACTGCCTGATTCTGCCATTTTGGCCTATACCCTCAATCCCAATGGAGAGCTGCTTCATTGGGATGCTGCCCGGCAACTGCTGCACTGGCATCACATCTGTTGTACGCCGGGCGCGTCACTGTTGCCGGGGCGGCTGGATCGCTATCTGATGAATGCCTTGCGGTTTTGTGCCCTGGATAGGGCCGAGCGGAGAACCTATCGGGAAGAGGCGGAGAGCATGCGTGATTGGCTGCAGGCGTCAACGAACTGCGGATGTGAATGAAGGAGAAGTGGTGCCCCGGACAGGATTCGAACCTGTGACCTGCCCCTTAGGAGGGGGCCGCGCTATCCAGCTGTGCCACCGGGGCAGAAATTGCGAGGCCGAGAGTTTACTTTGTACGGCCTGACAGGGCAAAGGCTCAGCGCACCAGAGGCTCGCTGTAGCAATGCTCGATATCCCAGGGAAAGTGAATCCAGGTTTCCTGGGCGAATTCCCGGCTGTAATGCTCCGCCAGATCACGGGCTTGCGGTTTGGCGTAGATGGTGACAAACGTGGCTTTGGGCAATAACTGTCGGGCGATTTTGGCGGTGCCGCCAGTATCGACCAGATCATCGACAAGCAGGTAGCCGTCGCCGTCGCCGTCCACGGATTTGAGAATCTGGATATCACCCTGCTGGTCGTGGTCGTAACTGGCGATGCAGAGAGTATCCACCACACGCAGATTAAGTTCTCTTGCCAGGATGGCGCCGGGTACCAGACCGCCGCGGGCAATGCTGATAATGCCGCGCCATGATTTGTCTGTTAGGTTTCGGGCGAGGTTGCGGGTGTCCCGGTGCAATTCATCCCAGGTGAGGTAGTACACCGGTTGGCTGTCTGACATGGTTGATCCTGTTGGGAAATAGCTGAAACGCTGCGATTTTGCAGCATGGCTCTCGGGTGGGCAAGCCCTTGATGCCTTATCGCGAAGCGGCAGTTTGGCTTCTTTTCTTTTTGCCGTCGCGCTATGATTTTGCGGCGCGCCTGTGTAACGTGACTTGCGTGATAACAAAAAACTCACATACAAGATGTAGCCTGGGTAAGTGGGTGCATGGAGCAAGTGGTAATGCCTCCTGATTTTTGGAACCCTGATAAACGATCCGCGATAGTGCTGTGGTGGATTGCACCAGCCGGTAGTGACATACCGCTGTGCGCAACAGATCTTCCGCCAGATATGTCGGTGCACGTGGCGACGGCGCTCGATAGCAGCGAGGACACACCGGCTTGCGATGCGGTGGTCATTGCTGCGGAATTTTCCCTTGCCGAGAAGCAGTCACTGTGCCGCAGCGCTCAAGAGCGCGACCTGCCGCTGCTGGTTATTCTGGCGGAGGGCGAGGGTGCCGGGAGTGAGCTCGAAACGCTGAGTCAGGCCGGGGCTGATCTGCTGCTACCCTGTTTTCATCTCGCCTCGCTGCTGCACGGTTTGCGGCGCCTGGTCGAGGACCGTCGGCATTTGGCAGTGATGCGCGATGCGCAGGTTGTGCAGGACCAGGCGCGCCGGATGCTCAAGATCGCTCACTGGCATTACGACCTGGAGAACAAGCGCTTTCGCATGTTTAACGGGGAAGTGTTTGGCCTGGAGGGGCTGGAACACAGTCAGCTCGACCCCATCAGTCTGACCCGATCGCTATCGGCGCGCGTACCTGCTGCGGATTTGAAACGCATTACCAACAGTTTTCGTCAGGCGATAAGCGATGGTCAGGAATCGTTCTGTCATTATCGCTGGCATCATGACGATGGTCAGTGGCGCTGGGTGGAAATGCAGCTGACGCGCAGTGATGGCCCGCTATTGCAGATCAACGGGCTTTGCGTCGATGTTTCCGAACGCTACCAGAACCAGCGTGAGGTCACGCGGATGGCCTATTACGATCCGCTGACCGGCTTGCGGAATCGGGTGCTGCTCGAACGCTGTGTTGATGAGCTGCTTGCTGAAACCGAAGGCGGCAGCAGCAAGGTCGCCTTTTTCTACTTCGATATTGACCACTTCAGTCGCATAAATAATGTCCTTGGCCATGACGCTGGCGATGAACTGCTGCGTTTGTTGGCGGCGAGATTGTGTGAGCACTTTAAGGCCTGCGGTACGCCTACCGACGATATGCTCGATAGCCTCGCGGCGGGCTATTTTGAGGGGGCCGGGTGCAGGAAAAAAGGCCTGGGTCGCCTGGCCGCGGACTCGTTCGGTCTGTTTTTCCGTGTAGCAGAGGAGGAGTCGGTCTGCAGGGAAACCGTCGATGCGATGGCTGATGAACTGCTGGCACTGTTTAACGAGCCGTTTCTGCACAATGGACAAGCCATATATCTCGCGGCCAGTATCGGTATCAGTGTTTCCCGGTCGGGAGACACTGCTCGGGAGCTGATTCAACAGGCGGATCTGGCATTGCACGAGGCCAAAGCCGCCGGGCGATGCTGCAGCCGCTATTATCTGCCGGATATGATGCCGCGCTTGAGTCAGAGTCTGCAGTATCTCGATGGTATGAAACAGGCACTGATGCGGCGCGAGTTTTCGCTGTTCTACCAGCCTCGCGTGTCGGCGGACGGCCGTCGTCTTCTGGCGCTGGAGGCCCTGCTGCGCTGGAACAGTCCCGAGATGGGGATGGTGCCGCCGGCAACCTTTATCCCTCTGGCAGAGGAAAGCGGTCAGATTGTCGAAATTGGCGACTGGGTGTTCGAGCAGGCCTGTCAGCAACTGGTCGCCTGGAAGCAAGGGCCCCTTGCGCAATGCAAGCTGTCAGTGAATGTATCGGCCAGGCAATTGCGAACGCCGGGGTTTGTCGACCACTGCGCGGACCAACTGCGGCGCAGCGGGGTGGAGCCCTCGCGCATTGAGCTTGAGATCACCGAAGGCGTATTGATCGACAGCCAGCTGGCGGGGGATGCCCTGGGAGCACTGCGGGCCCTGGGTCTGGGGATTTCCCTGGACGATTTCGGGACAGGCTACTGTTCCCTCAGTTACCTGCTGCGTTTCCCGATAACTGCGGTCAAACTCGATCGCAGCTTTGTTCGGCAGATCAGTCAGGAGACCGAGAAGGCGGCCGTTGTCGGCGCCGTGACGCAGTTGGCTCACACGTTGAAGATGGACGTTGTGGCCGAAGGGGTTGAAGACATTGCGGACTGGCAGGCCCTGCAGTCGCTGGGCTGTGACCAGATGCAAGGCTTCTATTTTGCCCGGCCGATGCCCGCGACGGAACTTGAATGCTGGCTGGAGACGCTGACGCCCTGAGTGTGAAGTGTCGTTAAAATGACGGTTTGTTGCCGGTTGGGGCTGTTTTTCCCTTGGTGAGTCAATAAAATGACGGCTTCATTGTGCTCACCGATCATTCCTATGGCCCATTGTGCTGTTCAGCTATTTATCGCAGCGTCTCCAGCTCGACAGGCGTATTACCGGCAGTTGCTGGAGGCTATCGGTCTGCCGGGCTTGATGCTGGTTGAACGGGGCGACGCCGATGCGGTGTTGCTGGCGGAGGGCGGCGAGTCTTTGCTGGATGCCAGCTTGCCAGGACTTGCCGAGCCCGAGTTGGCGTCGCTGTTGCCCCGTTGTGTGGGCACGGTAGTGGCACCGGAGTACCCCTCACTGTTGGAGGGCTTATCTCGGTTGCAGAGCCTGCTGAACGAAAACGGGCCTCAGACGGGCGATCACCGCGATGGACTGGTGGCCATCAGTCCGCTCATGCGACAACTGAGAAATACCGTGGCGCAGCTCGCGGGCAAGCCCGTTACGGTAATGATTACCGGCCCTTCCGGAGCGGGCAAGGAGCTGGTTGCTCGGGCAATTCATCGTATGTCTGAGCGCGCGCAGGGACCGTTTGTACCCATCAATTGTGGTGCTATTCCCCGAGAGTTATTGGAGTCAGAGCTGTTCGGTCATGAACGAGGCGCATTCACCGGCGCGATTTCCAGTCGGGCGGGGCGTTTTGAACTCGCCCATGGCGGTACGTTGTTTCTGGATGAAATAGGGGATATGCCGCTGGATATGCAGGTGAAAATTCTGCGTGCTATTCAAGAGCGGAGTTTTGAGCGGGTCGGTTCCTGTGAGAGCCGTACGGCAGATGTTCGGATTGTTGCGGCGACGCACCGCGATCTTCCCTCGATGATTGCTGACGGTCAGTTTCGTGAAGATCTTTATTATCGCCTCAACGTTTTTCCACTTTCTATACCGCCACTTTCTGAGCGCCGCGAGGATATTCCAGCCTTGATCGACAGCCTGTCGGTACGCCTGGCAGAAGAGGGCTTGCCACTGCCCCGGTTCACGCCTGCCGCGCTGGATGCCTTGCAGGGCTATGATTGGCCGGGGAACGTACGTGAGCTGGCTAATCTGTTGGAGCGACTGGCGGTGAGCTACCCCGACAAGCTCGTTGGCGTGCATGACTTGCCGGGGTATTGTCGCGGAGATCTCTCAGCGTGGACCGCGCCGTCTGGCGGCGGCGAGCTACCTTCGCCTGACTCTGGGCTATCGCTGAAGGAAGAACTCGCTGCACTGGAGCGGCGCCGGATCACGCAGGCGCTGGAAGCCTCTGGACAGGTCGTCAGTCGCGCGGCCGAGCGGTTGGGGCTGCGGCGGACAACACTCATCGAGAAGATGCGCAAATACGGTATCGCTGCCGCTTAGCAGGCGCCAAACAGCTCGATCCAATTGCCATCGGGGTCGCAAACAAAGGCAAAGCCGATGCCGCCGCCAAACGGGGTGACGTCTAATGCGATGTCGGTGCCGGCTGCTTTCAACAGGGCCACGGTTGCCGTCAGATCGTTTGCCGCCAGACTGAAGTAACGGTAGCCGCAGGCGGCATAGCCGCCACCGGGCACGCCCTTGGCGGGGGTGTCGTCGCCGTAGTTCACCAGCTTGATGATGTTGCCGCCAACGCGGTAGCGCTCCATGCTGCCGCCGGGAAACTCCAGTCTGCCCTCCAGCGGCAATGCCAGTAATTCACCGTAGAAGTGCCGCATCGCGTCCAAATTGTTGGTGACGATGCCGACTTCCACCGTTTCGCCAAATTGTGTGCTCATAGTTGCTCTCGTTATTGTGTTGATCGCTAAGGCTAGCAGATTGCTCGCCGGAAGAGTGTGGCGCGTGGCAGTGCTGTGCTATGTTCGGGCGCTGGTATAAAAAGTTGATCGATCCGCAGAGGTGAGCAATGGCAGGCGAGAGTGAAGTATTGCAGCAACTCCAGGCGAGAGAGGCCATTCGTGACCTGGTGCTGCGTTACTGTCGGGCGATTGACCGAAAAGACTACGCCGCTTTGTCTGCGCTCTACCACCCCGATGCTATCGATGACCACGGTGCGATGTTTAAGGGGCTGGCTGGCGATTTCATTGCGTGGCTACCCGAGATGCTCGAAGCCATGGAGGCCACGGTGCATTCCGTGAGCAATCACCTGATTGAAATTAGCGGCGACACGGCGGTGGGTGAGGTGTATTGCCAGGCCTATCACCGTTATCCGGGTGAGGAAGGGATGGAAGAGCTGGTCGTTGGTGGTCGCTATCTGGATCGCTACGAGCAGCGACAGGGTGAGTGGCGCTTCAGCTACCGTAAAATCGTGGCGGACTGGAATGAAATACGCCCCAGCCGGACCGATTTTACGGGGCCAATGTTTGTCGGGGCGGCGACGGGGGCAGACTGCCTCAGCGATCCCTCAGCCGCATGGTTTGCCTCGGATGGCGGTGTCTCTGCGGACCACTGATTTATGTGGTCTCCGTCGCGAGAGTGTCAGCCGCCGGCGAGTTTAACCGTGTAGCCTTTGGCTTCGAGCAAGGTTTTTAGTGCGCTGCGCTGGTCGCCCTGAAACTCCAGGCAGCCATCTTTAACCGCGCCGCCGATGCTCAGCTTCTGTTTGAGCTCCTTGCCGAGTTTTTTAAGCGCAGCGTCGTCGAGATCCAGTCCTTTCACCAGGCTGACCCCTTTCCCTTTGCGACCCTTGGTTTCGCGAAAGATGCGCACGATGCCGTCGCCGCGACGTGCTTCCGCGTCGGCTTGTTTTTCCAGTGTCTTGCAGCGACATTGGGACTGGGGTTGCGAGCACTCAGGGCAGAGACGTCCCTGGTCGGTGGAGTAGACAAGACGTGACATAAACTTCAGCTTCCCGGGCAAAAAGGTTCAGGATCGGTATACTAGCGCCGAATTATCCAGATAGCGCTGTGTTCCATAGCTTTAGAAAGAGAGAGTGGTGATGACGGCTGACGAGCAGCAACAAATGATTGATCTTCAAACCCAGCTCGCTTTTCAGGAAGATTTGCTGACAGCGCTGGATATCAGGGTAACAGAGCAGGATGCCGAAATACGGCTGCTGCGCCAGCAACTGCAACAGCTCGCCCGTATGAGTCGCCAGATGCGCGACGCCATGGAAGAGCGGGGAATCAGCGAGCCGGGGCTGGCCGCTCAAATGGAGCGCCCGCCACACTACTGATGCCCTACTGGCAATCAGCCTTTGTCGATAATCGCAACTTCATCTGCCTGGGGGCCTTTTTCCCCTTCGGTCAGCACAAATTCCACGACCTGGCCTTCCATCAGGCTGCGACGTCCTCGGCCTTTTCCACGTATGGCGCGAAAGTGAACGAAGACATCATCGCCATTCTCGCGGGTGATAAAGCCGTAGCCTTTGCTGACATTAAACCATTTGACTGTGCCGCGTTCGCGAGTGCTGGCCATCGCATCCAGCAGCGCGGGCAGGCGAGGTGAGACAAGCGTGGCGGCTAAAATGGCCGCAAAGATAACCGCCGCTGGCAGGGCGCTGGTAACGGCGATATTCAGTTGTGATAAGGAAAACACCGCCAGAGCGGCAAGCAAGGCAGCGGTGATCAGTCTAATTGTTAAAAGCATGCGGATAAAAAACCAAATCGTTAATAAAAACAGGGCATTGCAAAGCTGTTGAGCAATACCGCAAAACGCGCATTATAGCATCAGCGGCGCAGTTCGTCGCCGCTGAGACGACTCAGGCCAAAGCGGCGGCTCAGAATGCGGTCGCGCAGCTCAGCGGGCAGCTTGCTCAGGCGGTACAACATACGGTTGCCTTTGGCGACCCCAATGTAGGCAGGGCAGTTGTCCCGTTGTGCCGCGGCCAGAATGTCCCGTGCGACCTCTGAGGCATCGCTGGCACTTTTCTGGGAGAGGCGGGCCCGTTCAGCAATGGCATCACTCAGGCTGGCGTAGGGGCTTTGCGCGTTTGGTGTCTGGAGTTCAGTTTCGGCCCGGTCGGCGAAGCGTGAGCGTATTGCACCTGCTCTGACGACCATGACGCGAATGCCGAACGGGGCCAGCTCAAGCCGCAGGGCATCGCTCAGCGCGTGCAGGGCGGCTTTGCTGGCGCAATAGCTGCCCGCGAACGGGGTGACAAGATGCGCAGAAACGCTGCCGATATTCACCACCGTGCTGCCGCGCTTTAACATCGGCAGCAGGTTTTGCACCAGTTCCAGCGGGGCGATGCTGTTAGTCTGCAGCTGTGCGGCAAGCTTGCTGGGGTCCACTTCCAGCAAGGGGCCCATCAAGCCGTAACCGGCATTGTTGATCAGCAGTGCTAACTCCCCAAATTCCTCGACAAGCTGTTGGCTCATGGCGGCGAGGTGCTCAGCGTCGTTCAGGTCCAGGGCTCGCTTGTGCAAATGGGGGTGGTCGAGAGAAATATGCTCAGGGCGCCTTGCAGTGGCGATAACGTGGTAACCCTGGTCGAGGCATTCTCGTGCCAGGGCTTCGCCGAGGCCACTGGAGCAGCCGGTAATCAGGGCCACGCGGTAGGGAGCAGACATAGCGATATCCTCGTCATATATGTTGGTTTTTTGGGCGAGGGAGGACGGCTTCTTGCCTCCGGCCATTGCTCAGCTATTTTAAGCAGAATGCTGACTATACACGGTGTTAATACGCACTGTTTGCGAGGCACCCGTTAGTGGAATTACGCATTCTATCGTTGGACGCCCCAAGGGATGATGCTTTATATCAAAAAAGCCCTTGGCAATGTGTTGCGCAGGGAAGCTGACAGGGGAGTATCAATGACAATCCGCTGTGGCGGTTTAGAAAGGGTGTTCGCTGATCGCATTGCCGGAAAGGTGGTGGCGACGCTTGCTGTCGTCTGTGTACTGGGGGTTGTTTTTGCTATTGTCGCAGGTCTTTACAACCAGTCAGCAAAGTCTGAAATACAGGCACGCATCCTCGAGCAACAGGCATTTGCCGAGCATTTTCAACAGCTTGATCGCCTGCTTGAGCGGGGGGGCGTGATTGGCCATTTCCATGAAGAACTGGCTCGTCCGGAGTTCGGCGATTTTCAGCGTCTGCAGCAGCAGCTCCGCGAGGCGGAGCAATCTCTCGGCGCGCTGCGCGACGCCGGTGCAGATCCTGCCGCAACCACCACGCTGGGAGCGTTGTTGTCACTGTATGGTGGCTATCGCATCGGCGAGTCAGCCGAGTTTCCATTGAATCCCAGGCTCGACCAGCAGGCCGTCAACGATAGCCTGATGCTGTTGCAGCAACAAAATACCGACGCGGTCCTCAATACGGAAATCGCCTTGTCGGCGGCACTTAATCGGCAATTCTGGCTGCTGGGTGTGCTGGTTCTCATGGCGTTGGCGGGATTGGTTGCCGTGCCTTTACTTATCAGCAAGCGTCGCCGGGTAATGGCCTTGGATAAGGCCCTGCACGAGGAGCGACAGCGATGTCAGCGCATGCTGGCCGCGATTCCTGGCGCGGTATTGATCGCCGATGATATGGGCAAGCTGTGTGCTGTCAGCGACAGCGCCTCACAATTGTTGGGCTTTGATCGTGAAGAACTTACTCAGCGGGATATCGAGAGTCTGATTTCCCCTCGCTTCCAACCCCAATACCAGCGCCTGTTGCGCAATGTGCGCGATGCTGAAGGGAAAGCGGAAGGTCAGGAGTTGATGATGGTCAGCCATTCCGGCAGCGATGTGCCGGTGGAGCTGATGCTTAGCTGGTTTGATGCCGGGCCCATGGGGCCAAGGCTGCTGGTGACACTGCGGGACGTTGGTGACCAATACCTGCTTCACGAACAGTTTCTGTATAGCCAACAGCGCTTTGACCTGGCGGTGATGGCATCGCGCGACGGTATTTGGGACTGGGATATGCGCGCTGACAAGCTGTATCTCAGTCCGGGCTGGCTGGCGATGGTGGGGATCGGCGGCAATGTCGCGGAGTCCGATACCAAACGCGTGCTGCTCAGTTGTATCCCCGAGCCAGAACAGCGGAAGCTGAAGAAAATCATGAAAGATTTTCTGCGCAGCAAGAGTCTGCTTTTTACCTGTGAACACCAATTACAGCGCCGCGATGGCGCGATTGTTGACGTCAGCTGCCGCGCGGCGGTGAAGCGTGACGCCGATGGCCGTGCGATCAGGATGGTCGGCGTGCATGGCGATATTACCGCTGCCAAAACGACCACACGGCAGCTGGCGGCAGATAAGCACAGCGTCGAAGATCGGCTGCGGCTGATGAGCATGAAGCTGGAAGCAGCGGAAGCTGAAGCGGAACAGGCGAATAAAGCCAGGTCGGCGTTTCTGTCGGTAGTCGGGCACGAATTCAGAACGCCGATGAACGCCGTTGTGGGAATGACGGATCTGCTACAGCGATCGCCGCTGAACAGCGAGCAAAAATTGATGCTCGATACCATTGGTCGTTCATCCCAGTCGCTGCTGGCCATATTGGACCGGGTGCTCGATTACTCAATGCTCGAGACTGGCAGTGTCACCCTGCAGGTCGAGCAGATTATGCTGCAAGATTATCTGGAAGGGGTTTTGCTGGGGCTTGCGGATGAGGTAATGAGCAATGGTCAGCAACTGATATTGAATCTCGATCCCTGCATGCCTGAGCGTATTTGTTTGGACCCTTTGCGTGTGCGGCAGCTACTGATTGCCCTGCTCGAAAATGCCATCAAATTTTCCGCTCAGAGCAAACCCAGGGGGGAGATAGAACTGCTTGCCCGCCCTGTTAATGAGTCGGAGAAACATCAGCATGGCTGGGCTGCTGTCGCGTTTGAGATTCGCGACAACGGCGTCGGCATTCCCGAGGAAATTGGCAGGGATATGTTCCGTCCTTTCGTTCAGGCGGAGAGCTCGCATAGTCGACGCTTTGGTGGCGTCGGTCTGGGGCTGGCGGTCGCAGAAAAACTGGTGTCGCTGATGGAGGGCGAGATCAGCGTTGATGCTGCTGAGCAGCAGGGAAGCTGCTTCAAGGTTTTGCTCCCCATTGACGGCTTCGAGGAGCGCGAGGATTCAGAGACCGCCTTGCCAGACCATGATGCCAGCCACCTATGGGTGGTCATCAATAACGACACCCTGCGCTTGGCGGTGTCGGCGGCATTGGGCCGGAAGGGGTGGCGGGCCCGGTACGCGACTCATATCGACACCGTCAAACTGAACCCGGCGGCAAAAACGCTGATTGTCAGCGATGCCGTCAATGCCTTGCCAGAAGCGCTGGAGCAGGAGTCCGTTAAATTGATCAGTCTGCAGCTTTGCCCCGCTGGTGGACCGGTTACCGCGCCACCTGGCGTGGTGTACATCAATCCCTTGTTGCCCTCACGGCTTTGCGGTGAGGTGCAGCGCTTGCTGAATGCTGGCTGATCAGACTTTCAGAACGTCTTCAGCCTGCAGGCCTTTCGGGCCTTCAACCAGATTGAATTCGACACTCTGGCCTTCGTCCAGCGTCCGGTAGCCATCGCCGCGAATTGAGCGGAAATGTACGAATACATCATCTCCCTCATTGCGCGTGATAAAGCCAAAACCCTTGGCGTTGTTAAACCATTTCACAGTCCCGGTTACACGTTCGCTCATTACAGATCCTCTTGATGATGGGCGGGGTGGGGCAGTAGCTTCAGTGGGGCGGCCGGTTTGGCGCCAATCACTGAGGCAGTTTGGGTGAAAAGGGGGAAAGGATAGGAGGGTGATGCCGACAGTTTTAAACTGCCCGCCTGCTTCGGGAACCACGCTGGGTGGGCTGTGCAAAGCGATGCAAACATCACGCTAAATCGGATTGTTGTGCCAGACTGCTGTTTACTATAACGATTGCGCGAGGCTTGTCTACGCCTTTTCGCGCGAAATGGCGGCGAAAAGGCGTGAACAGGGTCGCATTACAGTTCGGCGATGGCCTGGCGCTGGGCCTGCAGGCGGTCGCGCTGGTGCTGTTGCGCCTGCAGCTTGTCCTGCTCTTTTTCTACAACAGCCGCCGGTGCCTTGTCGACAAAGCCCGGATTGCCCAACTTGCCAGCCAGGCGCTGGATATCCTTTTCAAGCTTCGCCAGCTCTTTGTCCAATCGACCCAGTTCGGCATCCTTGTCGATTAACCCGGCCATGGGAACCAGCAGCTCCATGTCGCCAATCAACTGCGTGGCCGCCATGGGGGCTTCCTCGCCGCTGCCCAAGACCTGGATGCTCTCGAGCTTGGCCAGTTTGGTGAGGAACTGCCGGTTATCGTCCAGACGCCGCTGATCATCAGAACCCAGATTTTTCAGAATGATATTCAATGCCTTGGATGGCGGAACATTCATTTCACCGCGAATATTGCGAATGGCGGTGATCACCGCTTTCAGCCATTCGGCATCTGACAGTGCCTGTTCGTCAATCGCGTTCACGTTGGCGAGCGGATACGCCTGCAGCATGATGCTGTGAGGACCTTCGCCCGAGACGGTACCGGCAATCGGCGCCACACGTTGCCAGATCTCTTCGGTGATAAACGGCATAAAAGGGTGAGCCAGCCGCAGCGTGGCTTCGAGCACACGAATCAGTGTTCGGCGAGTACCGCGTTTGGCCTCGGCCGAGGCATTGTCGTCCCAGAGAACGGGTTTGGACAGCTCCAGGTACCAATCGCAGTATTCGTTCCAGACGAATTCATAGATTTCCTGCGAGGCGTGGTCGAGGCGGTAGCTCGTCATGGCATCGGCCACGCGCTGCTCGGCCTGCTGCAGGCGGGCGATGATCCAGCGGTCGGCCAGGCTCAGTTCCACTGCCTCATCGTTGACGCCGCAGTCTTCGCCTTCGGTATTCATCAGCACATAGCGCGCCGCGTTCCAGATTTTATTGCAGAAGTTGCGGTAGCCCTCCAGGCGCTTCATATCCCAGTTGATATCGCGTCCGGTGGAGGCCAGTGAATACAGGGTAAAACGCAGGGCGTCAGTGCCGTGGGCACCAATGCCTTCTGGAAAGGCTTTGCGGGTGGCCTTGCCGATTTTCTCCGCCAGTTGCGGCTGCATCATATTGCCGGTGCGTTTTTCCAGCAGGCTGTCCAGCTCGATGCCGTCGATCATATCCAGCGGGTCGAGTACATTGCCCTTGGACTTGGACATTTTCTGACCCTGCTCGTCGCGAATCAGACCGGTCACGTAAACCGTTTTGAAGGGCACTTGTGGTTGGCCGTCTTCGTCTTTCATGAAGTGCATGGTCATCATGATCATGCGCGCCACCCAGAAGAAGATAATGTCGAAGCCGGTTACGAGTACATCGGTGGGGTGAAAGGTTTTCAGGCGCTCGGTGGCTTCTGGCCAGCCCAGTGTGCCGAAGGTCCACAGCGCGGAGCTGAACCAGGTGTCGAGGACATCTTCGTCCTGATTCAGCGGCAGGTCGGCAGCGAGATTGTATTTGCTTCGAGCCTCTTCCTCGGTGCGTGCTACATAGATATTGCCGTCGGCATCGTACCAGGCCGGCACGCGGTGCCCCCACCACAGTTGGCGGGAAATACACCAGTCCTGAATGTCGCGCATCCAGCTGAAATACATGTTCTCGTACTGTTTGGGCACAAACTGGATGCGGCCATCTTCGACGGCGGCAATGGCGGGCTCGGCCAGTTTTTGCGTGGCAACAAACCACTGGTCGGTCAGCAGCGGCTCAATGACCAGTCCGGAACGGTCTCCACGAGGCACTTTCAGCGCGTGATCATCGATCTTTTCCAGTAGTCCCGCACTGTCGAAATCAGCCACGATGGCTTTGCGGGCAGCATAGCGATCGAGGCCGGCATAGGCTTCTGGCAGCTTGGCGTCGAGTTCGGTATTGGGGCTGCTGTCGCTGTTGAAGACCTCGGCTTCGGCGCGGATGGCGGCGTCTTTGTCCATGATGTTGATCATGGGCAGTTTGTGACGCTGGCCCAGCGCGTAGTCATTGAAATCGTGCGCGGGAGTAATTTTTACGCAGCCGGTGCCGAATTCGCGATCGACGTAGTCGTCGGCCACGATGGGGATGCGGCGACCGACCAGCGGCAGCTCGATAAACTTGCCAACCAGAGAGGCGTAGCGCTCATCGGCCGGATTCACGGCGACGGCGGTATCCCCCAGCATGGTTTCCGGACGGGTAGTGGCGACGACGAGGTAATGTTTACCTTCGGCAGTTTGCGCGCCATCGGCCAGTGGGTAACGGAAGTGCCAGAGGTGGCCGTTTTCGTCTTTATTTTCCACTTCCAGATCTGAAATGGCGGTGTGCAATTTCGGGTCCCAGTTGACCAGACGCTTACCGCGATAAATCAGTTTGTCGTCATACAGGCGAACGAAGACTTCCTGAACGGCTTTGTAGAAGCCCTCGTCCATGGTGAAGCGCTCGTGGTCCCAGTCCACGGAGGCGCCCAGACGGCGAAGCTGGCGGGTGATGGTGCCACCGGATTCTTCTTTCCATTCCCAGACTTTGTTCAGAAACGCCTCACGGCCGAGATCGTGGCGGGTCTGGCCCTTCGCAGCCAGTTTTCGCTCCACAACCATTTGGGTGGCGATGCCGGCGTGGTCGGTGCCTACTTGCCAGAGTGTGTTGCTGCCTTTCATCCGCTGGTAGCGGATCAGTGCGTCCATGATGGAATCTTGAAAGGCGTGGCCCATGTGCAAGCTGCCCGTGACATTGGGCGGCGGAATCATGATGCTGTAGGACGGCCCTGTGCCGCCGGGAGCAAAATAGCCGTTTTGCTCCCAGGTTTGGTACCACTTAGTTTCGATATCGCTGGGCTGAAATGTCTTATCCATGGGTTTCCGTATTGGCACTGGCTGAATTGGCACTGGCTGAGCGCGACACCGCCAGGGCGGCAGCGTCGAGAAAAGGGGCTAAGTATACTGAGTTTTTGCTTGTCGGGGCAAAGCCTTAGGGGCGGCGGCTCTGTTGGTACCACTGCTCGAGAAGTTGCTGGTCGAGCTTCAGCAGACGTTGCCGGAGCTCGGCTTCGATTTGTGGCAGCAAATCATCGATCAACGCCTGAAGAAACACTTCGCGGCTGTGGTCATTCTCGTCCCAGTCGGCAGGCGATTCCTCGGTTTCAAACTCATCGTCCAGCGACTCTCCGAAGCGCTCGGCGAGCCGGGGAGAGGGCTCGAGAATATCATCCAGAACCGGAATGTCGTCGTGATCAGATTGTTCCTTCAACAGGGTTTGCAGGGCTTCCAGTTCGCTGAGCAGCGGTACATTGGGGTTGTCTGGATCCGGCATGGTCGGCCCTCAGAAGGCAATCTGGTGATTGTGCAGCGGGTAGCCGCGCTGTTTGTAAAAACGATAGCGTTCCCGCGATGCGGTCAGCGCCTTGTCCTGTTGTACCACCACTTCTGCCATTCGCCGGAAACGGCTGAATGCCTCGGGCAGATGCGCGGAGGTATTAATCAGCACATCGCAGTGCTCGCCCATCTCCGCCGGGGTATTGCCGTTACCGGGATGGCAGAGGGTGATTGCGTCGCCGGTGTCGGTAGAGTGGGGCACAAAGGCGCTGGGGCGACTGTCCCAGAGCAGCTTGTCGAGCTGCTCGGTGGCGGCGCTGTTGTCGCTGTGGATCAGCACCCGGTGACCGCTGCGCCAGGCCTTTTCGGCCAGGCGACAGCAGAACAGCAGGGCCTCCTCCGGTGAGGGGCTGTTGAGAATATAGAAGTCGATCCTGGTCACAGTGCTCAGTTCGCCGCCTTGCTTTCCAGGTAATGGCACAGCAGGCCGACCGGGCGACCGGTGGCGCCTTTGGAGCCACTCATCCGCCAGGCGACACCGGCAATGTCGAGGTGCGCCCAGCGGTAGTCTTTGCAGAAGCGAGACAGGAAGCAGGCGGCTGTGACGCTGCCTGCTTCCGGACCACCGATATTGGCCATGTCGGCAAAATTGCTGTCGAGCTGGGACTGGTACTCATCCCACAGTGGCATATGCCAGGCGCGGTCTCGGGCGGCTTCGCCACAGTCGCGCAGTTCCTGAGCGAAATCATCCTGATTGCTGTACAGGCCAATGGCCTTGCTACCCAGTGCGACGATGCAGGCGCCGGTCAGGGTGGCAATATCGATGACCGAAGCGGGTTTGAAACGACCGGCATAGGTGAGGGCGTCGCACAGCACCAGTCGCCCTTCCGCGTCGGTGTTCAGGATTTCAATTGTCTGGCCAGACATGCTGGTGACAATGTCACCGGGCTTCGTGGCGCGGCCGCTGGGCATGTTCTCTGCAGCGGCGATAATGCCGACCACATTCAGGTTGAGTCCCATTTCGGCGACGGCGTTCATGGTGCCCATCACGCTGGAAGCGCCGCACATGTCATATTTCATTTCATCCATTTTGGCACCGGGCTTAAGGCTGATGCCGCCGGTGTCGAAAGTGATGCCCTTGCCTACCAACACATGGGGTTGATCGCCTTTTTTGCCGCCCTGGTACTCCACCACAATCAGGCGTGCGGGCTGGTCGCTGCCCGCCGATACCGACAGTAGTGATCCCATGCCCAGTTGCTGCATTTTCTTTTCATCGAGAACGCTGACTTTGACCGCTTCATATTTGCGGCCCAGCTTGCGGGCCTCCTTGGCGAGGAAGTCGGGGGTGCAGATATTGCCCGGCAGGTCGCCCAAGCGCTTGGCCACATTCACCCCCAAGCCTTCGGCAAGGCCGCGATCGACCGCCTGACGGTTGGCTTCGGTATTACTGCCCTGCAGGGTGACCCGGCGCAGGGTACTGGCCGGTTTGGGTTTGCTCAGTGTTTCGGTGTAGCGATACTGTGCAGCAACCAGCAGTTGCGCGCAGCGCTGCAGAAGCTGCGTCGGTTTTCGGCCGTCAACCTGCAGGTTATCGAACAACACGCAGGCGTCTTTACCCTGCTGCTTGTCGAGGGTATTGATCATGGTCGTCAACAGCTTGTCGAAATCGGCGTCGCTGATGCTGTCTTTACTGCCGCGACCGATGAGCAGCAGGCGTTTGGCGCGAAGCCCGTTGACCACTGGCAGCAGCAGTGCGCTGCCTACCTTGCCTTTGAAATCCCCCCTTTCAATCAGCGCCGACAGCGTGCCTTCCGTGGCCTGGTCTACGGCTTTGGCGACATCGCCAAAATGGGTGTTACAGACGACGACCAGACAGTCGCTGGCCAGGGTGCTGGGGTCTTTACAGGGCTTGAGGCTGATTTGCATGGATAATCTCGCTGACAACTATTCGCAGAGGACGCCATGATAAGTAATAATGCGCGCCAGTGCTGTGGACACTGACTGGACGACGCACTGATCAGTCGACCATGGCGGTGCTGTAACAGACGTATCTGTCATTTTATCAATGGCTAGTGTAAAGGGTATTATCTGCGCGTGAAACTATTTGCCAGACAGGAGAGCGGGGAGCTGTGATTCTATTTCGTTACCTCGCCGGTGAAGTGCTGAAGTCGGTGTTCGCCGTGACCCTGGTGTTGCTGGCGATCATCATGAGCGGTCGCTTTGTCAAATACCTGGCGCAGGTTGCCGCGGGTGACTTCTCTCCCGACGTGCTGTTTCTGATCATGCTGTACCGCCTTCCCGGTTTTCTGGAAGTGGTATTACCCCTCGGCTTGTTTATCAGCATCCTGCTTTCTTATGGTCGCCTCTATGTCGACAGCGAGATGACGGTGATGAGTGCCTGTGGCATGAGTCGCCGTCGTCTGCTTCTCTACACACAGATTCCCGCACTATTTGTGGCCGCGATCGTGGCGTATCTCAGCATGGTAATTACGCCCGCCGGTATTCAGGCCTATGCTGACAAGCTGGCCGAGAGCCGGGCGGAGATCGGGGTGAAAGCAGCGGTAGAGGGACGGTTTCGCATCGATAAAAGCAGTGGTCGAGTGACCTATATAGAAAGAACGGATCGCAACGAGCAAACCATGTACAGCGTGTTTCTCGCGCAGGCAGAAGCGACGGACAGGCCGGAGCGCTCGCTGGTTTCTCTGGTCACCGCAGACAGTGGACGCTTCCGCATTGACGAGGAGACGGGTGAGCGTCACCTGGTACTGGATAAGGGCGTGCGCTACGTGGGCGAGCCCGGAATGGCCGACTATCAAGTAACCAGCTTTGACCGGCTGAGTCAGTTACTGCGTGATCCGGAGGTGAAAACCTATCGTCAGGAACTGGACGGTAAGTCCACCGCCGAGTTGTGGGGCAGCGATTCACTGGAGGACATTGCCGCCGTGCAGTGGCGGATCTCGCTCAGTGTGCTGGTGCCCATTGCTGCCTTGCTGGCCGTGTCGATGAGCAAAACGGATCATCGTCGCGGCCGCTACGGCAAAATGTTTCCGGCGTTTATGCTGTATATGTTTTATCTGGTTGGTCTCAATGCCGTGCGCGACGCCATGGCGAAAGGGGAGTGGCCGGTGTTTCCCGGCATGTGGGTCATCCATGCCATCTTCCTGATACTGGGGCTGATTTTGCTCTATTCCGACAGCGTTCACCGGCATTGGTGGCTGTCTTGGCGGCGTGGGCGTAACTGATGGCGATGCGTAAGCTCAATCGCTATATCGGGCGAACTGTGGCTGCGGCGGTGTTTATGGTGCTGCTTGTCATTGTGGGTATTGATCTACTGTCGGCGTTGATTGACGAACTCAAAGAGATTCGCGGAGATTACGACTTCGTCGGGGTTCTCAAATATGTGGGGCTGATCGCCCCTGATGCCATCTACAAATACCTGCCCTTCGCGGCCCTCGTCGGCTGCCTGGCGGGACTGGGGTCGCTGGCCAGTTCCAGCGAGCTGGTCGTCATGCGTGCGGCAGGAGTCTCGACTTACCGCCTGGTGATGGCAGTGGTCAAGCCGACACTGTTCATCACCCTGATGGGATTGCTGGTTGCTGAATACGTGGCGCCCGCCGCGATGCAGATCGCCGAGAGTCAGCGGGCAATCGCCCTGCAGAAATCCGAAAGCAGTCACTCTCGCCACGGCATGTGGCATCGAGAGGGCAATGACTTCATGCACTTCAACGCGGTACAACCGAACGGCGTGTTGTATGGCGTAAGTATTTACCGCTTTGATGATGATCGTAACCTGCTGCAAAGCACCTACGCGAACCGAGCCAATTACAGTGATGGGCGCTGGTCGCTGGAAGATGTGCGACAGGTGCAGTTTGCCGACGACAAGGCGACATCAAGCTCGGCTTCTCAGAAGGAGTGGGACTCGGGCTTGTCGCCGGAATTGCTGAATATTCTGGTGTTGGACCCCGATGACCTGTCGATCTCCGGGCTGTGGCGCTATGCCAGCTATTTGAAACAGCAGGGGCTGAATGCGGGAGACTATGAACTCGCGTTCTGGAATAAGATTTTGCAGCCCCTAACCATTATGGGCATGGTGTTTGTCGCGATCTCGTTTATCTTCGGTCCGTTGCGAGACGTGACGATGGGTTACCGTATTTTTGTCGGGGTGATGGTGGGGATTATCTTCCGTACCTTGCAGGATATCCTCGGGCCGTCCAGCCTCGTTTACGGCTTCGATCCCATCTATGCCAGCGTGGGACCAATCGCGATCTGCTTTGTTGCGGGGCTGCTGCTCATGTTGCGGCGCAGTTGAGCCGGGCCTACTTTTTCTGTTTGGGAAGCTGCAATACGCGGGTGTTGGAGGCGATGTCCTGCCAGCTACGCCCCTCGCGGTCCAGCCATATCCACCAGTAGCCCAAGCCGCCCATAAAAAACGCTGCGGCGGCCACGGGCAGGCGACGAAGCACCTGTGTCCAGCCAACACGCTGTCCGTCATTGGACTCCAGTTTCAATCGCCAGGCCTGCATGCCCAGTGTTTGTCCGGTTTTGCGCCAGAACCAACCGTAAAATGCCACCGTGATTGCCAGCAGGTAGATCGTATACGGCCAGCCTTGCAGGGGCGTATTGAGTTCGTGAACCACTGAATTGGTGCCGGGTGACGCGCCCAGCGCATCGCGACTGACAATCAGGGTGGGGATCAGTGAGGCAACAAACAGCACGGCAAACAGCAAAAAGCCATCGTAGATAGCCGCGGCAATGCGGCGCCAGGCGCCTGCTGTCGGGTAGTTTTCGGTGGCGTCGGGAGAGGGTTTTTTCGTGCTGTTTTTCATGCTTCGGGCGATCCGTCGGAAAACGGCGCCTATTGTAGCAGAGGTCGCCGCCTTTAGAAGTTCAGCTCGAAGCCCAATGCGAGTGAGCTGCTGCGGAGGTGTACGCGGTAGTCGATATCTACTGACTGCCGTTGCTGTGCCAGTTGCACACGGCCCTCTTCGTCTGGCAGATAGCTGAGCGACATGCGGCGGTGAATCATTCGGTAGAGCGCTTTTGCGCCGAGTTTCAGCAACTCTTTCTGGGCCGCGGAGCCCGTTTTTGCCTGGTGCTGATCCATCCAGATGCGGTTAAAGCGGGCTTCGTTGGCATTGTAAGCAACGAAGTTGCCGGAGACTTCATCCAATTCAACACAGTAGCGCAGAGTGGGGCGATAGCCGGGCTCATGGTCTGAGGGCAAGGTAAGCCAATGGCCGCCCTGCTGGGCATGGACGGCCGACGACATCGCTACGCTGAACAAGGCGAACAGCGCGCAGCGCGATATTGTTCTGCTTGTTGTATCTCTGTGCCGAGCTGTCATACCGTTGCCTCGCCTGAAATTATTCTTTTGCTGAGGATGCTTAACAGGCTAGCGATGAGCTGGATGATTGATAATCAGTAGATATACGATCGGGGATATGCCATATAGAGCATGGTGTTGGTCAGTCACTCGTCTACAATGCTTGGCGTTAAGTGACGGCCATTGGGTTTTCGCGATAATAAAATAGGGGAAGGAAGCAGTCTGCAATGCGCATATTACTGATTGAAGATGATCTGAGCGTCGCGGAGTACATCGTCAAGGGACTCAAGGAGAGCGGCTATCAGGTTGAACATGTTGCCGATGGCAAATCCGGGCTGGTAAAGGCAACGACCGAAGAGTTCGATGCTCTTATCGTCGATCGCATGCTGCCCAATGTGGATGGCCTGACCATTATCAAAACACTGCGGGCATCGAACGATAGCACCCCGGCATTGATACTGAGTGCGTTGGGCGAGGTGGATGACCGCGTGAAGGGGCTGAAGGCCGGCGGGGATGACTACCTGGTGAAGCCCTTTGCCTTTGCCGAGTTGCTGGCCCGTATAGAAGTCATACTGCGGCGTCACGAGTCCAGCTCGGCGGTGACGCGGTTGAAAGTTGGCGATCTGGAGATGGACCTGCTGGCGCACAAGGTGACCCGCGGCGGTCAGGTTTTTAACCTGCAGCCCCGCGAGTACAAGCTGCTCGAATACCTGATGCGCCATGCCGGACAGGTCGTGACGCGCACCATGCTGCTTGAAAACGTGTGGGACTATCACTTTGATCCGCAGACCAATGTGATCGATGTGCATATCAGTCGCCTGCGTCAGAAAATCGACAAGGGCTTTGATCGTCAGCTTCTGAATACCGTTCGCGGTGCCGGGTATATGTTGGATGATTCTGAGTAGAATTTTCACCAGTTTCACGTTCCGCTTCCTGGTCAGCTACGTCGCCTGGCTCAGCGTGGCGGTGTTTATGGTACTGGCGCTGATTTACGCCGTTATTGCCTACGATTTTTTCAGTGAAGTACACCGTTCGGTAAAGGCCGAGCTGCAGGATTTGAGCGAGGCCTATGAAGACGGTGGTGTTGCCGCAGTGGATGCCTTCGTGGAAGAACACAGCGGACCGTCGCGGTTGATACGTTTTTTCTACTTTGTCGGCGATGACAGCTACAACAAGATCGCGGGCAATCTTCACGAGTGGCCGAGTACCAAGGAATATCGCAACGGCTGGCTGGGTTTTGACTTCGAATCCTTGGCCGGCAGTATTGTCGATCCGGTGGGCAACGAATTTATCGCCCGTTCCATGCAACTGCCCAGCGGCGAACATATTCTGGTTGCCCGGCACTATGCCGATGTCCTCAATAGCACCAAGCTGGTGGCCGGTGCGCTGACCCGCTCGATGGTGGCGACGATTGTTCTGGGCACTATCGGCGGTGCGATTACTGCCGCCTTGAGTATGCGTCGAATAGAGGGGATCAACACCTCACTGCGGCGCATCATGTCGGGTGATTTTTCCGAGCGGATTGAAGTCAGTCACAGCAGCGGCGACTTCCGGCGACTGTCGGAAAACGTTAACCAGATGTTGGACAGGATCGAGGTGTTGATGACCGGGGTGAGGCAGGTCTCGGATAACATCGCCCACGACTTGCGTACCCCGCTGACGCGATTGCGAAACAAGCTCAGTGATCTTCATGACAACTGTGATGATTCGGCCACCCGTGAACAGGTGGAAGCGCTGATCGACGAGGCTGACGGCCTGTTGGGCACTTTCAGTGCTTTGTTGCGCATTGCTCAGGTGGAGTCCGGCAACCGACGCTCAGGATTCGCCGAGGTCGATCTCTGTACCGTGGTTTCGGACGTGATCGAATTGTATGAGCCGCTTGCCAGTGACAAGGAACAGCACTTCAAAACGGCGCTGGCTCGTGTGGGTAAGGTCATCGGCGATCGGAACCTGCTGTTTCAGGCGGTGGCGAACCTGGTGGATAACGCGATCAAATACACCCCGGAAGGGGGAGAGGTCATGGTTGGCGTCTCCATCGAGCCGGACGCTTACCGTATCTACGTGGCCGACACGGGAATGGGGGTTCCAGAAGCGGATCGCGAAAAAGTATTCCAGCGCTTTTTTAGGGTGGAAAGCAGCCGCGGTTGTCACCCCGGCAATGGCTTGGGATTGAGTCTGGTACAGGCGGTTGTTCGCCTTCACGATGGCAGTATTTCTCTCGAAGATAATCACCCCGGCTTGCGCGTGGTGATTCGTTTGCCTCGGGATGCTGCGCAGGCCAAGGCCTGATCAGGATGCGGGACGCTCAGCCAGGCTGAGGTGACCGCAGAGCTCGTCCAGGTCCAGCTTAGGCGCGGCGCGAGACGGGCTCAATGGCGTGCCGTCGTCTTGCGGGGCGATCTGCAGGTGGCTGGTGTCTGGGCTGTGAGCCGCCGGCTTGGACGGCGACTGGAGGGGGGCGCCCAATGCATCCAGTCGCAGGCCGCTGATATCGACGTTCACGGGATCAATTCTCCGTCGTTCCTGCTCTCTCAATACCGGGCTGCCGACGGGGCTCAGGCTGAGCGCCTGTTCGCCCGCCTCGGCGTGTTGCTCAATCGCCTGTTTTTGCGGGCTTGTGGTGGAGGACGGTCGGGATTCAGTGAGAATGCCGAGCTTGTCGAAGCCGCGCTGTAAGCGCTGCAGCTGCTCGACATCGAGGTTTTTGCGGATGCGACTGGTTCTCCCCTGCAGCAGTTTTGCCATCTGCTCGGGGGGACGTTTAAACAGGGCGGCCAGTTGTTTAACCGCGCGCTCGCGGTCGGCGCCCACCGCCAACTGCCCGGTCAAAAATAAATCGTAGTGTTCATCTGCCATGTTTTTTGCCACATGCATCCCCGCGCCTGCCGAGTTCTTTTCTACTCGCTGAGGCTTCTTTACGCAACTTAGCAGACTGAGCGCAGGAGTGTTAAGATTCCGGCTCGAATGTGTGATGTGATCGGAGACCACGGCGACATATATGGACCTCGAAGCTGTTCCAAGCCGCTTTGCCCGCTCGCTGATGAACCTGGCAATCGAACGTGGTTACGATCAGGATAAACTCCTTCGTGCCGCGCAAATCCCCTTTAACCCCGCCGACAGCCGCAGTCAGGGCTATCAGGCTCATGTGACGGCGATGCAGTACACCCGTCTGTATCAGCAGGTGATGAGCCTGATACAGGATGAGGCATTTGGTCTGATGCTGGGACACGAGGTCACCCCCGGCGCCTTCCGAATGATGTGTTACTGCCTGCTGGGTTGCGAAAACCTGGGCAAGGCGATCAGTCGCGCCTGTGAATTTTTCCGCACTTTCTATGACGCCGACACCCATATTCATCTGGATACGCGTGTCGATAGCGCCATTGTGGGATATGGCAGCATTAAAAAAGGCTTCGCGGGCGATCATGTGGATGCCTCTGATCTCTACGGTCTGTCGATCTGGCACCGCTTTTTCTGCTGGCTGGTGGGCAGTAATATCGAATTGAAAGAGGTGCGATTCGCCGGTCAGGCTCCGAAAGAACGTCGCCGAGTGGCCCGTTACCAGCAGATGTTTGAATGCCCCGTCTACTACGGTCAACTGCGTGACGAGTTTGTCTTTGACACGCGCTACCTCAATTTTCCGCTTGTCCAGAATGAGCGCACGCTGAAAGACTTCCTCAAAAATGCGCCTTATCCGCTGATGGTGCTCAACAACGGACGCGATGACAGCAGCCTTGTGGCGCGGGTGCGGGCCATGATCGGTCAGGATTTCAGTCAGGGTTTCCCGAGTTTCGAGCGCATTACCGAGGCGCTGAATATGTCGGCGCCCACTCTGCGTCGACGGCTGAAAAAGGAGGGGACGACCTTCCAGCAACTCAAGGACGAATGCCGCCGCGACGCCGCAATGGCGTACCTCAGCAGCTCCGAGCTGTCGATCAATGCAGTCGCCGCTCTGATGGGCTTTACCGACCCTTCCGCGTTTCACCGCTGCTTCAAAAAGTGGACGGGGATGACGCCCGGTGAATTCCGCCTGCGTGAGCGCGAGACCGATTAATCGCGCCTCTTGCTAAGTCGTTGACACACAAAACGAAATAACAGATATGTCAGTGGGTTGACCGGATATGTTATTGCCGGAACAACTGCTCAGGCGCCATGCTTTGCCAATTTGAAGCAACCCCATTAATTGGCAGGACACAGCATGGCAGACGCGTTTATTTACGATGCGATTCGCACCCCCCGTGGAAAGGGTAAACAGGGTGGTTCGCTCTATGAAGTTAAACCCATCGATCTGGTGACCAATCTTCTCGAGGCGATGAAAGAGCGCCTGGACCTGGACACTACCCAGGTAGAAGATCTGATTCTGGCTTGCGGCGAGCCGGTCAAAGAGCAGGGTCAGAACATCGCCAAAGCTGCACTGGTCTACTCAAGCTGGGATGACATCACTACCGGCGCACAGCTTCATCGTTTCTGTGCCGGTGGTCTGGACGCCGTAAATATGGCCGCCGCCAAAGTGGCCGCGGGTTTTGAAGACATGGTCGCCGCAGGGGGTGTGGAGTCCATGTCCCGTCTGGGAATTGGCGCCAGTGGTGGCGCGACCGGCGACCCTTGGGTGGCGATGAAGTCCTACTTCATTTCTCAGGGTTTGGGCGCTGATATTATTGCTACGCAAGATGGTATCACTCGCGAAGAAGTGGACGCCTACGCGCTGCGCTCTCAGCAACGCGCCGCACATGCCCGCGACAACGGCTATTTCAAATCACTGGTGCCGGTTTGCGACATGAATGGTGTGGCCATTCTGGATCACGATGAATTTATCCGTGCGGATACCAGCGCCGAGGGGCTGGCAAAACTGAAACCCGCCTTCCAGATGTTTAACGATTTCGGCCACGGCGGCGTTGCCAAGTTGAGATACCCGGATCTGGAAAATATCAACTGCGTGCACACTCCCGGTAACTCCTCCGGCATCGTCGATGGTGCCGGGCTGGTGCTGATCGGCAATGAGTCCGCTGGCAAGGCTCAGGGCCTCAAACCCCGCGCCCGTATTGTGAGCTGTGCGCTGGTCGGCAGCGAGCCGACGATCATGCTCGATGGTCCGGTACCCGCCACCCAGAAAGCCCTGAAAAAGGCCGGCATGACGCTGGACGATATTGATCTGTTCGAACTCAACGAAGCCTTTGCCTCGGTAGTGCTGCGCTATCAGCGCCGTCTATCAATTCCCGATGACAAGCTGAACGTCAACGGCGGCGCCATCGCCATGGGGCATCCCATCGGTGCCACAGGCGCGATGATTCTCGGCACGGTTTTGGATGAGCTGGAGCGTCGCGATCTGCAGCGCGGGCTGGTCACCCTGTGTGCCGGCGGCGGCATCGGTATCGCCACCATCATCGAGCGCGTGTAAGCAAGCACTGAACTGAACAAGGGCTGGCGGCGCGGCTGTCAGCCACAAAGAGAGTACAGAACAATGGGATATATTCGTTTAGAAAAAGACGCTGATGGCATCGTCGAGCTGATTTTTGACCAGCCCGGCAAAACCGTAAATACCATGGGTCAGGAATACGATGAGGCCATGCGCGCGGCGGTGGCCGAGCTGCAGGCGATGGTGGCCGAGGGCGGCGTTACCGGTATCTACCTTCGCAGTGGCAAGCCAAACCAGTTTTTTGCTGGTGGCGATATTAAAGAAATGCTGGAAATGGATCTGAACCCTCCGGCAGAAGAAAAAGCCCGCATGTACGAAGGCGTGATGGCGACCAAAGCGCCGCTGCGTATTCTGGAGACACTGGGCGTGCCGGTTGCGGTCGGAATGAACGGCCCGGCGCTGGGCGGCGGTTTTGAAATTGCTCTGGCCTGCCACTACCGCGTGGCGGTGAAAGGCATTCAAATGGGCCTGCCGGAGGCCATGATCGGCCTGATGCCCGGCGCGGGCGGTGTAGTGCGCATGACCTATCTGTTGGGAATGCAGGAAGCCATCGGCTTGATCAGCCAAGGGCGCCGTCTGAAAGCGGATCAGGCCTTGAAGAAAGGGCTGCTGAACGCGCTGGCAGAGGACGAGGCTGATATGCATGCCCAGGCCAAGGCCTGGATTAAGGAAAATACCAACAAAGAAGGCGGTGTGAAGCAGCCTTGGGACAGCGAGGGTTATCAAATGCCCGGCGGTGGTCCAGAGGATGCCGCCAACCAGGGCTTGACCTTCTTTGGCCCGGCCAATGTCATGGTCCAGACCAAGAACCTGATGCCTGCGCAGAACGCGATTTTTGCCTGTGTGGTCGATGCGGCGCGTGTCGACTTCGACACCGCACAAAAAATCGAAGGCCGCTATTTCCTCAGCCTGCTGCTGGATCAGGTCGCGCGCAATATGATGACCACCTTCTTCGTGCAGATGGAAGCGCTCAACCGCGGCGCCAGCCGCCCCCAGGGCCCGGAGAAATTCCAGTGCCGCAAGTTGGGTATTCTTGGCGCAGGTCAGATGGGCGCAGGCATTGCCACCACGGCTGCTCAGAAGGGTATCGAAGTGGTGTTGAAAGACATCAGCCAGGAAAACGCCGATCGCGGGAAAGCCTATGCCGAAGCCTTTTACGATAAGGGCATCAGCAAGGGAAAAATGAGTGAGGAGCAGAAGGCGGAATACCTCGGTCGTATCAAAGCCACTGCCGATTACGCCGATCTGGCGGGCTGTGAACTGGTGATTGAAGCGGTTTTCGAGGATCGCAAGATCAAAGCGGCGGTGACTCAGGAGGCAGAAGCGGTGCTGGATGACTCAGCCGTGTTTGCATCGAATACGTCGGCACTGCCGATTACCGAACTGGCTGTGGCAAGCAGTCGCGCGGATAACTTTATTGGCATGCACTTCTTCTCGCCTGCCGAGAAAATGCCGCTGGTGGAAATTATCCGCGGTGAAAAAACCAGCGATGAATCGCTGGCTAAAGCCTTTGATCTGGCCCAGCAGCTGGGTAAAACCCCGATTGTGGTTAATGATGCGCCCGGCTTCTTCACTACTCGTGTGATTGCGCAAACGGTGACTCAGGGTGCGGCGATGCTGGAAGAAGGCATTAACCCCGTACTGATCGAGTCGGCAGCCCGCGATAACGGTTCTCCGGTTGGTCCCTTGGCGGCCATTGATGAGATCAGTCAGGAAACGGCTTATAAAAACGGTCAACAGGCCAAAGCCGATGCGGAAGCGCAGGGCAAACCGGTCGCGGCCAATGCGGCGTCTCGGGTACTGGATCGCATGGTTAATGAATTCGGGCGTCGCGGTAAGATCCACGGTGGTGGTTACTACGAGTACCCGCAGGGTGGTCAGAAGCACATTTGGCCCGGCCTGAAAGAAGCCTTTGCGCCGAATGGCTATACCGAAATTCCGTATCAGGATATCAAGGACCGTCTGGTATTCAGCCAGTGTCTGGAAGCGGTTCGCGCCATGGAAGAGGGCGTTATTGAAATCGTCGGCGATGGCAATATTGGCTCGATCATGGGCATTGGCTTCCCGGCACAGACCGGCGGTGCATTCCAGGCGATCAATGCCTACGGCCTGAAAGCCTTTGTTGAGCGTGCCCGTGAACTGGAAGCGCGCTACGGTGAGGTCTTTGCGGTACCGGCATTGCTGGCACAGCGTGCCGAGCAGGGACAGACCTTCGTCTGAGCGACAGCGTTTTAGCGATCAAGGGTCGGCATTGCCGGCCCTTTTTTTATGGTTATTTTTTCTCGCTCATATCAGAGGGCTGGGCCCGCTCAAGTGCTTAAGCCTTTGTCTGACTGAAGTCCAGAAACATTTCCTTGTGGATATCGCTGCGCGACGCGCCGTGCATAAAGCAACGTCGTTCAAACTGCTGAACAAAACGCGCACTGCCGCTGAGATAGACATGGTCGCCGCGCAGTGGTGCCAGTGCTCGCAGGGTGGATTCAAGGCTATCGTTGTCGTCCCACAGCGCCGTTTCAACATGAATGCCTTTATTGATGAGCCTGGATAGTTCCGGTGACTCATACAGGCCGGTGTTGCCGCGAGCGCAGCGCAGCAGCACGATATTGTCGTACTGATCGTCCTCGGTCGCTGCGCCGGCGATGGCCAGCAGCGGTGCGAGGCCCGTGCCGCTGCCGATCAGCAACAGGCGTCGCGGTGTGCTGTCCTCGCGCAGCCGGAAGTCGCCGAATGGCCCCTGAAGCTGCAGCGTATCACCTGCGCTCAATCGGCAAAGGGCGTCACTGAGTCTGCCCTCAGGGTGGCGCTGGATATGAAAAACCAATGGGCCTTGGCTGGCGGGCAGTGCTGCCGAGTAGCAGCGCGTGTCGATGCCATTCAATGACAGGCTGAAATATTGTCCCGGTTGCCAGCGCAGGCTGCTGTCAAACTCAAGCCGCCAGACGGTGTCGCTGAGTTGCTCTGAGCGAGCAAGTGTTGCTGTGTGCCAGGGCTTTTGAGCGGGCAGGCTGACCTCCAGCGAGTGGTCTGCCGGTAACTGACAGGCGAGAAACTCGCCGTTGTGACATTGCGCTTCACTCAGTCCTTGTTGGGCTTCGACAAGCCTGTCTGTTGGGACCCGGTGACTTTGCAGGCAACAGCTCTGGCATACCCCGGCCAGGCAGCCATGCGGAATGGCTTGCTGGTGGCGAAGCAGGCAGCCGAGCACGGTTTCGCCCGGCTCGCAGCTATAGGTCTGGCCTTTGAAGGTGAGGATAGGCATGGACTCGTTCATCGCAGGGTTGAGCTTGTTATGGTACTGAGCAAGCGGCCAAACCGCTACGTCGGTATACTGGGGCATGACTGTGGAGGAGAGCGCCGTGTCGGAATTTTCTGAGCAGGCCATTATTGAGGCGTGGCAAGAGAACGCTGAACCCTGGTGTGCGGCCTTGGCGAGCGGGGCGATCAAAAGCCGCGAAGCGATCACCAATCAGGCCATTATTGATGCGATTTGCCGACTGCGGCCCCGCCGCGTGTTGGATATTGGTTGTGGTGAGGGCTGGTTATTGCAAGCACTGGCAGAGCAGGGCATTTCTGCTGAGGGCGTGGACGTGGTGCCGGAGCTGATCGACGCAGCCCGGCGTCGAGGCGCGCAATGTGAGTGTGTGAGCTACGAGGCATTGGCTCGTCGCCCCGCATCGCCAGATTACGATGTTATCGTCTGTAACTTCTCGTTATTAGGCGAGTCGCTGCAATCGCTGCTGGCGGCGCTGGTGGGACGGCTCGCCCCCGGCGGGCGCGTTCTGGTGCAAACCTTACATCCGGTATTCAGTCGTCCCGAGCGCTATCAGTCTGCCTGGCAGGCGGGAAGTTGGCAGGGACTGGAACCCGCACTGCAAAAGCAGTTCAAATCAGCGGCACCGTGGTTCTTTCGCCCACTGTCTGCCTGGAGCGAGCTATTCTGTGAATCCGGTCTGTTGATTGAACGTTGTGTTGAGCCGTCCAGTCAGCCGGGCGATCCAGCGGTATCCATCATTTTTCAATTGCTACCAACCCCCTGAGAAAGAGGAGCCTGATCATGTCCAGCGCCCATAACAGCCCCGCCCGTGTTGATGACACGCACAGTCTGGCGGTTGCCTACGTGCTGTGGTTGTTCGGCTTTATGGGGGCGCACCGCTTTTATCTGGGGCGCCCCATCAGTGGGACCCTGTATTTCTTTACCCTTGGGCTGTTCCTCATCGGTTGGATTGTCGACCTGTTCCTGATGCCGATGATGGAGCGCGATGCGGACTTTCGCTATCGCTCAGGAGCGACCAGTTACACGGTCGCCTGGGTGCTGCTGACGTTTTTAGGGGTATTCGGCCTGCACCGTTTTTATATGGGCAAGTGGGTTACGGGGGTAATTTATCTGTTTACGGGCGGCTTTTTCCTGCTCGGCGTGATCTACGATTACTGGACATTGAACCGCCAAATCAGCGAAAGAAATGCGATGTTATTCAGTTAGCGAGCGAGTACCGATTCAGTACTCGCTCCAGGTTTTCTCATCCAGCGATAAATAGGTTTGGCCTTTCACCTGTATGACGGTGCTGCCTTCATTCTGGGATACCCGCTCGGTTTCCGGCATGCCGGACAGCCAATCGCCGGGGGCGAAACTGGCTTGTGAGAATAACTGCTCATCAAAAACTCGGGCGAGGATGCTGGCTAAGGCCAGGAAACTGACAGGCTTATCGGTATACACCGTGTCGCCCTCGCGCCGGGTATCCGGTCCGATTAACTTCACCGCAGTGGGAACGCGAGTCAGAGCAGGACTGGGGATTTCCCGCATACCTGAAATTTGCATGGCGTCACCGCGCAGGGCGGCGCCGTGCTCAGGAATCATCACGACAACAACGTTGCGGCCGCTCTTTTCCAACTGATCGATAAAGGCGCCGATATCCTCAAACAGAATATTCAGGCGCCGACGGTAGCTGGCTTCATCGCGCAGTGAGCTGTCGCTCAGCAGCCGGTTGCCATCGTGCAAACTGATGGTGTTGTACAGCGCCATGGTCCGCTCGCTGCCACTAAGCTGTCGCTGTTGCCACCACTGGGTCAGCACATCCCGATCCCGGTATATCGGGTCGCCATTGAAGGCTTTCTGGCTTTGAGGCGCACCGGTGTGAGGGAGAAGTTCAGACTGAATATGGCCGTATCGGCGGGTGCGCTCGAGAAAGCTGTCGAACCGCCCGTCGTGGTTCATCAGCAGCGCATGCTCGTAGCCGCGTTCCGACAACTGGGAAAACAGCTGACATTCGGCAGGGCTTTCCTGATAGAGGTCACTATGGGGAAGCTGGCCACAGCTGGCGTGGCTGAGTCTCAAAACGGCCGGGCCGCTGTAAGAGGTGGCAGAGTTAAATTGTTCGAACACCATATCGAAGCGCTGCAGCAGCGGATGGCGTTGTTGATTCACCGCTTCCAGATCGTCCCAACCCAGTGAACAAACACTGAGAAAAATGATATCGAAGGCCGCTTGCTCGGGATCCACTGCAGGAAGGGCAACGCGACGTTGCTGTTCCTTGCTGAAGAAATTTTCCAGGTAGGCGTTGAGTGAGGCATCGCCACTCAGCGAGGTCGATTCGGGGATGGCGGACCTCGGCATCTGCGAGGTTGCTGCAACGGGGCGCGGAATATCGACCTCGGTGGGCGTGATATTGGCGATCGTAATCCCGAGCAGGGTGAGCAGTACGAAGGAGCTTATCCGCAGGAAGCGACTCACAAAGAGGTAGATCGCCAGCCCTACCGCTAATGGCAGCAGAGTGTCCTGGGGAATCAGCCGCAGGGTCAGTTCGAACAGATAGCCTGCATCGAATGTCAGCAGTTGATCCAGTTGTGCGAACAGGCGAGAGATGGGGGGCAAATTGCTCTCAAGTTGCAGGAGATAAACAGCGGCAACAATGCCAATGCTGTGCTTGGCGATCCTGAGTAGTGGCGCAGACATCGGCAGGACAAGAAATAACGCCAGTGCCAGATTCTCCAGCGGCAGGAAATCCAGTCTGCCGGTAAAGTGGAAGCCGAGTTTGGCAAGAAAATAGAGATTCCAGGCAGCAAGTTCCGGCAACTTAACGTTACTGATGTCGGTGGCTTGGGTGCGTTCCATCATTTTGACTGGGACTCCTGCGCCGGTAACGCGCCACGACGGGGTTTGTAGGGCTTCAGAGATCGTGGCTTGAGGCGGCTTAGCAGCCAGTGTTGTCCGCGGCTTAACAGCTCTCGAAAAAAGTAGCCGGCCAAGGCGCCTGCCAGCAAGCCGCCGCCAAGCGTAATCAGGAAGTCTTCCAGATTCATGCCGAGTGCTCCGGTCCGCGGTTCAGCGTGATTCGCTGCGCAAAATGGATGTTGCTTCGCGGCATACTTTGTTGTGGGCTGGCGGCGGCCATTCTGTGGTTCAGCGTTTCCATGTAGTGGCTGTCGATCTCCGGCTTTGTGGTCTCCAAGCGAATAAGCAATTCATCCACCGTGGCGGCATCGTAATGGAGTTGCCGTCGGGCAAAGATGTCGTTGACCGGTAAGTCCATGCTGTTACGCAATGCGATATCCACGTCATCGGGGTTGCAGGCGTAGAAAAACAGCAGAATACGGCCGTTGGCAACGGTGAGGAGGTCGCCGCCCCGTCTCAGGCGACACAGGCCCAGAGCTTGCTGAAGTCCTAGATCGGGGAGCGGTTCCAATTCGACAATCAGGTGTTGCAGCTCGCTGAAGTGGCTGCTGTCAAAGGCGCGCCGTGCAATACGTGAGAAGGTGCTGGGCTCGGCATAGCCCTGGTGCTGAGCATCCGGCCGGCTCTCCATAAGCTGGGCCATGCTGGGAGGGAGTGGCCGACGAAAAACCTGTCCCTGTACGGCGCTGATCATGCTGCGCAGATTGTGCCCCCGCAAGGTGTGGGGAATCAGCAGATTGCAGCCCGCGCGCAGCAGGTAACCTTCGTCAGCGGAGCGAAGACAGCGCCGGGTCTCTCTGATGACGATTTTCAGCTGCTCCCCCCGGGCGCAACGCAGTTGGTAGACGATTGCAGCAAGGGCATCGATCTCCCCGGCACTGCGCAGACCGAATACCACCGTTGCTGCGACCGCCTCGTTGAGATGCGCGGCCAGTTCGCTGTTGCTGCCATATTCCGCAAGTGTTTCCACCCGGCTGTGCAGTTCTTCGCCCAGGCCCTTGAGCGTATAAATGACGTCCACATCGGCGGGCATGGCCTCGAGGTGCTGCCGGGGAGGGTGCAGTCGACTGAGTTGTCTGGCTTGAAAGTGCTTGTCCAGCTCAAGAAACAATTCCTGACGGGTGAACAGTGCGTCGGGGAGTTGCCAGTGTTCCACCAGCAGTGAGTATTGGTAGTCGCCCACAGGGGTTTGACTGGCAAGTCCGGACAGCACGCGGCTGTGCAAACGCAACATGGGACGCAGGGTATGACAGGAGCCATGTATCAGCAGCAGCAGGCGCAATTGTCGCTGATCACAAAAGCGGCGCCATGCCGCGAGTATGTCCCCCAGCCGGGCAGGACCACTGTGCCCAAGACTGGTTTCATTGATCACCAGGCACAGTCCTGATGCTTTTGGCAGTTTCAGGCGCCGGCAGTCGCGCAACAGGCTACGTAGCTGCAGGGCCGGTTCAAAGGCGGAGCGATCGCCAAAAAAACTGCCAAGTCGTCGGCTGTTGCACAGGGTGTCGAGTCGCTCGGACTCCCCCTCGGAGAGGTCGCCAAACACCTCGGCCTGCTTTTCCTGAAAGACCAGACAGTGATGGCTGTCTTTAACCAGATTCAGCGTGCCGATAAAATCTTTACGCTCGTTTGCCAGCACGCAATAGAGGCCAGGCTGCAACAGGGTGCGTTGTAAGATTTCCTGCGGCGGGGCTGTCGGCATCAGCGCATTGGCTCCGTGACGATATGGCTGGAGAGAAACGGTTTCGCGTAAACTGGCGTCAACTATAGCCCATGCGTTATATCAATGACTAGCATCACACTTTTATGGCATTGTAGTAGCAATACCCGCTAAGCCCCTTTTTTCCTAGTGAATATTCCTCACTTCAATGTGCAGTATGTCGGGGAAAAGGGTGCGGTTTCAGGAGAATTGGACGCATGACTTCGCAAACGCCGTCACCACCCAATCAGCAGGACGCTATTGCCGAAAGCGCGAACGCAAAGCCGGCGATCAGTCGCGATATTCAGCGCGTGGTTCGCGCGCTGGATGCCGGTGATGACTTCGCCTATTTTGAGAGTCGCCGCATTTCCGAACGGGATGACGTTCTGGCCCGCTGGCCGCTGCTGGCGGACATCGATGGCGCTGCCAATTCCTCGGAAGCAGGTTAAGTGACTGTGCAGGACTTCCACATGTTATCTGATCGCTTGGGGGCAGTGCCTTGTATACCCTGCTGATTACCGGAGTCTGTGGCGGAGCGGGGGTAACGTCCGTGACCGCGAATCTGGCCGCGGCGATGCAGCTGCAGGGTATGCGCTGCCTGGTACTGGATCTCAATCCGGCAAATGTACTCCGCTACAGCTTTGCGATTCGTCATGATGAAAAGGCTGGCTGGGCGCGCGCCAGCGTTGACGGTAAGCCCTGGCAAGAGGCGGCCTATGCCGCGCACCACGGCGTGACAGTTCTGCCCTTTGGCGAGTTGTCGGCGGCGGAAGTGCGTGAATACCACTTAGATGCCAGCGCTATTGTTGAACGACTCGAGGTGATGCTCGCGGCGCTGCGCGATATGGCCTACGACTGCGTATTGATTGATGGTCCGGCTGCGTTTCAGTTTGCAGAGGTGGCCCAAGTCAGCAACCGCCTGTGGGTGACAACGCCATCTGCTGGCGCCTACGCCATGTTGAAGCGCTATGGAGAGTCGTGGTTGGGCGACAGCCTGGACAGCAAAAGCCATCTACTGATCAATCGCCTGTCTCCTCATATTCCTCTGGAGCAGGATATTGCCGGTCTGCTTAAACAGGATTTTGCGACCGCGTTGACGCCCAACGGCATACACGAAGACCTCGCTGTAGCCGAAGCGCAGGCGCTGTTCGCCACCGTATTGGAAACCGCCGTAGACAGTCAGGCGACGAAGGATTTTCAGGCATTGGCGCGATTTTATCTGACGGTGGCGCGAGGGCGCCCAGCGTGAGTTTGAGAGGCTTGTTGCGAGAGCGGTACGAGGCCTACTGCGCGGGACGTCGACCCAGCGCGGCGGGCAAGCTCCTGCTGTGGAGCTGGTTATGGCTGTCGGCGCTGTTTTTGCAAAATCGCATCGGCGGACTGCCGAGCTGGCAGTTGCCGCGTTACCTTTTTCCGCAAGTGGATTTGTTACAGCCGCGCTGGAGTGACCCTCTCCGTGCATTGGTTCAGGTGGGGTGGTTGCTGTTTGTTCGTCGGCAGGCTGCGCCCGGTTACATCGATCTATGGGGAGCTATTTCCCGGCTGAGGCGCTGGCTGCGTTTAAACATGAGGCGGCTGTCCTTGCGTGCGATTGCGGCCTATCGCGCGCAATTCAGTGAGGAGTTGGCGCGCAGGGGGCTGGATGTTCCGCCGTGGCAAAAGCCCGGCAGTGGCCGGTCCAAGGGACTAAAGGCGCTGCTGATCGTTTGTCTTGCGCTGCTCTGTATTACCGTGCCTCTGGAACTGGCCGGACAATTTGCACTGGGCGCGTCGCTGTTTGTCGTTTTGTTGATCTGTAATCGTCTGCCGGGACGCTTTCCCCGCATGCTGATGATTGTGCTGTCGCTGCTGGCGTCCTGTCGCTACATCTGGTGGCGTTGCACCAATACGCTTAATTTCGATGACCCCCTGGGTTTGGCGCTGGGTATTCTACTGCTGTTGGCTGAACTGTATGCCTGGGTGGTACTGGTGCTGGGGTATTTTCAGAATATCTGGCCACTTAACCGTCCGCTGGCCGCCTTGCCTGAGGACCGCCAGAAGTGGCCCACGGTTGATATTCTGGTGCCGACCTACAACGAAGAGTTGGATGTTGTTCGGGCAACCATTTACGCCTGTCTGGGGTTGGATTGGCCGGCGGACAAATTGAATATTTACATTCTGGACGATGGTCGCCGCGAGAGCTTTCGGGCGTTCGCCAGTGACGTCGGGGTGAAATATATAACCCGTACTGACAACCGTCATGCCAAGGCGGGGAATATCAATCACGCCCTCAAGCAGATAGACGGCGAGTTTGTGGCTATTTTTGATTGCGACCACATTCCCACTCGAGCGTTTCTGCAGGTGGCGATGGGCGGCTTTCTGCAGGATTCAAAGCTGGCGCTGGTGCAGACGCCGCACCACTTTTTTTCGCCCGATCCCTTCGAGCGTAACCTGAGTAATTTCCGCAAGGTCCCCAATGAGGGCGGACTGTTTTACGGTCTGATTCAGAACGGGAACGACCTCTGGAATGGCACCTTTTTCTGTGGTTCCTGCGCGATTATCCGTCGCGCACCCTTGGATGAAATCGGCGGTATCGCCGTCGAGACGGTGACCGAAGATGCCCACACCTCGTTGCGCTTGCATCGGCGTGGCTACCGTTCCTCGTATGTGCGCGCACCGGTCGCAGCGGGGCTGGCTACCGAAACCTTGTCGGCCCATATCGGCCAGCGCATTCGCTGGGCGCGCGGTATGAGCCAGATTCTGCGTATCGACAATCCGCTGAAGGGCAAGGGCCTGCAGTGGCCGCAGCGGCTGTGCTATTTCAATGCCATGCTGCACTTCCTGTCGGGAATTCCGCGCCTGATTTTTCTGGTGGCGCCGCTGGCATTTCTATTGCTGCATACTTACATCATCTATGCACCCGCGGCCATGCTGTTCCTGTATGTGCTGCCACACATGGTGTATGCCTCGGTGGTGAACGCGCGCATTCAAGGGCGATACCGGCACTCGTTCTGGGGTGAGGTCTACGAAACGGTATTGTCCTGGTATATCGCCCGGCCGACAGCAGTGGCGCTGTTTGCGCCGAATAAGGGCAGTTTTAATGTCACGGCCAAAGGCGGGCTGATTTATGAAAAGTATTTTGATTGGGTGATGTCCCGGCCCTACATACTGCTGGTTGTCGCCAATGTGATCGGATTGGCGGTGGGCATCGGCTGGCTGCTCCGTGGTGCCGGTGAGGAAACCGGCGCGGTGCTGCTCAATCTATCTTGGACTTTTTACAATTTGCTGATTCTCGGCGGCGCTGTTGCGGTTGCCGCTGAGGCCAAGCAGCAGCGTCGAGATCATCGCGTGGAGCTGTCCCTGCCAATCAGTCTGCGTCTGGAAGATGGCCATGTGCTGCAGGCGCGGTTGCGGGATTTCTCTCTCAGCGGATTGCGGGTGCAACTTTCTCCCCGTGCCTGCGAGGGCATTGGTCACCACGCCACCGTGGTTCTGGATCGCGCTGGGCGCGAATACAGTTTTCCCGTTTCGGTGGTTTACAAAGGGCGAGAGACCTTGGGGCTGCAACTGCGAGACCGTTCGCCCGCCAGCATGATCAATTACGTGCAGTGCACCTTTGCTCGCGCCGATAACTGGGTGCGCTGGAAGCGCAGCATGCGTTCTGACCGACCGTTAGAGAGCATGCGTGCCGTGATGGACGTGAGCCTGATGGGTTATCGCCGTCTGCTGCGTGCAGCCCCTCAGCCGATTCCCCGCATGTTAGATGCATTACTCTCAATGATTCACTGGGTGGTCAGTCTGCGCCCCCAGCCTGTGTCGATAAGGACAGATGGATGACGACGAAACGCCAAAGCGCTTATTTGCGGCCATTACAAACGCTGGCAGCCCTGCTGGTGCTGAGCGGTTTTTCCCCGGCTCAGGCACAGGGCGTGGATGTTGAGCAGCCTCCTCTGGAGGAAAGTCGCTACAGCCTTCAGGACCTGGGCTATGGACGCAGTGCTAAATTGCGAGGCAGCGAAAGCAGCGTCTCGCTGAATTTCGGGTCGCGCCTTGACGAGCTGGTCGAGGCCGCTGAGTTGCATCTGAACTATTCTGCGTCACCGGCGTTGATGGCCAAACTGTCACACCTGAAGGTTTACCTGAATGGCGAATTGATGGGGGTGACGGCTATCGACGACGAGTCGCGCCTGCAACGCAACACGGTGATTCCCCTGCAACCGCGTTATCTATCTGACTTCAACCAACTGCGCGTAGAGCTGATCGGTCATCTGGACAAGGACTGCTGGAGCCCGGACGACGTCAGTATCTGGAGTGAGCTGGGGGCGTCCACAGAGTTGCGACTGTTCAGCCGGGCACTGCCGCTGGCGAATGATTTGGCACTGCTGCCCGCGCCGTTTTTCGATGGCAACGACTATCGTCCGTTGGAACTGCCCGTTGTCATGAGCGGCGAAAACAGTCTGGAACGTCTGCGGGCGGCGGGTATTGGTGCCTCGTGGTTTGGTGCCCAGGCAGCCTGGCGAGGCGCGAGTTTTCCGGTAACGGATACACTGCCGGAGCAGCATGCGCTGGTGCTGATGACCAATAGTCAGCGGCCTGAAGCGCTGCAGGATTATCCGCCGGTAGAGGGGCCGACGCTGGAAGTGATGGCGCTGCCGGACCGTCCTGAAGTGAAATACCTGTTAGTACAGGGGCGCGACGATGCCGATCTTGTTGAGGCCATGAAGGGGTTGGCTATTGGCAGCGCGCTGCTGTCGGGCTCAGTGGCAGAAATCCGCAACGTCAAACAACTCAAACCCCGCAAACCCTATGATGCGCCCAACTGGCTGCCGACGGATCGGCCGGTGCGTTTCGGCGAGTTGGTCAACGATCCCTCTCAACTGCAGGTGTCGGGACGTACTCCGGCGCCGGTTAGCTTATCGTTCCAGCTACCGCCGGACCTCTTCACTTGGCGCAGCCGCGGTATCCCGGTGGATTTGCAATATCACTATTCCCCGCCAATCGAAGACGACAATGGCTCGCAGTTGAGCATGCTGGTCAACGGCCAGTTTGTGGAGGCTTATCACTTGACGCGCAGTGGCGTGTCGGGCGAGTTGAACAGTTTGCGTGTGCCGTTGCTGGACGACAGCCTGCTGGGTAACAGCCAGTTGCTGCGTATTCCCGCATTTAAAGTGGGCAGCCGCAACCAGCTGTTGTTTGAGTTCGACTTTGCCGGTATTGCCAATGGCGAGTGCAAGAGCATCCCGCCGGCGCGTCGCTATGCGGTGGTCGATGCGGACTCGACGCTGGATTTCACCGGCTTTCCTCATTACATAGAAATGCCCAATCTGCGCGCCTTCAGCAATGCCGCCTATCCGTTTACCCGCATGGCAGACCTGTCGGAGACGGCGGTGCTGTTGCCGCAGCCGCAGAATGCACAAGTCGTGGAAACGTATCTGCAAATGATGGGTTTTGCGGGTTCCAGCGCGGGCTACCCCGCACTGGGCGTGTCGCTGCTCAGTGATTGGGACAAGAGCCAGTTGCAGGACAAAGACGTGCTGTTGATCGCCGCCAACCCCAGTCTGGATGACATTGCCGACGATGAGTTGCCACTACTGATCAAAGAGGCCAATCGCAGCCTGTTGCAGCCGCGCTCCAACCGCCGTATCGAGTTTGCGCCAGAGGGGGGCTCGGGACCCGATCTGGCGAAGAGCGTGTCTCAGGTTCAGGTGCGGGCAAATGGGCCGTTCTCTGCCATGGTGGGAATGCGCTCGCCGTTTGATCGCGACCGCAGCGTGGTATCCCTTTTGGCCTCGGCGCCCGGCGACTTTGCCGATCTGCGTGACAGTCTGGCCGACAGCGGCAAGGTGCCCTTTATGTATGGCACCGTAGTCACCGTGCGCGGCGAACAGGTAGCCAGCTTTAATGTGGGCGACAAGTATTTTGTGGGCAAGCTGCGGGTATGGGACCTGATCTGGTTCCACTTCTCCCGCCATCCCGTCATCCTCGGGCTGATCAGCGCGGTCATCTGCCTGATGCTGGCCGTTGTGCTGTGGCGAATTCTCAGTGGCGTTGCGCGCCGTCGCCTGTACCGGGAGGGGCCGTGAGGCGACTGCTCGTCTTTGGTGTCTTTTTGCTCGGAGCGGTGTCAGCGCAAGCCGACGATTGCCGCTGGCCGCAGTGGGAGACCTTTGCCGCGCAGTACATCGACAAGGGGCGTGTCGTAGATGGCAGTGATCCCCGGCAGATCACCACCTCGGAAGGTCAGGCCTATGGTTTGTTCTTTGCGCTGATAGCCGGTGATCGCGCCCGGTTTGATCAGTTACTGAACTGGACGGAGACCCATTTGGCGGCCGGGGATCTCAGCCGTCATTTGCCCGCCTGGCTGTGGGGGCAAGATGCCGACGGCGGCTGGCGGGTGCTCGATCAAAATGCGGCATCGGATGCCGATCTGTGGATGGTGTATGCCTTGAATGAGGCGGGACGACTTTGGCGTGAACACCGCTACCGCAGCAAAGCCTACTGGCTGGCAAAACGCATAGTGGCCGACGAGAGCCGTGTGGTAGCCGAGCATGACCGTCTCCTGTTGCCCGGGCCGGAAGGCTTTGTTCTGGCGGATGGCGACTACCGGCTCAATCCCAGCTATGTGCCCCCGCAATTGCTTCAGTCTTTTGCGCACAATTACCCCCACTCAGCTTGGCCCGCCATGGCAGCGAGCAGTCAGCGGTGGTTGCTGGCCGCGTCGCCCAAGGGCTTTGCTCCGGACTGGCTGCGCTGGCGTGACGGTCAAATTCTGCCCGACCCCAAACACGGCAGCCAAGGGAGTTACGATGCGATTCGCGTTTACCTGTGGTTGGGCATGATGCATGCCGACGCTGAGGGACGCGATGCGCTGCTGGCAGGCTATACACCGATGATCGATGCTGTGCTGGCACAAAATGCGGTGCCTGAACGCTGGAATGCGGTGTCCGGTGAGTATCGGGGCCGGGGCCCCTTCGGGTTTAAAGCGGCCATGCTGCCACTGCTCAAAATGGCGGAGCAGGAACTCGCCGCGTCGCGATTTGCTGCGGACGTCGTTCAGGCACAGAGCGAGAGCAAGGGGAGACAGGCCTATTACAGTCAGGTTCTCAGTCTGTTTGGCCTCGGCTGGTGGCAGGGGCGCTACCGGTTTGACGCACAGGGTCAGCTAACGGGAGTCTGTTCATGAGGCGGCTGCTGTGGGGGAGCCTGCTGGTTGTTGTGGCCTTGCTGATCTGGCAAACGCTGCGGCCGCTGCCGTCAACAATGAAAAATGACTATGCCATCGAGCTGGGGGAGCGAGAGCTGGCGCCGAAAGCGGAGCGCCTGGACGAGGGCCTGACAGCGCGCTTTCGGGCGCAGTTGCTGGAAGCTGAATTGCTGGAGCGGGAAGATCTGCTGGCCAACCGTCTCAAGCGCTTCCGGGCGCTGGCGCCCGAATCGACATTGCTGCCCGTGTATGAAATCTGGCTCGCGCTGCGCGAAAACCGCGAGGATGTTGCGCGGGCCGCACTCGCACATTTGCAGCGTCAGGAGGGCGAATCGCCGCTGGTCGTGCAACTCGATGATTTGATTACTGCCCAAACCCGCAAGCGCGGCGCGCTCCAGCAGGCGAGGGTGATGGCGCTGGCAGGGCGCTCTCGCGAAGCGCTGCGGCATTATGCCGAGTTGTTTCCCAATGGTTTCGCACTGATCTCCACTGAGCTTGAATACCTGAGAGTTCTGGCGCAGTTGGATGGCCGGCGCCCGGAAGTCATCCGTCGCCTGGAAAGCCTGAATCGTCAGTACCCGGACAATGGCCCGCTGCAATATGCATTGGCCGACCAGCTGATGTCCGTCAATGTGTCCAGTCTGCGTGGACAAACCATGCTGCGGGCGCTGCTGGACAACCCGTCCATGGCCTTGCAGGCAGCCTACCGCTGGTCGTCAGCCATGCAGCGCCAGCCGATTACTGCCCGGCGTGTGGAGAATCAGCGCCTGCTGGCAGAGCGCTTCCCCGACACGCTGCAATTTCAGCAGGCCTTTGAACTGGCGCAGGACGACTGGCAGGCTGAACGCCAGCGCCTTCGAGACCCGTATTACCGAGCAAAACTTCAGGGTTTGGCTTTGCTGGATCAGGAGCGGAATACGGCGGCCCAACAACGCCTGAACTATGCCCTGAAAGGTCGACCTCAAGATGCGGAAATACTGGGCGGACTCGGCTTGCTGGCCCTGCGTCGTGGAGAGCACTCTCCGGCGCTCAACTATTTTCAACTGGCCGCCCGCTACAACAAGGACCCGGATCAGGTGAGCCGCTGGGAGTCGTTAATCACGACGACCCGGTATTGGCAGGCGCTGCGACGCGGCGAGGCCGAAATGGACGACGGCCGTTACGAAGCGGCGAGACAGAGTCTGCTTCAGGCGCTGGCCTTAAAGCCGGACGCCGAGGAGGCCCGGCTGGCACTGGCACAGTTGTCTCTGCGTCAGGGTGACTGGGCCAGTGCAGAGCGCTATTACGATGATGTTCTCCGTCGTGACCCAGGCAATACTGCGGCACTGTGGGGGCGGTTTTCCGTCATTGAAGCACGTGATGGTGACGCGGCGGCAGTTCGCTACTACCGTCAGTTGAGCACGGCTCAGCAACAAAATGTCGCGGAGCCTTGGCAGGATTGGCAACTCGCCCGAGCGGAGCGCGAGTTGGCTGCCGCAGAGCGCGTTGATGATCAGCTTGCTGCCATCGAGCGTTTACTGGCGCTGGCGCCGTCATCGCCCTGGTTGCGCAATGACATCGCCTCACGCCTGCGCGTACTGGGGCAGCCGGAGCGCGCCGACCGCCTGATGGCGCGGTGGGCTGACGATGATCGCAGCCCGGATATGCAATTCTCCTACGCCTTGTATCTGGCCTCCCAAAATCGCATCGATGCTGCGGTGGCGCGTCTGGAAGCCGTACCGAGTGCCAAGCGAAGTGCGGCCATGCAGCGCAATTTGGCGCGTTGGCGCGGAAGCCTTGCGCTGGCGGGTGGCGATACGCTCAGTGATGCCGAGCGCGGTCAGCAATTGCGGCAGTTGGAGCAGGACTTTGCCGATCAGCCCGATGTGCTGCTGAATCTGGCCGGCCGCTGGATCGACCTCGGTGAGCCTGAGCGCGCGCGTCGGATTGTTAAAGGCTTGGAGCCCGTCGCCACACAGCCGTTTTACCGGCAGTTGGAAATCGCTCGGCTCTGGTTGGCGCTGGACGATTTTCAGACCTTTTCAGACTGGCATCGACAGGCATTGGGGCAGCCGCTTACGCCAGAGCAGCGCCAGACGTTGAACGCCTTGAGCGGTGAGTATGAGCTGGCGCTGGGGCGTCATGAGGAGCAGCGCGGCAAGGCCGTGCTGGCCTGGTCGCATTATCGGCGTGCGGCCGCGCAACCGGGAGAACATCAGCTTGATGCGCGCATTGCCTTGCTGCGTTTGAGCGCGGAACTGGATAATCCGTCTGAATTCGACAGTCAGTCAGCGTATTTGATGGCGCATCAGCAGACGCTGACTGACGGCCAACTGCTGGCGCTGGCCGAGGCGATGGGCACAGCCGGGCAGCCGCAGGCGCAGCGGCAACTGTTGGTGACGCTGTTGCGACGGCCGGAGGTGTCGGATCAGAGCCTGCGCAGCGCCATGCAACAGGCTGAGGCCAGTGGCGACTGGACGGCAGCGGAAAACTTTGCGTATGCGGCACTGCAAAAAGCGGCGGGGTCGCCGCAACTCAATCTCCAACTCAGCAAGCGCGAGCAGCGCGCGCTGTATAGTCAGGCGGACCGAGATTACTGGTTGAGCAGCAATGTGCTCGGCAGCATCGACCGCTACCGTGCGCGTCGTCAAGGGCATCTGAAAGTCGGCTTCGACCTGAATGACCGTCGCTCGGGTACGCGAGTGCAGCAGATTCCCGTGGAGCTTCGCTGGCCTGTGCCCCGCCACGACGGTCATCTGCTGGTCAGAGTGGACCGCGTCACGATCGATTCCGGCAGAGAGGATTACCTAGACAGCGATGGTGCTGTGCCGCCGTCAATAACCCGCATTCCGTTTTCTGAAAAGGCCAGTGGCACGGCCATCGGTGTGGGTTGGCAAGCGGCAAACTGGCAGGCCGATATCGGCAGCAGTCCGCTGGGTTTCAAGGTTGCCGACTGGGTAGGCGGCGTGACGGTGAACGGTGATGTCGGCCAGTTTGGCTGGCGGGCGACATTGTCGCGTCGACCTGAGACCGGCACGGCCCTGTCTTATGCTGGCATGACCGTACCTGGAGCGGCGGCAACGGGCGCCGACCGCGACTGGGGCGGCGTGATGCTCAGTGGTGCCAAACTGGGTTTCAGTCACGATCTTGGTGGCAAATACGGCTTCTGGAGCAGTCTTCAGTATCACCTGTTGAAGGGCGATGATGTTGAAGACAATACCCGCATGGGTTTGCTGGGGGGCGTCTATCGCCGACTGCTGAATGAGCCGGATCGCACGCTGCGCGTCGGCGTGAATGTGATGCATCTGCGCTATGACAAGAACCTGAGCGAATACAGTCTGGGGCATGGCGCCTACTACAGCCCGCAACAGTATCTGTCGCTGTCACTGCCGGTGCGGTATTACGGCCGTGTGGCTGACAGTTGGTCGTATCTGTTGGGGGCGTCGCTGTCGCATTCCTGGACGCAAACCGATGCTCCGTACCGTCTGGGCGGCAGCGACGGTGATGGCGGCGGTGCCGGTTATTATCTGGAAGCGGCGATTGAAAAACGCGTGACACGGCGGTGGTTTGTCGGCGTTGCTGCGGATATTCACCGCGCCGACTTTTACGAGCCGAATCACATCGCCCTGTATCTCAAGTATCAGTTCGATGAGCGCTGGCAGTTGATTGAAACGCCGCCCGAGGCGCCGATTCCCTACAGTGATTTTGATTGATGTCCCCAGTGAAGCGCGCCTTGTTTATCGGCCATGTCTGGCCCGAACCCCGCTCATCGGCGGCGGGGTCGCGCAGCATGGATTTGATTCAGGCGCTGCAGGCCTGGGGTTGGCAGGTGACGGTGTCCAGCGCGGCACAGTTGTCGCCGCATCGGGCAGACCTGTCTGCACTGGGTATCGACGAGCTGGAAATTCGCCTGAACTGCGACAGCTTCAATGCCCAGCTCGCTAAGCTGCAACCGGAGCTGGTGATCTTTGATCGCTTTCTGAGTGAAGAGCAATTTTCCTGGCGGGTAGAAGAGGTCTGTCCAGAAGCGTTGCGCGTGCTCGATACTCAGGATTTACACAGCCTGCGTGAAGCCCGCCAGCAGGCCATCAAGCGCGGCGGCGAACCGGAGCTGCACAGCGAGCTGGCGCAGCGGGAACTGGCGGCGATCTGGCGCAGTGATCTGAGCCTGATCATTTCCGACTACGAAATGACACTGCTGCAACAGCACTACGGCGTGTCGGCGTCGCTGCTTCATTACTACCCTTTGCTCAGCGAGGGGCGTCAGCCCGCCTCGGACTTTGACGAGCGTCAGCACTGTCTGTGTATTGGCAATTACCGCCACGCGCCCAATTGGGATGCCCTGCAGTATCTGCGGCGGGAAATCTGGCCCGCGCTGCGCAAGCGCCTGCCGGAGGCGGAATGCCATGTCTACGGCGCTTACCCACCGCCCAAAGCGATGCAACTACACAATGACAAGCTGGGGTTTCTGATTAAGGGCTGGGCGCCCGATGCCAGAGCAGTGATGCGAGACGCCAAACTCTGCCTGGCGCCGCTGCGCTTTGGCGCAGGACAGAAAGGTAAGCTGCTGGAGGCGATGGAGTGCGGGACGCCCTCGGTGACCTCTGCGGTGGGTGCGGAGGGGATGGGGAACTCAGAGACCTGGGGCGGTTACCTTGCCGATACGCCGGAGGCGTTTGTTGACGCCTGCGTCGCCCTGTATCGAGACGCTACTGCTTGGCAGCAGGCCCAGCAGCGCGGTGATGCGCTGCTGACGCGCTTTGATCGACAATCCCATTTACGGCAGCTTAGAGAGCGTTTAAGTACGCTTTCGGTCGAGCGTGATGCCGGCAGAAAGGCCAATTTCATCGGCGCCATGCTGCGTCACCACAGCCTGCGCAGCCACCGCTATATGTCCCAATGGATTGCCGCTAAGAACCGTTTTCCCGCTGCTGAGTAGCAGAGTGTTGCGGTTTGCATTGCCTTTGGAATTCTGCCATTTTGTTGTGTCTGGCTGTTTTTTGATCAAATAAATAGTGCTGCCCCGCAAAGAGGACGGCGTCATGGATCACATGATTTTCGATGCGCACCTGCACATTATTGACCCGGCGTACCCATTGGTCAGTAACGAAGGCTATCTTCCCGATCCCTATACCGTCGATGACTACGTCGGTCAGACGGTCGAGCTGGGGATTGGTGGTGGAGCCGTGGTCTCCGGTTCTTTCCAGAGTTTTGATCAGTCTTACCTGCAGGCCGCGTTGGCCAATCTTGGCCCGCACTTTGTCGGCGTTACCCAGTTGCCTCTCGATGTCTCCGACGAATCGCTGATGGCTCTCGATGCCTGCCGGGTTCGGGCTCTGCGTTTTAATGTACGGCGCGGCGGTCGGGAGGCCGTTGAACACCTGAGCTATTTTGCCGAGCGCGTGCACGAAATGCTCGGTTGGCACGCCGAGATTTATTGCGACAGTCGTCACTTGGGCGAGCTTGAAACCGCCTTGTATCGATTACCTGCGGTGAGCATTGACCATCTCGGGCTGAGCAAAAAAGGCCTGCCGCTGCTGTATCGTCTGGTAGAGAAGGGCGTGCGGGTGAAGGCCACCGGGTTCGGACGGGTGGATTTTGCTGTGAGCCAAGTGCTGAGGCGACTCTACGACATCAATCCTCAGGCGTTGATGTTCGGTACAGACCTGCCGTCGACTCGCTCGCCGAGACCGTTCAACCCTGTGGATATCGAAATCATTGGCAACACCTTAGGAGACGACGGTGCAAGGCGGGTGCTCTGGGAAAATGCCGCCGAGTTTTACCGCTTGCCGAATTGAGCTGCGGTGACCGCCGCCATGTTTTTGCCTTGACCCCTGCTTGGGCGGACGATTAAAGTCCCGGCCTGATTGTTGTGTTAGTTGATCCCTCCTCATGACTGTATCCATCTCTGCCACCGCTGCGGCTGTATTGCTTGCGGTTCTGCTGGACCGCTTTCTTGGCGAACCCGCGCGCGCGCACCCACTGGTGTGGTTTGGGCGTATCGCCCAGTGGCTGGAAGCGCGTTTGAATTCTCCGGCATCCGAGCGGCAGACTCCGTCACGACAGATTTGGCGCGGCGCGCTGGCCTGGCTTGTGGCGGTGTTGCCGTTATTGGCACTGGTCTATCTGCTTACGCGCTGGGTGTCGGCACATTGGCCGGTGCTGGGTGTTTTGCTGGATGCGGCGCTGCTGTATCTGGCAATTGGCTGGCAAAGTATGCGCGAGCATATCTGGCCTATTGAACGGGCGCTTCTTGCCAGTGATGAGCCGCGCGCCCGACAGGCGCTTTCGCTGATTGTCAGCCGCGATACCGCTGAGCTGGATCAGCAGCAGGTCGCGACGGCGGCCTGTGAGTCGCTGTTGGAAAACAGCAGCGATGCGCTGTTTGCCTCGCTGTTCTGGTATGCCCTTGGCGGGCCGGTGATGGTGATTATGCATCGTCTGGCGAACACTCTGGACGCCATGTGGGGGTATCGCAGTACCCGCTTTTTATATTTTGGCCGCCTTGCCGCGCGTCTGGATGATGTGCTGAATTTCTTCCCGGCACAGCTCACGGCCCTGGGTTTTGCATTGCTTCGCCTGTCGCCCGGCAGCGTTCGCCGCCAGTTTATGCAGGGCTGGAGCTGGAAAAGCCTTAATGCTGGTGCTGTGATGGCCAGCGGCGCGTCGGCACTGGGGATTCAACTGGGTGGTGGCGCCCGCTATCACGGCGAGTGGCAGCCGCGTGCAACGCTGGGGCAGGGGCGTGCTGCCGCGCCCGGAGACTTGAGCCGTGGTTTGCGACTGGTGGATCAGCTCTGCCTGCTGTGGCTGCTGGTGATCCTGTTGTGGAATATTCAGCTGTGAGTGATGGCTTGCAGCCCGTTCACGGTGGTGATCCGCGCTATGTGAGATACCCGGCGGCAATGCCGCAGCCGCTGTTGAATCTGGCTACTGGCGTGAATCCCTGGCCCTGGCCTGTACCCCCGATTCCCGAGGACGTCTGGCAGGAGCTGCCCTATGACTGTCCCGTGCTACAGAGTGCTGCGGCGAGCTACTATCAGCTTGCTCCTGAGCAGCTATTGCTGAGCAGCGGCAGCCAACCGATTATTCAGTTGCTGCCAGAGCTGTATCCCTTGGGCGAGGTGTTGCTCCCCAGCGTCGCTTACGAAGAACATGCCTACCGTTGGCAGCAGGCCGGACATCGGCTGCATCGCTTTGACAATGACGGCGACGTGGCCGCACTGCTGATAGAAAAACCGATTCGCTATCTGGTGCTGGTCAGCCCGAATAATCCGGATGGACATTGCATTCCCGTTGCCCAGCTTCGGGAATGGTTGGCCTTATTACCGGACAACGGACTGATGGTGGTGGATCAGGCCTATGTGGACGGTTACCCGGACTATCAGGCCAATGCCTTGCTGGACAGTGGCAGGGTAGTGTTGCTGCGCTCGGTCGGGAAATTCTTTGGCTTGCCTGGCCTGCGTCTCGGGGCGGCACTCGCCGCGCCTGAATGTCTCGATCGCCTGGCGCGTTTGCTGGGGCCCTGGCCCATTAACCGGGCGGCCCAATACCTAGGCGCGCAATTGTTTGCTGACAGCGACTGGCAGCAGACAAACCAGCGGCGACTGCTGCGGGCGTCCGGTGAACAGGCCGCCCTGTGGGCGGCGCTGTTCGGTGGGGAGGCTGTTGCCTGCCAGTCTCAAGCGCTGTTTAACAGTTATCGACTGCCGCTGAGACGTGCGGACGACTGGGCCTCGGCACTGCTTGCACAGGGCATTCTGAGCCGCGTATATCGCTGCGGTGAATGGGGGTATCTGCGTTTGGGGCTGGCGGAAGATGCTGGCCTGCTGAAGGCGAGGCTGGGGGCGGTGATCGCGCCGAGCTGAGTCAATTCGACGCGGCCTACACTGTGAATCGGGTGTATAATACCCGGTGTATTCACAGGAGTTGACCACCATGCAGATTGAGCAGGCGATTCGCGAAAAACTGCTTGCCGGGTTTGACCCGTCTCACCTCGAACTCATCAACGAAAGCCACATGCACAGTGTGCCCGCCAATTCAGAGACCCATTTCAAGGTCGTACTGGTTTCCGCGGCTTTTGATGGCAAACGACGCGTAGCCCGTCATCAAGCCGTGTACGCCGCGCTGGCCGACGAACTGGCCGGGCCGGTGCACGCACTGGCTTTGCACCTCTTCTCTCCGGATGAATGGCAGGCGCAGTCCACGGTGCCGGACTCGCCGCAGTGTCTGGGTGGCAGCAAGCGCGAGGCCGCTGCCAAATGAGTCAGATAGTTGTTGCTGCCCTGTATAAATTTGTGACCTTGCCCGATTACCGGGAGAAGCGCGAACCGCTGTTGCAGCGCTGCCTGGATTTGGGGGTTCGTGGCACCTTGCTGCTGGCCGAAGAGGGGATCAACGGCACCGTAGCGGGCTCCAGAGACGCTATCGACAGCCTGTTAAGTGAGCTGCGCAGCGATCCGCGTCTGGTGGATCTTGTTCATAAAGAGTCCTACGACGAGGCGCAGCCTTTCTACCGCATGAAGGTCAAGCTCAAAAAAGAGATTGTGACCATGGGTATCGAGGGTATTGATCCCAACCATGTGGTTGGAACCTATGTGAAACCCCGCGACTGGAATGCCCTGATCTCTGACCCCGAAGTGCTGTTGATTGATACGCGCAATGATTACGAGGTGGAAATCGGTACGTTCAAGGGCGCCGTTGATCCCAAAACGGCGACCTTCCGTGAGTTTCCCGAGTATGTGCGCGAGCATTACGATCCTGAAAAGCACAAGAAAGTCGCGATGTTTTGCACAGGCGGCATTCGTTGCGAAAAAGCCTCGGCATTTATGAAACAGGAAGGTTTCGACGAGGTCTACCACCTTGAGGGTGGCATCCTGAAGTACCTCGAAGAGGTGGATGCGCAGTCCAGCCTGTGGGAAGGCGAGTGTTTTGTTTTCGACAACCGCGTCTCCGTAAAGCAGGGACTGGAAGTGGGCAGTTATGCACTGTGCCATGGCTGTCGTCACCCGATCAGTGACGAGGACCGCCGGCACCCGCAATTTGAGGAAGGGGTAAGCTGTCCGTCCTGTTACGAAACATTGACCGAGGAGCAGCGCAAGCGCTTCCGCGATCGTCAGAAACAGGTGGAGCTGGCGCGTCAGCGTCAGGTTCCTCATGTCGGTGCACCGCCGCCGGAGCGACAGCGACGGTCGCAGTGAGTGCACCTTTTTGGGCACTATGTCGCGTTAACGGGTATGTGTGCTACCGTTAGTTTGTGCAGCGCTGTTACACTTTTGGAATGATATGTGCATTCCCGGTGCTTGGCTGGCCTTAGGGCCGATAAGCAACACCGCGCTGTTGGAAAATGGATTTTCCCTGCCGCGCAGGTGGTCAGGCAGTCAGGGATAATAATTAACGAGGTGTGATCAGGCATGAAGCAACTAGGTATACTCGACTCGGCATTTGTCAATCTGGAGCACCCCAACACGCCTCAGCATGTGGGCGGTATGGGGATTTACGACCCTTCGACGGCGCCGGGTGGCTTCGTGCGCTTCAAGGGTGTGATTGCCAATTTCGAACGTCGACTCAAGAAGCACTCGATCTTTCGCTCGCGCCTCGTCAAGGTGCCGGGGAATCTTGATCGCCCCTATTGGGTGCAAGATGCCAATTTCGACGTGGAATTCCACATTCGGCACCTCGCGCTTCCTCAGCCCGGTGACTGGCGCCAGCTCTGTATTTTGATTGCCCGTCTGCATGCCCGTCCACTGGATATGTCACGTCCGCTGTGGGAGGCCTATATCATCGAGGGGCTGGATAATATTCCGGGTGTCCCCAAGGGTGGTTTTGCCATCTATACCAAGATGCACCACTCGCTGGTTGATGGCGCCGGTGGTTCGTCAATCATGTCGGTGATTCACGATTTGGAAGCGGACCCCGCGGCGGTGCCGGAAGGACCGGATACCGTCATGGTCGATGTGGCGCCCAGTTCCTTGTACCTGGGCACGGCGACGGCGATCAATCAGGTCAAGAATACCGTCAAAATGGTCGGTAGCGCGGCGAGCACATTGAGAGACCTCGGCAAGATGGCGTGGGGTGTGGCCCGCAAACAGATTCCCATGCCGCCGATTGCCTCGCCCAGAACCCGCTTCAACAAACCGGTAGGGCCGTATCGCGTTTTTGAGGCCGCCGAGTTTCCGCTGGATGATTTTAAAATCATCAAGAATTACGCCGACGTAAAAATCAATGACGTGGTGTTGGCGGTGGTGGGTGGCGCAATGCGCAAGTACCTCAAGCATCACGAGGAGCTGCCTGATGACAGCCTGGCGGTATCTATCCCCTTGAATATGCGGACTCGCCGCGGCGTGTCTGATGAGAACAACCAGATCGGCTCGGTATTTGTTGAAGTGCACACCGAGCTTGATGATCCGCTGGAGCGTTTGAAGGCGGTCCACAAGGGCTCGCAGGATGCCAAGGTCTACGGAGAGAACTCGCCGCTGGTTGACGTTTTGTGTCTTGCTGGCGTGATGGCTCCCGCGCTGACCCGCCCGCTGGTCAACACCTATGTTAACAACGAGCTGACACAGCACCTGCCGCTGGGTATCAGCTCGGTGGTGTCGAATGTGGCGGGGCCGCCGTTCCCGCTGTACTCGGCGGGCGCAAAAATGGTTCGCTACTACGGCTTGGGCCTGCTGACACCGGGCGTTGGTTTGTTCCATCTGATCTACAGTGCCTGTGGTGTTGTGACGATGTCGATTCTCGGCGATCGCGACTCCATGCCAGACCCCGCCTTCTATCGCCAGTGTGCTGAAGAAGCGTTTGCAGACTTGCTGGCGGCGGTGAAAGCGGCAGAGAAGGCGGATGCAGAGGCTGCGGAGGCTGCCAAGAAGAAACCGGCACCAAAGCGGGCCGCTGGCAAAGCTAAGGCCCCCGTTCGCAAAGCGCGTTCAAGTAAGGCATCGTCGAGCAAGAGCAGCGAAGCCGCAGCGCCCAAGCGTGCCACAGCCAAGAAGGCGGCGTCGAGCGGCAAGCGGAGCAGCGCGGCCAAGGCAACAGCCGCTAAAGCGGATGGCGACAAAGTCAGCTCACTGTTTGGCGGCAGCGACGCCGCAGCCAGCAATGTCGTGGCACTCAGCGCTGAAAAATAAGCCGTGATTGGAGTAAAAGAGAACCGCTATCCCCGTTGGGGGTAGCGGTTTTTTTACGGCTGGGATTTGTGCGTGTTATTGATCAGTTGCAGCGATGAGGACTCGTACACGGCGACATTGTCACGTCCCAATTGCTTGGCGCGGTACAACGCTTTGTCAGCCTGTCGGATAAGCTGCTCCTGGCTGTTGCTCTCGTCAGGCGTCAGGCTGGAAACGCCGGCACTGGCGGAGACCTGGCCGCGGTGAGCTGCCCCGGCATGCGGAATATGGCGCTGACGAAGCGCATTCAGCGTACGCTCTGCCATCAACTCTGCACAGTGGTAATCGGCGTCGAGCAGCAGCACGATAAATTCCTCTCCGCCCGTCCGAGCGACGACGTCGGTGTCGCGTGTGAAGACCTCTTGCAACAGCGAGGCAAATACCTTGAGCACGGTGTCGCCGCCCTCATGCCCATACAGATCATTGTATTGCTTGAAGTAGTCCAGATCGAAAACAATTGCGCTGAGCGGCATGTGTTTGCGCTGTGAGAGCCGCCACTGATAATCCAGACGCTCCTGGAACAGACGTCGATTACCAATACCGGTCAGCGAGTCTTTATACGAGTAGTTTTCCAACTGCTGGGTATGTCCGCCAACGTGGTTGAGCAGTTCATTACATTCGTCCACCAGCTTGCCCAGTTCATCCCGGTGCCGGTATTCAAAGCGTTCTCCGTAATTACTGGTCTGTCGCACACGTCGCATAGTCGCGGTGAGTTGTTGAATGGGCTTGACGATGCTGTGGCGCATGACCAGCAAGATCAGACCCCAAGCCAGAATCGAGAAACTCAATGCGGCGACAATGGTGGGGCTGAATGTTCTTTCGTCAAAAGCCCGGGGAGCCGTGTTGAATTTAAGAGAGAGAATGTGATTGTCATTGCGATCATGCAGTTCAGCGTAAAGCGTATCGGCATCACTGCGTTGTCCCAGCCCCACACCGTAGTGCTTTCTCTGGTTCTTACTGTCGGCAAGACTCAGGGCCTCCACAGACAAGCCCAGGTGTTCCCCTAGCTCTTCGATCATCGCTGGGCTTAATCGCCGGACGGCGGCATAGATTGCGGGTAATTTATCGGTGTTCCAGCTTGCCCGTCCCGCCGCATAAACCAGCGGGCCATCGGCCTGGCTGACCATCAATCCCGAGGTCGTAGCGCCATCCGTACTGTCGAGCTGGGCGATAATTTTCTTCAGCACTTCGCTCAAGGCGCGGGGAGAGGGCGGTGTGTCTGCCTTATCGACCAGTTCGCCGACTCGCATCACGGCATTGTCACCGCTTTTGTCGGCGAGAATGAAATAGTCCAGCTCTTCGTAACCGCCGATGTGGGCGAGGTCGAGAACAATCGGGGACCAGTTTATTGTGCCGCCGAGATTCTGCAGCACACCGGCCGCTGCGTAGATGCGTTTTATGCGGCTTTCAAGGTTTTCGCGATAATGGTCAATGGCGTGAGTGAAGCGTTCTATATCACGTTGGTCTGCTTCACGTTCAATACTGAGCAGGTGTGGATTAAGAATATAGTTTCGGGCGAGCAAACCGGACAGCAAGGTGACCAGCATGGTGCAGGCGACAAGTAGTCCGGCTTTGGTGACGAGTCTCATGCGCGCCAAGTATTCCTGTGACAGTAGTAGAAACCATATCGCGATGCGGGTCACGAGTACAAGGGAGACGCGCCATCCTGTCAGTGTTGGGCAGGATCAGCTGATGGAGATGTAGCCCATCAAGCCTGTTTTCATATGTTCAATCACATGGCAGTGAAACATCCAGTCGCCGGGATTGTCGGCCACAAAAGCGATGCGTGCGCGCTCGTTCTTCTCTAACAGAATTGTATCGCTATGGTAGGGGATAATGCTGCGCTTGTTAGATGACAATACGGTAAAGATTAAACCGTGCAGGTGGATCGGATGCTGATGCGGCGTCGCATTGTGTAGTTCGGCAATGTAGCTGCGGCCCAGTGTCAGCTTCGCCAGCGGTTCCGGCAGGCTGTGGTGGCCCTCGCCGCCGTCCCAGGCGCGGCGATTGATGAGCCAGAAGCTGTGATCGACTGCGCCGTCTGCGCGGGTGGGTGACAGCGCTCCCTGCCACTCAAATACAAAACGCAGGATTTCTGCCTTGTCGAGATCAGGTGTCGCAATCGGATTGGCGGGTAGATTGGGCAGGGTTGTCGGTGCCGTATGTCGGGCATTCTCGACAACCCTCAGTCGGCAAAGCTCAACGCCAAACCGGCCTTTTTTATCGTAAACGGGGATTTCTTCTCCTACACGGTCGGGGGCATACATGGCGAGATCCATGCGCATTCCTGCGCCCAGTGGTGTCAATTCAAAGGGGCGATGGGGAATGACCGGGCTGCCGTCCAGCGAAAGGATTCGCGTCTCATGTCCACTGACTTCCGGGCGAAATACCCGCGTGTTGTCCATATTTAGAATACGCAGTCGCAAGGCGGCGCCCGCGGGGACGTCGATGATAGGGCGCTGCTGGCCGTTCACCGTGTTTACCGTCCCCAGGGTGCCATCCCGGAAGGCTTCCCGGGGAATCGACAGCGGCAGATAGCTGCCATCCGGCTTCAGGCGCCAGTCTTTCAGACCAATGATGACCTCGTGGTAGGGCGGGGCATCGGGCTCCTCGACGATCAGGGCGCCGACCATTCCCATCCCCAGCTGGCGGATGCTGTGTATATGCGGGTGGTACCAGAATGTGCCGGCGTCCGGGCAGACAAAGTCGTAAACAAAGCTCTCGCCGGGTTCGACCGGCTTCTGACTGAGCATGGGCACGCCATCCATCGCATTGTCGATACGGATGCCATGCCAGTGAATGGTACTGGCCTGTTCCAGTTTATTATCAAAGCGCAGGCGCAGCCGCTTACCCTGCTTTACGCGAAGCACTGGCGCGGGAAACTGCCCGTTAAAACCGAGGATATCCGTGGGCGCATCGCCAAGCAGATTTTCCCGGCCCGTCTCGGCGGTCAAAATATAGTCGAAGTCATCGGCGGGCGACGCCATAGCCAGACTCATGCGTGGCAGGCTGGCTGCCGTGGCCAGGGCGAGGCTGTGTTTCAATATACTGCGTCGTTTCATGGTTGCTCTCGGCGTGTGGGGTCAGCTCGTGGGCAGTTGGCTTGCCAGTTCGGCGCCAATCAGGCTGAGGTGATTATCCCAGTGAAACTCGGGGAGATAAGCAAGTTGTCTCGGCGTGCGTTCGCCGGCGCGAACCGCTACCAGTTGTCCAGTGCTGCTGCTGATCACAAATTGCCGGTACTGGGGGTCGTAGACGGCGCCAGCACAGTCTCTGAGCTGCCAGCTTTGAATCAGACGCTGTTCGGCAATCGACCACAGTGCAAACTGGTTATCCAAAGGAAAACTGCACAGCGCCTGGCCACTGTCATCGAGTGCAACGCTGGCGACATAGTCGTGCCGCATAGGCAGTGGACGCTGACGGTCCAGCGCGCGCAGCGAGCTGCCGCGGCGGTGGTGGTAAAGCAATGGCTGGGTTGAGGGGCGGGGGCCCTGGAATTGCGCGCCGACAACCACATCACCGTGGGCATTGACATCCAGGTGCCGCAGGCTGAGCTGCGGGTGCGGTGACGGGACGAATTCCGCAACGGCCCCGCTGGGTAGGTGGATATAGCTCAGCCCCGGCTCCAGAGCCTCGGGGTTGAGGGTTTTACGGCCTGAGTCTGGCAGTGTTTTCAGTCCGCCGACGGCAACCACCAGGTGTTCACCATCGGGCATCAATGCCAACTCATGGGGGCCGATACCGCCGCAGTCGATATGGCCGAGATAGCGGTAGCCGTCATGGCTGTCGTAACAACCAATGGCGCCACGGCCGTCTCCAGCTACGTGATTTTCGGTAGTGTAGAGCGTGCGGTCATCGGCTCCGAGGCAGCCATGCCCGTAGAAGTGAAAGCCATCTTGGGCCTGAATCGTTTGTTTAAGCTCTCCACTGTGCAGGTCGGTGATATACACATGGGTACCGGGGCGGCGAGCAAAGAACAGGGCTTCCTTACGCGCGGGGTGAACACAGCTGTCGTGTCCGCGTTCATGGCTGCTCAGACTAAACGCGAGTTTGCCGGATTGGGTCGCGCCAAACTGGCAGCCGCCATGGCCATCGTAGGCAGCGCTGCATAGTGGCGTGTAAGCACGGCCGTCTGAATTCGGTGAAATGATGCCACGCCCCTGCCACAACAGCGCGGCCCCGAGGGGCAACGCAAGAGATGAAAGCAGTACCTCGCGTCGTTTCATCTCAGTCTCCGTCGGCGCCGTTGAAGCTCAAAGTGATATTTAATGCGGCGGGCAGTTCGTCTTTCAGCAGCAGAAGGAGGGCTTGTACTTCACTGAGCAGTGCCTGTTCCTTGCGGGTGTCGGCACCGCTGCTGAGTTGCTCGAACAGGCTGCCATCCAGATTCTGTGCAGCGGCAATGCAGCGCTCAAAGGCGGCACTGATTTCATCCGCCAAGGCAGTTTGACCCTGGTCGCGGAGGTAGTCGTCCAGCCCGTATAGTTTGTCGGCGAGGAAAAGCCGCTGCATGGCATTCAAACTGCTGAGAATACTCTGGGCGGAGAATCCGCTCCGCCACCATTCGAGCATGTAGGGTTGGGGGATTGCCGGTTTGCGGTCACTGCCCATAGGGCGCGACAGCTTGTCACGGCCGACCAGCTCGGCGCCTTCCACCAGACTTTCTATCAAGGTGGCGACGGCCAGTTGGGTGTCGGGGAAGCTGATATTATCTTTGCCGGGGTGGGTGAAGGTTTTCAGGTAATCCCCATGGTCCGGCAGCCAGCTCTCATACAATGCCCGGCTGACATTCTGCTGGTGTGCTGCGATGGCTTGCAGAGCGTCACAACGGCGATGATCATCTTGCTGATACCTTGCCAGTTGTCCGGCTTTTTCATCAAAAAGCAGATACTCCAGCGCATTCAAGCCCTGAATCACGACGCTGGCATCGGCAATACTCTGCGTGGTGATGGCTTCACCGTTCTGCAGAAACGCTTCCATTTTTCGGGCAACCAGATTTTTACGATCGGGCCAGAACTGGATTTTCCAGCTGACATTATCCACGGTGACCGGGCCGAAGTGCTTGACCTGCAAACCTGACCACGCCACGGCACTGTTGCGCCAGAGTTCCCGGCTGGCGTCCAGCGTCTCTTCACTCGGTGCCTCGCAAAAACGCTGCGTGGCCGAGGCGAGCTGGGTTGCCGTATCGGCAAACCCCATATACGCGGGAAGCAGGCTGGCGTTGGCCGTGCTTTCCAGCAGCCGTTCTTCAGGTGCAGGGCTACAGGCTGCGAGTGTGCTGGCTATGGCCGTCACGGCGAGTCCGTTGATGAATCGACCAGAGAAAAAACGCGTTGTCGCAGTCTGGTACATTTACAGCTCCTGTAAAAAGCGGATGAGATCGTTAAGGTCTTGCGCTGACAATTGGCGGTAGCGCTGGACACTGGCTGTGGCTTCGCCGCCGTGCCATAGAATGGCTTCGTGGATAGTGCCTGCGCGGCCATCGTGCAGTAATCGTGTATTGTCTGGGTCACGGCTGCGAAAGCCAAGCCCCCATAGCGGCGCCGTTCGCCATTCATGCCCTTCGGCGCCACCTTCGGCAACAGTATCGGCCAGGCCCTCGCCCATATCGTGCAACAGCAAATCGCTGTAAGGCTGAATGGCGTCGTCGCCGAGTGGCAGAGAGGGCCGGTGGCAGGCGGCGCAGTCCAGCGCATGGAGCAGTCGCTTGCCAGCCGGGTGCGGCGTCGCTGTTGCCGTCGGTATGCTCAGCCCCCGGAAGTAGAGCAGTACAGCATTGAAAAGTTTCTCACTGATTTCCACGTCCTCTCCCGGCGCGGCGCCCGATGCACGTTGGCAACGCTGCTGCTGGAGGGGCGGCAGCGACGGATCGTCGCAGCGGCGACTGTGGCGCAGAGAGGAATCGATGCCCATATCTTCTGCAAAGGCCTGAGCAATCTGTTCGGCCAGACTTGGCTGCGCCGCCTTCCAGCCAAAACGGCCAAGCTGTCGCGCTTTTCCCGATTCCTCGTTAGCGGGCAGCAAGGCGGGGCGACCTGAGATGCCATCACCATTGAGGTCGTCGGGATCTGCCCACGCCACAATATCGGCATCGCGGACTTGGTCCAGTGCCGCGACGCCGCGCAGTTCCGGGGCCAGTCTTGCTGACACCGCCAATGTGGGTTGATCAAGAACCGTGTAGCGTCGAGCGCGCAACGCCCCGTTCAGCGTTTCTTGCCAATGAATGCGTCCCTCTGCTGAAAAACCCGGCAGTGCACGGTCTTGCAGTTGGCTGCCCAATGGGCTGTCGATGGGCAGGCGGAGAACCAGTCCAGGGCCGTTTTCGGGAAGCTGCCCCTGGCCATTGCCCGGATGACAGGCAAGGCAGCTATTGGCGTTGAACCAAGGGCCAAGCCCGTCGCGCGCCGTTGTGGTGGCGGGGGCGGATACCCAGGGTTTATGGGTGAAGCTGCGCCCGACGGCCCAGTCCAGGCGTTGTTCATTCGTCAGTGATGAGCCGGGGCGGAGCAGTTGCGGGTCCGCCGAGCGCTCAGACGCCTGCAGGGCACTGCACAATGCCGCCAGCAGCAGGGCAACAAGCGCAGGGCGCCGCATCAATTAGATCGCGTTGGGATTGATGTCGAGGCTGGCGGCGGCATCTTCCAGGAGTCGAGTCTGCTGACTGAGCGCCTCAAGAATGCTGACCAGCAGTTTGCGTCCCTGTTCGTTGCCGGGGGCAATCAATACGTCGAAGGGCTGCTGTTGAGCGCCTTCGGCGAGGGCTTTCAGTTTACTCAGCTCCGCCATGGTGTGGTCCAGTGCGCCGCGCATCTTGGTGTCTGCATCGGCATTGGCAGCCGCCACGGCATCGTGCAGTGAAGGCCCCGTCAGTTTGCTGCCGTCCAGTCGCTGGTATTCGCCCAGATAGACATTGCGAATACCCAGTCCGTCGTAATAGTGGGAGTTGTGTGTGTTGTCACTGAAGCAGTCGTGCTCGTCTTCCGTGGAGTTTGCCTCCAGTGCGACCTTGATGCGCTCGCCGCCCAGTTCGCCGAGACTCAGTGAGCCCATACCGTAGAAAATCCGGGCTATGCCGCGTTCGGCGGGCAGAGCCAGCAGTTCTTTGCGGTAGTTGTCCTTACCGGGCGCCCACTGCGCGGCCATGTCATGCAGGTCGCTGGCGAGCAATTGTGTGGCGGCTCGCAGGAAATCAGCGCGGCGATCGCAGTGGCCGTGAGTGCAGCCCTCGCCGCTGACATAGTCCGTGTAGGGACGCTGGCCTGCGCCGGGTTTATGGCCGTTCAGGTCCTGGCCCCACAGCAGAAACTCCACAGCGTGATAGCCGCTGGTGACATTCGCAGCGTTGCCACCGAGCTCGTTCAGTTCTTCCAGCAGTTCGGGGGTGATGCGGGTCGCGTCAATGTGTGCGCCACCGAGATCAATGCTCGGGTTGGCAATGATATTCAGTTCGGCGGCGATATTGCCCAGCGCGTATACGTAGTCGTCAGCCACATAGTCGATCAGTCCTTCGTCCAGGGGCCAGTTGTTCACCTTGCCTTCCCAGTCATCGACAATGGCATTGCCGAATCGGAACACTTCGCTCTGTTGATACGGCACTCGAGCGGCCAGCCAGGCATCGCGAGCGGCCTTCAGAGTGGTCGCAGACGGGGCGGAGAGCAGGGCGTCGACACGTTGTTTCAGCGTCTCGGCAGCGGTGGCTGCATCGCTGTATATCGCGTAGGCCATGTCACTGTAGTGCGCCACAATGGCTTTCTTGTCGGGGGCGTTGGGCGCTGCGAGGGTAACGGTGGGCAGCAACAGAGAGCAGGACAGCAGTGCGCTCAGCAAGCGTTTGATCATGACGGCTCCTCAACAAGGCCTGTAGACGGTCAACAAGGGTCGCCATTCTATCTCTAATTGAAAATGATTCGCAATTGTGCGGCCGCGATTCCGTCATTCAAATTGCGGTCAGGCATCGGCCTGCGTCGACGCGCCCTGCCAAATCGGGGCGGCAGTGTTGTGCTAGACTGCTACCTTTTTCCTGCGGAGCACAGACATGGCTTTTACTCCTCGACGTTCAGTGTTGTACATGCCCGGTGCCAATACCCGCGCCTTGGAAAAAGCGCGTGGACTGGATGCGGATGTACTGATTCTCGACTTGGAAGATGCCGTGGCCCCGTCGCAGAAAGCGGTGGCGCGTGAGCAGGTGCTGGCGGCGGTGAACGAGGGCGGCTACGGCTATCGCGAGCTGGTAGTTCGCGTGAACGGCTTTGATACCCCTTGGGGGCGTGACGACATTGCGGCTTTTGCTCAGGCGCCTATCGCGGCGCTGTGTTTGCCGAAAGTAGAATCCGCCGCTGAGGTGCGTGCGGTGGCGCAGTTGCTCAAGCAGCACGAGGCACCCGCCGCACTCAAATTGTGGACGATGGCGGAAACGCCGCGAGGCATTTTGTCGATTGACGAGGTGGCGGGTGCCGATCCACGCATGGCGGCGATTGTACTGGGAACGTCTGATCTGGCGAAAGACTTGCGTGTTCCTCATACCCCGTCACGATTGGGTATGATCACGTCCTTGGGGCTTTGTGTGCTGGCCGCCAGAGCGCATGGCCTGGATGTACTGGATGGTGTTCATCTCGACCTGGACGATGCCGAAGGACTGGAGTTGGCCTGCGCGCAAGGCGTTGAGCTGGGATTCGACGGTAAAACCCTGATCCATCCCAAGCAGTTGGCCGCCGCCAATCAGGCGTTCTCGCCCAGTGCTGAACAAATTGCCCGGGCAGAAAAAGTGCGCGATGCCTGGCAACAGGCCGAGGCCGACGGTAAAGGTGTGGTGCTGGTAGACGGGCGCCTGGTTGAGGCGCTGCATGTTGAAGATGCCTTGCGCGTGCTGGCGATAGCCGAGGCCCTGAGCGATCGCTGATCAGTCCTTATCGGCGAATCGCGCTGCACTGGTTGCGGGCGCAGTGGCTTGACGGCGGCTTAATTCAACCAGCTCGAGCAGGCGTTCGTCGATCCAGCTGTCCAGTTGGTAGTTTTTGACGAAGCCACAATGGCCGCCGTAGCGGGGCGTTTCCATACTTAGCTGGTCGATGCCGCGCAGGGTTTCAAAGTCTTCGGCTAGGATCATTGGATCGTCTTGTGCGGCGACGATATGGGCCGGGCTGCTCAGCGTGCTGAGAACGTCCCGGCTGAGCGCATAGGCCCGGAAATAGTCCTCGGGCTCGTCGAAGGGGGTGTGGTTTGGCACAAAGTAGTTGTTGAAGTCGCGCAGTTTGCGCATGCCAGCCAGTCGCTCGCCAAAATCCAGCTCGGGGTAAAGCTCCAGCTTGCGTCGCAGAGAGCGCTTCCACTTTCTTACAAAGTACTGCTCGTATACCCACCAGCCCTGTTCCAGCGCTTCCATGGTGTTTATCGGATTGACGACCGGGCAGACCGCAATGGTCTGGTTCAAGCGGATGCCGGCTTCTTTGGCTCTGGCCGCGATGCGCAGCGAGAAATTGCCTCCGAGAGAAAACCCGGCCAGAAACTGCCAGTCGTGAGGATAGTTGCTTTGAATACTGCGCAGGGCGCCCAGCACTTCGTCCAGCAGCGTCGAATTGAACAGGCCGCGGTTGAGGTGGTGACTGGGGCCATGATCTCGCAGGTTCAGGCGGAATACATCGTAGCCCGCCCGGTAAAACGCGGAGGCGGCTGAGAGCAAGTACGTTGAACGGGAGCTGCCTTCCCAGCCGTGGATCAGGGTAACCAGCCCCCGGCTGCGCTGGTTTTCCTGACGGCAATATTCGCCGAGCAATTGGGTGCCGTGGCCGCAATCAAGAATGACGGATTTACTGACTCGTGACAGCTCCCGACTGCGTGCCATCAGCTTCAGTTTGCGCGGACCCGCAGAGGCCAGTATCGACTGCACATGGGGGTTCTGTAAGGGGCCTGGGGGGAAGAAGTCGCTTGTGTTGGACATGTTCTCGTCGTCTGATCTCTGCTAAGCCGAATGGACTATACTCGTAAACGCTCGCCGTTGAGACTATCTCTGGCTAACTTGCCTGAATAATAAAAGAGAGCAAGCGAGCGCTCTGCGCAAACCAACAATAAAGCAGTATACACAGGAGATCTCCATGACGAATATTCCCGCTCGTCGGTCGCTTATCGCGGCGGCGATTTGTGGCGCGTTGTCGGCACCGGCACTGGTTCACGCTGATGATGGGCTGGCGCTCGAAGAAGTACTCGTGACTGCGGAAAAGCGCGAGAGTTCACTTCAGGAAACCCCTATCTCGCTGTTGGCGTTCTCGAGTGAGCGGCTCGAACGCTTCGGTATTGGTGATCTCGGCGATCTGGCGGGCCTGGCGCCCAACGTGACCATGTCGCCGTTCCCAAACAGCCGCAGTTCAATGGTCGTGTTTATGCGCGGTGTGGGAAATAACGACAGCCAGACGACCCAGGACCCGGCGATCGGCGTCTATGTCGATGGCGTTTACATTGCGCGTTCAGTCGGTTTGACAGGTGATGTTGCCGACCTGGAGCGTATTGAAATTTTGCGTGGTCCCCAGGGCACGCTCTATGGCCGCAACACCACCGGTGGTGCGATCAACATGATTACCGCAAAACCCAGTGATGAATTCGGCGTCAGTCAGAAACTCAGCTTCGGCAACCGGGATTTCTGGCAGTCGCTGACCAAGCTTGAAACCGGAAAACATCAGGGTGTCGCCGCAAAAGTGACGTACATGGAATCCAGTCACGAAGGCTGGGTAAAAAATACCGGTGCTGGCGATAATTTCGGTGAAGAGAAGAAAAAGGCCGGCCGGGTAGCCCTGCGCTGGGATGCCAGTGACAGCGTCACCGTTGACTATGCTTACGATTTTTCTGAGATTGACGGTCCGCAGCATTTCTATCAGAAAACCCGCACTTTGATTCCTCTTCCCAGCTTGACGGTTCCTGCCTCTGAGGAACGTCAGGAAAGTGGCACCTGGTGGAAGCCTGTTGAGCCAAGCAGCACAGAAATCAGCGGACACACCTTGATTGTGACTTGGGATTCACCATTGGGTGAGTTTAAGTCGATCACGGGTTATCGCGAGTTGGAAGAGACTACCCACCAAGATTACGGTGGTGGTGACCAATTTTTTGAGGCGAATGTTGAAGTTGAACAGGACCAGTTCTCGCAGGAGTTCCAGCTGGTTGGGGATATCGGCACCAGCGTCCGCTATGTGGCAGGCCTGTATTACTTTGAAGAAGAGTCGTACGAGAGTGAAGTAGACTTCAGTCTGAATCCCACTGTATTTCCCCCAACGTATCCGCAAAGCGAAGGCCGTCAGATCGACTCTGATGCCAAAGCGTACGCGGTTTACGGTCAAGCTACCTGGACGCCGGAAGCACTGGAAAGCAAATTGGACGTAACCTTGGGCGCCCGCTATACCGTCGATAAGCGCTCTGCACGCAAGAACAGCATCTATTTCGTAGGTGGCGAGCAATCCGGCAGCGATGAGTGGAGCAATTTCAACCCCAGTATCACCGTGGACTACAACTGGACTGATGAGCTGAGCACCTATGCCAAAGTCGTAACCGCCTACAAAGCCGGTGGTTTTAACACGCGTAGTACCGAAGCCGGGTTCCAGCCTCCTTTCGATGAAGAAGAGATGACTTCGTATGAGGTGGGGCTCAAGTCTAGCTGGTTGAACAATCGTGTGAGCGTTAACGCGGCGGTGTTCCGTGCGGATTACACCGATATGCAAACGCAGCAGATCACCGATAACAGCACCATCTTCCTGACTGACGTTTACAACGTGGGCGAGGCGCAGATTGATGGTTTCGAAATCGATATGATGGCGGTGCTGCTGCGCGGCCTTACCTTGCAGCTTTCCTACGGCTATACCGACGCTGATTTCGTGGAGTATATCGATCAGCGAGGCGGTAGCCCGACCTTTGGTCAGGATATTTCCGCGGGCGCAAAAATGCCTTATGCCCCTGAGAATAACTACTCGGTAGGACTTGACTATCAGCGAGGAATTGGCAGCGGCGCAAACACAGCCCTGTTAACAGCATCGTTGGACTACAGCTGGACCGACGAGCGTTATGGCACTGCCGTGAATGACGATATCGAGGGTTTTTTCCTCGATGACTACGGCATTGTTAATGCCCGGCTCGCATTGTCGGAAATGAGTGTGGGCGACGGTGAGCTTGAGGTTGCCTTCTGGGGCCGAAACTTGAACGATGAGGACTACAAGGTGCATTCAATCAGCTTGGGAGTTTATCACGCAGCGGTATTCGGTGAGCCCAAGAGCTTTGGTTTCGACGTAAAACTCAGCTTTTGATCCCCGTCACTAAGCCGCCCGTAAGGGCGGCTTAACTCAGGAGAGTACTATGGCTTACGGAAAGTTAGCGCAGCAGGCCAGCGAGCGCTCGGGGCAATATGTCAGTGCCGGAAATCGCGAGGCGTGGTTATCGCTGTTTGCCGACGAAGCGGTGGTGCAAGATCCGGTTGGGGTGTCACCGCTTGACCCCACGGGAGAGGGGCACAAAGGTAAAGAGGCCATTGCCGCCTTTTGGGATATGGTCATTGCGCCGGGCAGTATCGATTTCACCATTGTCAGTTCGCATCCGGCGGGTGACGAATGTGCCAATGTGGTTCACATGGTTAATGCAATGCCGGGCGACATGAAAATTGTCGTCGATATGGTTGTAGTGTACGCCGCGAACGCCGACGGTAAACTGACGTCGCTCAAGGCGTATTGGGATTATGACTCTGTGATGTCGCAACTGACGTAGGGTGCTGCCGCAGTAGTTTGTAAATCGAAAAAGGCCTTCAGTAGAAGGCCTTTTTTACGGACGGAGTTTATTGAGCGCCGGTCAGTGAGGCGATTTTTGAGGCGAAGAGATCCGCGGTCATCGGGTGGTAGAAGAGGTAGCCCTGACCACTGCGGCAGCCGGCATCGGTGACGCGCTTCAGTTGTTCTTCAGTTTCTATTCCCCCGCAGCTCAATTCGTAACCCAGTTCGAGACTGAGCGTGGCAATGGTTTTGATCAGCGCTCGGGCTTTCGTGGAGTGAACGCTGTCGGCGACCAGGTTACGGGAGATTTTTACCTTCTGAACCGGGCATTCGCTAATCGCCTGTAAGGCGTTAGCATCGGCGTCGTCGAGGGTGATGGTAACGCCTCGGGCTTTCGCGGAGATGATTTGTGACTTGATTCCGTCGTTGGGAGATTTAAAGCAGGAGGCACTCAGCTCCAACTCCAAGCGCTCACCGGGAACTGAGAACTGCTGCATAATCCCCAGCAGGCATTTGGAGAAGTCCGGATGCCGGGTTTGCATGTCGCTGATATTCACAGCGATTCGGCCAAATTCAATACCGTCTTTCAGCCACTGACTGGCTTGACGACAGACCGCCCGCAGGACCAAATCGCTCAGCTCTCGGGTTTTGCCGCGCCGTTCTGCCAGCTCATAAAACTCCAGTGGTGATTGCGAGTTTTGATTCGGAAAGCGGGCGAAGGCTTCTACGGCGATAATCTGGCGGGTCTGCAGATCAATAATTGGTTGGTACAGAAGGCTGATTTCAGAGCGATCAAGCGCCCGGGTGATGGCATCGGTAGCCAGTTGATACTCCTCGGATAGTCTGCCGAGCTGGTATCCGGCAAAGCAGTAACCCAGTTTTCCCGCTTTGGCGCGATACATTGCCTCGTCAGCAAGCTGTATCAGCTCATCTTTGCTTTGTGCATCGTCGGGGCAAATGCTGATGCCGATACTGGTGCTCAGGTACAACTCCAGACGGTCCAGGCGCACGGGCGTGGCAAGTGAGTCGAGAATCCGCTCGGCAATCATTGCCACGTCTTCCACTTTTGAAAACCCCCGCAGCAGGGCGGCAAACTCGTCACCCCCGAGCCTCGCGGCGAGGTCGTGCTCGCGCAGACTGTGTTTTAAGCGCGAAGCAAATTCCCGAAGCAGCAGGTCTCCCGCCGCGTGGCCATAGGTGTCATTGATCGGCTTGAATTTATTGAGGTCAAAATACATCAGTGCCAGATTGTCTCCCTGGCGCTGGTTCTTTTCCAAGGCGTCTTCCAATTGGCTTTCGTAGAGCACCCGGTTGGGAAGCCCGGTCAGTGCATCGGTGTGTGCCATTTTTTCCAGGTTGAGCAGGCGTTGGAAGCCCACCTGACGGTCAATCCAGGCGGCAACAATACTCAACCCCAGGATCAGTGCGGCAAACAGACCAATTCCAGAGGCCAGATTCGCGCTGGAGACAACAGATTGAATGGCATGTCCCTCGCCAATGGCATAGAAACGCGATGCTTCCATGGCGGTGTAATGCATGCCGGATACGGAAATCCCGATAATCGTGCCCGAGATGTAACTCACCGCATTTTCCGGCAGTTGTTTCTGGGCGCGAAGATAGCGCCTGATGCTGAGGGCGGTCAGCGCCAGCAGATAGGCGATACCGAATGAGGCAATAAACAGGGGCAGGTCATACCGCAGCCCCGGCATTTGCATGGCCTCCATGCCGGTGTAGTGCATCACGCCAATGCCACCGGCCAGCGCGATAGAACATAGCTGCAGATGCAGACCGCTGAAATTAGCTTGGGATATGAAGTAGAGCGCGGCAACACTACCAGCCATTGCAGGTAGCAGGGAAATCAGGGTCAAACCTGCGTCATACTGCATGTCAGCATGCTCAGGCAGCTTGAAGGCAAGCATGCCGGTGAAATGCATAGACCAGATGCCAAAGCCCAGCGCGGCAGCACCGCCAAGCTGCCACCAGGCCTTGGCTGACCTGGAGGGGCTTGCCGTCATCCTGTCTGCCAGCGCCAGCGCGGTAATGCCTGCAAAGCAGGAGATGACAACAGAGAGGCCTACCAGCAGTGGATCGTAGCTTCCCATCAGCGGATGTCCCAATACCGCTGAATCAGCATCAAATCGCCAAAAATTCATGTCTGGATCACTTGTTCTTGAATCTCGTTTACGGGGGGCTTGTTTGCAAAGAGATGCGCGGTGGCCAAGTCGTTGAGCAATCGTTCATCAGCGTAAGGGAGCACCCATAATGGGTATAGCAAAGGAGTTGTACGGGAGAAAGCCGGATTTGGATTCGCACCGGGCAAATTCCTGAATATGATGCCTGGTGCACAGCTGTGAATAAAAGCGTGAACATGAAGTGCCGTTTTCCGGAATGCTCGTGATGGCGCATACGCCGGAGTATCCGTAAATTCGGGGCTCAGCAATGACGAAGCCCCATTTTAAACGCGTAAGCAGAGGGAGTGATCAAAATGTCGATGGAAATCAGTGACTACCGTTGTCGGCGTTGCGGAAAGGAATATCCCCAGCCAAAGCTCAATCGAGAGGGCCATACCCACTGGGAGTGCCCACATTGTGGTGCACCCGAGAGCATTCACATTACCCCGCGACGAGATCGTGACAGAGACTATCGTGCCTAGTTAGGCTCGCGCTGGTATCGCGTAATGGTCGTCCGGTTGGTGCTTGAAAGGGGGTATGTCAGGGCTTCGCTGACTCAAACTGACCTGGGGACGTCGCGTTTCGGTGTATATCCAAGCGTTGCGCTGATGCTGCCAGCGCAACGCCTTTCCGTATCTTAACCGATCGCTCGCTCATGGCCTTGCCAATAGGGCTCGCGAAGGTGCTTTTTGAGAATTTTTCCGGAGGGGTTGCGCGGCAGCTCGGCATGGTGGGCAATCTGTCTTGGAATTTTGTAGCCCGCGAGGCTGTCTCGCAAAAATGCGACCATTTCATCCGCATCCAGCGATTGGCCTTCTTTTAAAACCACACAGGCGAGCGGGGCTTCGCCATAGTTCTCGCAGGGAATTCCGACAACGGCCACATCCGCAACGGCCGGGTGTTGGCTCAAGGCGTTTTCGATTTCTATGGGATAAATATTCTCGCCGCCGCTGATAATCATGTCTTTGATACGATCACGAAGGAAAATATAGCCCTCGTCGTCAATAAACGCAGAATCGCCTGTGTGTATCCAGCCGTCGCGCAGGGTTTCCTCGGTTGCCTCTGTGCGTCGATAGTAGCCCATCATGTTGGCGTCACAGCGAACCAGTAGCTCGCCGGTTTCTCCGACGCCGAGTTGCTCTCCCTGGTCGTTAACGACTTTTACATCGATACCGGCCTGAGGGCGGCCGCAGGAGGCGAGCAGTTCCGGACGATCTTGACCCGCCCGGCGATGATCTTCTGCAGACAGTGAGACCACTGCGCCGCAGGTTTCTGTCATGCCGTAGACCTGATAGAAATCGCAGTCGAATACTTTCAGCGCACTTTGCAGCAGGGCACTGTTGATTGGCGAGGCGCCGTAGACGATCTGTCTGAGATGGCTGAAATTCCGCTCGCCAAGATCAGGCACCATGTGGATCATTGCCATAATCATCGCGGGAACGACAAAGGTGTTTTCTATTTGGTAGCGCTCCAGATCTTCGGCCACCTTGAAGGGGTCGAAAGTCTTGTGAAGTACAACCGTCCCCCCAGACAGAATCGGGAGAATCAGCGTGCCAGCGCCGCCGATATGGAAGTTAGGTGCGCTGACGAGATCACGGCTGCCCGGACAGGCTTTTACAGACCATGACGCGGCTGCCGAGGCATAGAGAGAAAATATGTTTCGCTGGCTGAGTACGACCCCTTTGGGGCGGCCCGTAGTGCCGCTGGTGTACAACTGCATGATTGCGGCATCGCTGCCGCGGCTGCGGTCGATACCGGCTGCGTCGGGTAAGCTGCGACACCAGGCTTCCCAGCTGCCATCGTGGGAGGAGAGGATGGGTACGCTCGTCTTCAGTGCGGCAATGAGGGGCGCCATATCGGTATCGGGGGCCGCCAGCATCCGCGCATTACTGTCGTCCAGTACATATTGCACTTCTTCCGGTGCGAGTCGGTAGTTCACGGCGCAGAGCACGGCTTCGACGCGACTGCAGGCGACCAGGAGCGTAAGAAATTCCGGGCAGTTCTGACACAGGCAGGCGATGCGATCGCCGGCCTCTATCCCCCGTTCCAGCAGACCAGCGGCAATCGACTCGGATTGGCGCTGGATTTCCGCATAGCTTATGGGCTGATCAGCGAAGATCAGGCAGGCATTCTCTGGGGTTATCCGAGCATGGTAGTCGACGAACTGATGAATTTTCATCACGGCTCCTTGGCATATTATGGGTATTATTGAATGCGGCCGGTTTCACTTTAGAACGAGCTATGCCTGCTTGCCAAGTCGGCAGGTGCCAGTTGCTGTCGTCAGGTGCGTCGGGCTGTGTCGGTGTTCACGGTATTGTGCCGACGGTATTCGCCGGGGCTGCTGCCTGTCCATTTCTTGAATGAGCGGATGAAGGCGCTGGGTTCAGAAAAGCCCAGCTGATAGGCAATCTGCTTGATATCCAGCTCCGGCTCGGCCAGTAATTCAATGGCCAGGTCTCGCAGCAGTTCGTGTTTGATCTGGCGGTAATCACATCCCTCTTGCGCCAGTCGGCGCCGCAGTGTTTGCGTGCCAAGGCCCAGCGCGTCGGCAATGTGCTCGTAGTTCGGCAATTTGGGGAGAGATTTTTTCAGGTAACGACGAATCTGTTCTGTGTAGGTGCCGTCCTGGCCTGGCACATGGAGAAACTCAAAAGGGACACGCTGTAGGTAATCATCGAGTTCAGCCTCGCTGCGGACGATGGGCAGTGACAGCAGGCGGCGCTCGATCACAAACTCGGTATGGGGCTGCTTGAAGCGGGTTTCGCTGTGAAAGAGGTAGTGGTATTCGTCGCGATGCGCCGGAACGGGGTAGTGAAGATTCACCCGCAGCAGCGGTAATGGTGTCCCGCACAGCCAGCAGAACAGGCGGTGAAACATCATCATATGCTGCTCACACACCCAGGGCGTCAGTTCATATTCAGGGTCGGCCTCGAGGCGAAAAAAAGCATAGGCATCGCGTTCAATGAGGCTGACGCGATAGCCGCTGTCAAACAGATTGAATAGCTCCCTATGCCGACTCAGTGCCTGCCCCAGATCGTCACTGTGGTGACAGTAGCGAACCAGCGCAGCCATGGTGCCAATGCGCTGCGGTGTTTTGTTGTAACCGAGCGATTCATCATTCGACAGTTGGGTGGCGGCGTCCAGCAGGCGGGCAAATTGCGCGGGGCGCACCCTGGCACGATTGCTGTTGAGTACCGATTCGCTGATATCGCAGTGCTGCAGCAAGTCGCTCAATTGCCGATGCGGCAGCGCCAGTTTTGCGACAACGGCCTGCACAAACGATGATGAAATGGTGCGGTTGTGGCTGCTGCTCACGGCTTGCCGATCCTTCGCTGAGAGGGTGAGAAGCTCAGCAGTCTACGCCGGGCTGTAAGAAAATGTCTATTGTATGTCACGGTCGATCATTGTCTGTGCTTTCGCTGAGCGCCACTCTTTGCTGCACATAAAATCCAAGCAAGGGTGAAACAAACCATGAGCAACAGCGCTTTTATCTATGATGCCGTCCGGACCCCCCGGGCCAAGGGCAAAATGGGCTCGCCACTGAGCCAGGTGAAGCCGGTGGACCTGCTGGCCGGTCTGCTGAATGGTCTGCGCGACCGTCACAATCTGGATACCGCACTGGTCGACGACGTCGTCATGGGCTGCGTCATGCCGGTCGGAGAGCAAGGCGCGTGCGTCGCGAAAACGGCGGCCATGAAGGCAGGCTGGGATGAGTCAGTAGCTGGCGTTCAGTTGGATCGCTTCTGTGCCTCGGGCCTTGAGGCCGTCAACCTGGCCGCGATGAAGATCGCCTCCGGCTGGGAAGAGCTGGTGGTTGCGGGCGGTGTAGAAAGCATGTCTCGTGTCCCCATGGGCTCGAATGGTGGCGCCTGGGGCGAAGATCCGCAAACGGCCTTCGACACCGCTTTTGTTCCTCAGGGTATCGGTGCTGACCTGATTGCCACGATGGAAGGTTTCTCACGGGCAGATCTCGACGGCTTCGCTGCGCGCTCGCAGGAATATGCGGCTCGCGCCAGAGAAGCGGGATACTTCGACCGCTCTGTATTGCCGGTGAAAGACGTCAACGGCATGACCATCCTTGAGAAGGATGACTTCATCAAGCCGGGTACAACGGTAGAAAGCCTGAGCAAGCTGCGTCCGTCTTTTGAAATGCTGGGCGGGCTCGGTTTCGATGATATCGCTCTGAGCAAATACCCCCAGGTTGCCAAGATCAATCACGTCCATCACGCCGGTAACTCATCGGGTATTGTCGATGGCGCATCTGCCGTATTGATTGGCAGCAAGGCTGCTGGCGAGAAAATCGGCCTGAAAGCACGTGGCCGTGTAGTCGCGACCGCGGTGACGGGTACCGAGCCCACCATCATGCTGACAGGGCCGGCACCGGCGACCTGGAAAGTCCTCGAAAAGGCCGGCATGAAAATCGAAGACATTGACCTGTTTGAGATTAACGAAGCTTTTGCGTCGGTGGCGATGCGCTTCCAGAAAGATACCCAGGCACCCTGGGAAAAAATTAACGTCAATGGCGGCGCCATTGCGATGGGGCACCCTCTCGGCGCAACCGGTGGCATGCTCGTCGGCACCATTCTTGACGAGCTTGAGCGTCGCGACCAGCGCTTTGGCCTGATCACGCTCTGTGTGGGCGGTGGCATGGGTATCGCCACGATTATCGAACGCCTGTAAGCCGTCGCAACACGCGATGTCCACAACGACATAACAGAATATAGGTAAGTCCAATGACTGGAACATTTAACTACGAAAAAGACAGCGACAATATCGTAACCGTCACTATGGATATGAGTGGCCCGGTAAATGCGATGAACGATGAGTACATGGCGCTGATGGGCTCCACTGTAGAGCGCCTTGAGGCCGAGCGCGACAGTATTGCGGGCGTGGTTCTGACCTCAGCCAAGAAGACCTTCTTTGCCGGCGGCGATATCAAGAGCATGTTGACGCTCGAGCCCGGTAAAGGCGAAGCCGAAATGTTCAAAATGAACATGGAAATCAAGTCTGTGTTGCGCCGCCTGGAAAAGCTGGGCAAGCCGGTTGTTGCGGCCATTAATGGTGCCGCGCTGGGCGGTGGCTACGAAATCTGTTTGTGCTGTCACCACCGTGTGGCCCTGAACAGCAAAGCGGTACAAATTGGTCTCCCTGAAGTGAGCCTCGGCCTGCTGCCTGGCGGTGGCGGTATTGTTCGCATGGTGAATAAATTTGGCGCCGAGCGCGCGATCATGCCACTGCTGGAAGGCACGCGCTTCTCTGCCGACAAGGCCCATGCCGCCGGTCTGGTTGAAGAGCTGGCCGACAGTCCGGAAGACATGATTGCCAAAGCCAAAGCCTGGGTGAAAGCAAATCCTGAAGCCCAAAACCCCTGGGATGTGAAAGGCTTTAAAATCCCTGGTGGCGATGCGAAAAACCCCAAGATTGCCCAGATGCTCCAGGGCGGCAACCCCATGTTGTACAAGAAGACACGTGGTCTGGTTCCCGCGCCGGTGAAAATCCTGGATGTCATCGCCGATACCTTGCGGGTGGATTTCGACACCGCTCTGGAAATTGAAGCGCGTGTCTTCGTCAGCCTGGTGACAACACCTGTTGCCAAAAATCTGATGAACTTCTTCCTGCAGATGAATCAGGTGAACGGTGGCGGCAGCCGTCCGAAAGGCTTCGATAAGTATCAAACTAAAAAAGTAGGCGTACTCGGCGCAGGTATGATGGGCCAGGGCATCGCCTATGTCTCGGCGATGGCTGGCATTGAAGTCGTCCTGAAAGACATCAGCCAGGATGCGGCAGACAAGGGCAAGGCCTACAGCGAAGGTCTGCTTGATAAACGCGTTGCCAAAGGCCGTATGACAGAAGAGAAAAAAGCGCAGGTGCTGGGGCTTATCAAGGCTACCGCCGATGCTGATGATCTGCAGGGCTGCGATCTGATTATCGAAGCCGTGTTTGAGAATGTCGACCTGAAACACCAGATTACGCAAGAACTGGAAGGCAAGCTGGCCGAGAACGGCGTATGGGGCTCAAACACCTCGACCCTGCCGATCACCCTGCTGGCTGAGCCGTCTAAGAAGCCCGAGAACTTCATTGGTATCCACTTCTTCTCACCCGTCGATAAGATGCCGCTGGTGGAAATCATTGTCGGTGAGCAAACATCCGATGAGACACTGGCCAAGGCGTTTGACTATTCCCAGCAAATCCGCAAAACGCCGATCGTGGTTAACGACTCACGCGGTTTCTTTACCTCTCGCGTATTTGCCACCTATCTGGATGAAGGTGCCTTGCTGCTGGAAGAGGGCGTCGATCCGGTACTGGTTGAAAACCTCGGTCGAGCCATTGGTATGCCGGTTGGACCGCTGGCCGTGCAGGATGAGGTCAGTCAGCAACTGGGCGTAAAAGCCACCGAAACCAATATGGCGCTGGATGCGCGTCTGGGGGATAACTTCTCACGGGAAACCGCCAGCTACCGTTTGTCCAAACGCTTGATCGACGAGCATGGTCGTGGTGGTCGTTTCCACGGCGGTGGTTACTACGATTACCCTGCGGGCGGCGAAAAAGCGCTGTGGCCGGAAATTTACAACTGGTTCTATAACCCGGAAGTGAATCTGCCGGTGGAGGATGTAAAAGACCGCCTGTTGTTCCGTCAGGTCGTTGAGTCGCTGCGCTGTTACGAAGAAGGTGTGTTGAATAATGTGGCTGACGCAAATATCGGCTCCATTATGGGCATTGGCTTCCCGCCCCACACTGGCGGTGTGCTGCAGTACGTAAACACATATGGTGTGAAGGCCTTCGCCCAGCGTCTGGCTGAGCTTGAGGACCGCTATGGTGAGCGTTTTGCCGTACCGCAGGTGCTGAAGGACAAAGCCGAGAAAGGCGAACTGTTCGCCTGAGCGGTTGAGCCGGGGGCTCCCCGGCTTTACTGACTATCTGCGTCTACGCATGCCTCAAGCCGATCACGTAACCAGTGAATGCTGGGTTCGTGATCGGCATTTTTATGCCAGTAGATATTTAATTCGAGCGGTGGACAGTCGAAGGGCAGGGGGCGTTGCTGCCAGCCCATGCGCAGTGCCTGGGTTTTAGGGACGGCGGCAATATAGTCGCTGTTGTGCAGCAGGCCGGGAAGACCGGAATGATGTTGCAGGCGCAGGGCGATGCGGCGCTGTTGTCCAATGCTGCGAAGCGCCAGATCAACATGGCCCGAACCTCGGCTGCGACTGGAAATGTGGATGTGTCGTGCGCTGAGAAAGCGCTCCAGCGTCAGCTCTCCTTCGGTGAGTGGGTGCCCGTTGCGCATAACACAAACATAGTGATCGCTGCGCAGCGAGCGATACAGCAGTTCACTGCTGTTTATCAGTGGTGCGTCGATGGCCAGTTGCAGTTCACCGCTGGCCAGCGCCAGGGGAATTTCCTTGCGGCGCATGAACACCACCTCCAGATCAATGCCCGGTGCGTGGTCCTGAAGATGTTTCAACAGCGACGGCAGCAGAAATATCTCGGCGTGCTCAGTGGCATGAATGCGAAAGGTCTGACGGGCCTCGGCGGCGTTAAATTCCATGCGTGTGCGCACGCATTGATCCAGCTCGCGCAGTGCTTCGCGAACCGGTGTAATGAGTTGGCGTGCCAGTGGCGTCGGGCTCATCCCTGACGGGCCGCGGACAAACAGCGGGTCGTCGAGGGTATTGCGCAATCTGGCCAGCGCATTGCTGACCGCGGGCTGGGTGACATGGAGGACGCCTGCGGCCCGGGTCAGGCTTTGGTGGCTGTAGATCGCGTCAAAGACAACGAAGAGGTTCAGGTCTATGCGGGAAAGGTTCACGGTATCGTCATCACTGATATTTATTTATATGAATAATAAAAATAAATTTAAGTAATTAATAGCGCCTGCGTAGACTGCTTGCACAAACAGGAGGACTCATGAGCGAAATCTATGTTGTGCGCCACGGTCAGGCGGCATTCGGCACCGATGATTACGATCGGCTGACGGACGTAGGCTGGGAGCAATCCCGGCTGTTGGGCGAGTATTTTCGCGGACGTGAAATGCGTTTTGCTTCAGTGTTTACCGGCGATATGCGCCGCCACCGCGAAACGCTGGCGGGATTGCGCGACAGTCTGCCGGGCACCCCCGATGCCGAGGTACTGCCGGGACTGAATGAGTACGATTTTCACAGTATGTTGAAAGTCTATCCACCGGCGCTGGAGCGCGCTGAAGAACTGAAAGATGCCAAACAGTTTTACCGCCTGCTCAGAGAGGCGCTCAAGGACTGGAGTGAAGGAGGCCTGCAGGGAGCCGAGGAAACCTGGCAGGATTTTGAGCGCCGCGTCGGTGGCACCTTGCAGCGCATCGCTGAGGTCGACGGGCCCGTTCTGGTGATTACCTCCGGCGGCGCCAGTAGCGCGATGCTGCGCAATATTCTTGGGCTGACTGTAGACACCATGATCGACCTGAATCTTCAGGCCAGAAATACCGGGGTCAGCCAGTATTACTGCAAGCGCGGTGCCTACCTGCTGAACAGTTTCAATACCGTGCCCCACCTTGAACAACCCCAGGATCGTCATCTGATTACCTACACCTGAGTCGCGTGGCGATCTCAGTCTATTGCGAGGAGAACATCATGGATTTAAGCCCTTCAGCCAAGGCGCAGGAACTCCTGCTGCGACTGCAGCAGTTCATGAACGAGCATATATATCCCAATGAGCATGCCTATGCTGAGCAATTAGCCGCTGCCGATGACCGCTTTGCCGTTATGCCACTGATGGACGAACTCAAGTCCAAAGCTAAAGCGGCGGGTTTGTGGAATTTGTTTGTGCCGGAGGAGTATGGTCAATACAGCGATGTGGGCGGCCTGAGCTTTCTGGATTACGCGCCGCTATGCGAGGAGATGGGCCGCGTATTATGGTCGCCCGAGGTGTTTAATTGTAACGCTCCGGATACCGGCAACATGGAAGTGCTGATGAAGTACGCGACCGATGCACAGCGGGAGCAGTGGCTGACGCCGCTTCTCAGTGGTGATATTCGCTCCTCTTACGCAATGACCGAGCCCCAGGTCGCTTCCAGTGATGCAACGAATATCGAGTTGCGTATTGAAAAAGACGGCAATGACTGGGTGTTGAATGGGCGCAAGTGGTTTATTACCGGCGCGATGAATGCCCGCACCGAGATTTTTATTGTGATGGGGAAAAGCGATCCCGAAAACCCCAATCGCCATCTGCAGCAGACGCAGGTACTGGTTCCCAAGGGGACGCCCGGTGTAAAACTGTTGCGGCCGCTGACCACCTTTGGTTACGACGATGCGCCCATTGGACACGCTGAGATGGTCTTTGAGAATGTGCGGGTGCCCTTGGAAAATGTACTGCTGGGTGAAGGGCGGGGCTTTGAAATTGCGCAGGGTCGTCTCGCACCGGGACGCATGCATCACTGCATGCGCCTGATCGGCGCCGCCCAGCGTTCGCTGGAGCTGGCCTGCCAGCGCGCGGTATCGCGCACAACCTTTGGTCGGCCGCTCAGCCGTCATCAGTCAGTGCGCGAGGAAATCTCCCGGAGTTTCTCTGAAATCGAGATGGCGCGCCTGCTGGTTCTGAAAACCTGCAAATTAATTGATGAGCAGGGGCCGCTGGCGACAACCGATATGATTGCGGCGACCAAAACTACCATCCCATTGCTGGTACAAAACGTTATTGATCGCTGTATGCAGTTGCACGGGGCGGGGGGCTTCACGGAAGACTATATGATGGCCGAAGCGTTCAACTATGCGCGTTGGTGCCGTCAGGCCGACGGTCCGGACCAGGTGCACCAGATGGCACTGGGCAAACAAATCATCAACCGCTACAGCGGCGAGTAACACGGGGGAGAGCATGTCTGCATTTGAATTGGATACCGATGCGCTGAGTGCGTATCTGCAAGATCACGTTCCGGGTTTTCAGGGGCCGGTCAGCGCTGAGAAATTTCCCGGCGGCCAGTCCAATCCGACGTACCGGCTCGATGCCGCCAGCGGTCGTTATGTGCTGCGGCGCAAGCCACCGGGCAAACTGCTTAAGTCGGCACATGCGGTTGATCGCGAGTTCAAGGTGATGTCTGCGCTGGCAGACAGTGCTGTGCCGGTGCCGACGATGCGCGTGCTGTGCGAAGACGACAGTGTGATCGGTTCCATGTTCTACGTGATGGATTTTCTCGATGGGGACATTCACTGGAATGCGGCCTTGCCCGATCACCAGCCCGCGCAGCGGACGGCGATGTACGACCGTATGAACCAGTTGCTGGCCGATCTGCACAATGTGGATGTCGAGGTGGTTGGCCTGAGTGATTATGGTAAGCCCGGTAACTACTTTGCCCGGCAGCTTAACCGCTGGACCCAGCAGTACCGCGCCAGCGAAACCTCGCGCCTGGAATCGGTGGAGAAGCTGATCGCCTATCTCGAAGAAAAGCTTCCTGAGGACGATGGGCAAAGCTGCCTCGTGCACGGCGACTTCCGGTTGGACAATATGATGTTCGCCAAGGGCGGTGAGGAGATTATTGCACTGCTGGACTGGGAGCTGTCGACACTCGGGCATCCCTATGCCGACCTGGCTTACCAGTGTATGCAATGGCGATTGCCCAGCAGCGCCGCCATTCCCGGATTGGGCGATGTCGATCGTGAGGCATTGGGCATTCCCAGTGAGGCGGAGTACGTTCGCCGCTACTGCGAGCGACGGGGTATCGACGCGATTCCCGGCTGGGAGTTTTATCTGGCCTTTTCCTTTTTCCGACTGGCGGCGATTCTGCAGGGAGTTTATAAACGGGCTCTCGACGGAAACGCGTCTAACACCGCCGCGAAATCTCTGGGGGCGATGACCGACCCCCTGGCCTCGATGGGTGTCGCCGTGGCGGAACACGGCGCCTGACCCCGCAGCCTTTATAACGACAATGATCCCGGCTCAGCCGGGACGACCCAAGAGGATGAAATCATGCTGGAATTTGAAACGGTACTGCTCAGCACCGAGCAACATGTGGCGACGATTCGCCTGAATCGCCCGGAGTCGCTCAATGCCTTTACCCGTCAGATGCGTCGCGACTTGCATCAGGCGCTGTTGGCGGTCAGCAGAATGCCCGAGATCCGCGTTGTGGTGCTCGGCGCTGAAGGTCGGGGCTTTTCCTCGGGCGCTGATCTGACCGAGGGGCCGGAGGCTGGGCAGAGTGTCGAGCGCCAGTTGCTGGATGAGTACCTGCCGATTTTTACCCAGATCGCCAGCATGGAACAGACCGTGATTGCGGCGGTCCCCGGTGTCGTTGCAGGTATTGGCGCGGCGCTGTGTATGCATTGTGACTTGTCAGTAATGGCCGACAACGCCAACATGATCATGGCGTTTACCAACGTGGCACTGGTGCCCGATGGGGGCGCGTCCTGGAATCTGCTGCGAAATATGGGTTATCAGCGCGCCTATGCTTTTATTGCTGAGGGCGGAAAGCTTCCCGCAGCGGAGTGCCAGGCGTTGGGCTTGGTGAATAAGCTGGTCCCAGCGGACGAGGTAATGAGTACCGCTCAAGCCTGGGCAGGTCAGTTGTCGCAGCGCGCGCCTATTGCTCTGCAGCAGGTTAAACAGCTGCTGCGCAATGCCGGCACACAAACCTTCGCAGAAACTTTTCAGGCAGAAGCAAAGGCGCAGAATGTGTGTTTGGGCAGCGCCGATGCGGCCGAAGCGATTACCGCGTTCATGGAAAAGCGTCAGCCGGTATTCAGTGGCAAGTAAGCCGGCTTCTCGGCGTTGTAGAATAACAATGATAAGGAGTACCCAATGACAGAAGCAGTGTTGGTCTCGGTCGACAATGGCGTGATGTTGGTGACCATTAACCGGCCCAAGGCCAAGAACTCCATTAATCTCGCCGTGGCAACGGGCATTGCCGAGGCCATGGAAGAGCTCGATCGCAATGACGATATTCGCGCTGCAATACTGTGTGGCGCGGAAGGCACGTTCTGCAGCGGCATGGACTTGAAAGCCTTTGTGAGCGGTGAGTTGCCGGTGATTCCCGGTCGCGGCTTTGCCGGTGTGGCGGAAGCGCCCCCTCGCAAGCCGCTGATCGCCGCGGTGGAAGGCTATGCGCTGGCCGGTGGTTTTGAGCTGGCCATTGCCTGCGATCTGGTCGTTGCTGCCAGTGACGCCAAATTCGGTATCCCTGAGGTGAAGCGCGGCCTGGTGGCCGGGGCCGGCGGTCTACTTCGCCTGCCGCGACAGATTCCCAGTCGCATTGCCATGGAGTTGGCGCTGACCGGCGATTTTATCTCTGCCGAACGTGCCTACGAACTGGGGATGATTAACCGCGTTGTGGAGCCCGGCAACGCGCTTGGTGGCGCGCGGGCCCTGGCGACGGCCATCGCCGCCAATGGCCCACTGGCGTTGATTGCCAGCAAACAGATCATTCGTGAATCGCAAGATTGGCGTCAGGATGAGATGTTTGGCAAGCAGAATGCTATTGCGAATCCGGTCTTCACCAGCGAAGACGCGATTGAAGGGGCGACCGCATTTGCTGAAAAGCGTCCACCGCAATGGAAGGGGCGTTGAGCCTCGTTGTCCTTCTGATGTTGTAATCCCGTCTGTTTGCGGTCAGCTCCAAGGTTTTTTAAAGGGGCTGGCCGCGCTCCCGTTCCTCTCCCGACACCACCCACTGCCTGCACATCTTTGCTCGGTTCTCACCGAACCCAGATGCGACGGGGCCTGCGTTGGCGATGGTAAAAAATGGTAGAAACACGCCAAATCCGCTGATGCCGTGGGAAAATCCACGGTGGGTGCGGCACTGATCGGCGAATAAAAATAACGCCGTGGGTGCCTTGTCGAGAGCGTTGCGTTGCGAGCGTTAATACCTGCCTGCGTAACAGAATATAAGCTTTGCATATGGATTTTGTATGATAACTGTCGATCGGTTACTGGCGAGCGGTTTCTCTTTATTGTCGCGCTATGGTGTTGCCTTGGTGGCGTCACTGTTCCTTGTGGCCTGTGGTGGAGGGGGAGGCGGTAGCTCCTCTTCCGGTTCGAGTGCGGCCTGTAATGATCTGAGTCTGCTGACAAGCGGCGCGATACTGCCCGGTGACCCGATCGAATTTAAAACCCAGCAACCGCTTGGAAACGTCCTGCTCCTTGTCGACGATACTGAGCTGGTACTCGACAGCATCACCAGTGATATGGGCTATGTTGTCAGCGCGCCGATTACGCTCGATTTGGCAGAAAATGGCGGCGACGTCGAGCTGATTGTCGAGCTGGATGGCGAGCGCTGTCCATTGCCGACCGTCGAGCTGGAACCCCTCCCAGCCCCCTCAAACACAGACAGCTATGCCGATGTGCTGGATACCTTTGAACAGGCCCTGCAGCGCTTTGAGGCGGCCTTTGGCTATGATCCCGACGCCGTGAGCGATGAGGACCTGCAGAGCGATCCGTTCTTGCTGACGGCACACTACATCCATGAAATCTTTAACGACCCTTCCAGTGAAATCAGCTTTGCCTACCAGCGTGACGTATTGGCGTCGATGACTGACGAGGATAAAGCCTTCCTCGCTCAAATTATTGAGAAGATTGATTTCATCACGCTGTTGAATGCACTGGGCGACACGTTCCAGTCTCCGCTGTTGGAGCTGGTATCACCGACGCCGGCCCCGGTTGTTGCGGCCATGGCCGAACCTCGCATGACCTATGCCCAGTGTTCTGGCACCTACGCGGATAACAGCAAGCATAAAGTCGATATTTATAATGGTGAAACCCTGTCTCGGGGAATGAAACTGTCTTACGAGGCGCAAACCAAACAGAAAAATGCCCAAGTCTTTGCCGAGAGCGAGCAGGCAAAGAACACGATGAAAAATGCGGTGATCACGATCGCCGGGCAGGCCGTCAAAGGCGCCTCTGCCAGTGCCTATGCGGCGGTCACCACATTGTGGGCGGTCAGCAATATCACCAAGAGTATGGAAGTCGATATGGTGGCGGCACTGCTGCCATCTGAGATTACCAAGGCCGAATTGACGATTATTCCGAAAGCGCGGCTTGAGGAAGATTACACAGATAAATTTGCCGACCCGAGCTGGTTGTTCCGGGTGAACGCACGCAGCAAGGAATACGACTTCTCCAAATTGGTGGCGGATACGGGATTTGCCGCGCTGGGTGCTCCCAACAGCCCCGTTGACCCGAATTCACTTTTCGGTGCGAGTGAAGTGGCCACCCGCGTGACGACCAAGGCCAAGGCCGGTGATTGTGAGCTGGTGGTGCCGCCGATCAGCTGGTTTAACGTGACGATTGGCGCTGATTACGCGGATGCGGAGTTTATTGAGGGCAATGCCTTTGAACTTCTTGGTGGCAGCCAGCGCAAGATAAAACCCTTGCGTATCGGTGCGGCCGAATTGGAAGCGCGTCTGAAGACCAATGAGTTTCCCTCGTACACCACGGTGGTCGAGAACGAGCGCGATACCATTGTGATGGAAAACCTGCAAAAGGCCTTTATTTTCTCCTCCAACCCGATTGTGGTGAAAACTGCCGGGGAGACAGCCGATGTCGATGTGCTTATTCGCAACTCGGTGTTTCCCGAAAAGCACGAAATGCAGACCTCGGCAGAGCTGGGTGTGTCGAAAACCCGCGCAGATAAAATGCTTTACCTCGAGGTGGCAACACCTTCGGGTCCCGAAAAATATCCCCAATGGATTTCGCTCAAGTCCACGTCAAAAAGCCTGGAGCCAACGCGCGACAGAGAAACGCGTGTTCAGGTGAAGTTGGAAGATCTGAAAATTCGCATTGAGGAAACCGTGGCGGGCAGCTGCGATGAGAAAACCTATACCGAAGAAAATCGCGCCGTGGTTACGGGCTTCAAAGATGATGACAGCGTGACTTGGAGTGTCGATGGCGGCAGCATTACCGAGCTGGCTGACAACGGTGTGCGCTTTACCAGCGACGAGGTGGGCACCTTTGTACTGACCGCAACAAGCAATGAGGACAGCAGCATTACCGAGAGCGTGACGATCAATACCCTGGATTGCGCCGGTAATGTCTTCATGAATGCGAAAATCATCAGCAACGCGCAAACGCCCGACGAGGAATGTACGTCGAGCAACCCTGAAGACACTGCGGTAGAAACGCACTTTGGTGTTATCGATCCGGATTACGAGGGGCTGTCGCCCAGCAATATCCGTCAGAAGATGGGCTCGTTGTCTGAAGGATTCCCCTTCAACTTTGACCAATCTGACTCAGAGCTTCTGGTGTTTTCTGACCAGCAGGGCGAGCAGTGTGTGACCCAGACCTTAGATATGGTCGCAGACAGCGTCGGCTCGGTTGAAAATCAGGGTGACAATACGGTGGCCTTTGGCAGCCGACTCGATGCTCAAGGTCACTGCGTGAACGAGGATGATGATGGCGATCAGGTGACCGAGTGTGTTACCGCCAGTAATATCAACAACTACCTCATCGCCTGGGTGTTTGAGCATCAGGCGGAGACAAGTTACGAGGTAGCGCTTGATCTGCTTTGTTCTGCCGAGCCGGTAGCGGGGCTTCCTGCTGACAATAATCTGATCTTGTCGATACAGACTATTGACCCTTCAGGGCAACAGGTGAATGTGTTGCCGCTCGGTGTGATTCCCACCAAGCTGACTACCTGCCGGAATGGCGTTCAGCCTGATGGCGCGGTATGGGTCGTACCGGAAATGACGCAAGGTTCGAAGGTGTTGATTCAGGCTAACTTCACTGATTCTGTACACGCGGTACCACCGGCTACCGGTGAGGAAGTGCAGGAGCAGGTGTTGACCGCGACCGGCGAGGTGACAGGGACTATTCAAGTGCTCGTTGACTGAACGCAGCGATTGTTTAGTCGCGAAAGGCACAGCCCAGGCTGTGCCTTTTTTGTTTATAGCGACCTTATTTATCGATGACCTTGTTGATGGGTGACGTTGGCCAAGGGTGACAATGCCGCGTTACAGCGCGTTCAGACCTCGGTTCAGTGCTTCGGGAAGGTAGTCCGATACGATTCGCGGCGGTGGGACGCGATAGCGGTTGAGTTCATCCCAGGTCAGCAGTGAATAGTAGCTGCGAATGTTCTCAACGTAGCGAACCGGCTCATCGCCTCGGGCATAGCCGTAGCGCGTTTGTTTGTACCATTTGCGTTGTCGCAACAGCGGCAGAGACTCTTTCACGTCTTTCCACAAATTGGGGTTTCCGCCTCGCTTCTCGGTAATAACCCGAGCATCTTCGAGGTGTCCCAGACCGATGTTGTAGGCGGCGAGGGCAAACCAGGCGCGATCCGGTGCTTCGATGCCGCCGGGCAGTCTGGCGTAGAGCTTTTTGTAGTAGCGGGCACCACCGCGCAGGCTTTGCAGTGGATCGAGCCGGTTGGCAACGCCCAGCTCCTTGGCCGTGGGTAAGGTGAGCATCATCATGCCGCGCACCCCGGTGGGAGATTTGGCCTTGGGATTCCAGTAGGACTCCTGGTAGCTGATGGCGGCCAGGAAGCGCCAGTCCATATCGTATTCGATGGCCACCTGCTCAATAAGGCCCTTGTAGTTGGGCAGGCGTTCATCTTTCATCTGCAGAAACGTCTGTGTGCGCAGGAAGGGCTGGCGCTCATTAAATGTGAAGAAGCGATCGACAAGTCGCCCCAGCTCGCCGTTTTCCTCGATCTTTTTGTAGAACAGGTTCATCTCTTCGAGCAGGCGGGCATGTTGCCGACGGTTACTCACTGCCCAGGCTAGCTTGCCTGGGGTGCCGGCACTCATGGCGATACGAAACTCAGGATAGAACGCGCGGTTGGCGTGAAACTCGTTTGAATCGACCATGGTAATGTCGATTTCACCATCATTAAGCATTTGCAGCAGGTCGATCGTTTCCTGGTCCCGGCTCTCGCTCCAGCGCAGGTCCGGATACTCCTCGCGGAGTTGTTGCAGAATTTCGGCGTGGTAGCTGTTGCTGAGTACGCGGATACGAAGGTTTTGCAGCGCCGTTTCGTCCTCGGGCTTATCCAGTTTCTCCCGGTTGTAGATAAACAGCTGCTTGACCGTCATGTAGCTGGGGCCAAAGCTGAAGGTTTGCTGCCGTTCAGGGGTGATGGTCAGGCCTGCTGCGGCAATGTCGGCCTGACCCTTTTCCAGGCGCTCGAACAGCTCTTCAAGGCCGACGACGGGTTCTATTTCCAGATCAACGCCAAGATAGTCGGCAAATTCTCTGGCCAGATAGTATTCAAACCCGGTTGGACTGCCCTGACTTTCGTAGAACGTAGTAGGACCATTGCGGGTGACGACACGGAGTACGCCGTCTTTGCGGATCTCATCAAGGCTGTCGGGTGGCTCGGTACAGGCGCTGAGAAGCCATAGCAAAGCTACCATCAGGAGACGGCCGGGGAGGCGATGTCGGGCGTGCTGGCTGATGCGCAATCCTTACTTTCAGGGTTTCTAGGCTTTATTGTATCGGGCTTGCCCGACGGCGACCATAAGTCTGAATTTTCGCGGGGGATTGCTGTACAATGCCGGTTTTTCTTCCCGTCGACCGAGGTTGTAAACCTGCATGCTGATCATCCCCGGCGCTGCGGCGCTTTCCGAATTCCGTATTGAAAAACTGCTGGCGACGCTGCAAGCCCGTGTGCCGGGCGTTCAAGCGCTGAGCGCGCAGTTTGTTCATCTGGCTGATACTGCAGCGCCACTGAGCGGTGAACAGCAGGCTGTGCTGGAAAAACTCCTGGAGTATGGCCCCAGCTCGGCGCTGGCGGCGGTTGAGGGGCAACATTTTTTTGTCGTGCCGCGTCCCGGAACGATTTCCCCGTGGTCGAGCAAGGCCAGTGATATCGCGCATATCAGTGGCCTGACGCAGATTCGTCGCCTGGAGCGTGGTGTGTTGTATCGGGTGGCGAGTGTCGCTCCTCTGTCCGGTGAAGAGCTGAACGCGGTGCGCGCGGCCATTCACGACCGGATGGTCGAGGCGGTTCTGGACAGCGTCGACGCCGCAGAATGTCTGTTCGAGCAACACGAACCGCGACCGATGAGCCGGGTTGACGTGCTGAACGGCGGTCGAGAGGCTCTGGTGGCGGCGAACACCGAGCTGGGTCTGGCTCTGGCGGAAGACGAAATCGACTACCTGGTTGCCAGCTTTCAAGAGCTGCAGCGTAACCCCAGTGATGTTGAATTGATGATGTTTGCCCAGGCGAACTCGGAGCACTGCCGTCACAAAATCTTCAACGCCAGTTGGACTCTGGACGGGGAAGATCAGGATAAATCGCTGTTTGCGATGATCAAGAACACCAATGAGCTGGGTGGCGAGAACGTGCTCAGCGCTTATTCCGACAACGCTGCTGTGGTGGCGGGGCACCGCGCAGGGCGTTTTTACCCCGATCCTGAGTCGTCGGAATACGGCTATACAGAAGAAGATATTCACCTGCTGATGAAGGTGGAAACCCACAATCATCCCACGGCCATAGCGCCGTTTTCCGGTGCGGGGACTGGCGCGGGTGGCGAGATTCGCGACGAGGGTGCAGTGGGGCGCGGCTCCAAGCCCAAAGTGGGGCTGACCGGCTTTACCGTCTCTAACCTGCAGGTGCCGGGCTTTGTTCAGCCCTGGGAGCAGGATTACGGCAAACCCGAGCGGATTGTCTCGGCCTTGGACATTATGTTGGAAGGCCCGATTGGCGGCGCGGCGTTCAACAATGAGTTCGGTCGACCCAACCTCTGCGGTTATTTCCGCAGCTATGAAGAAACCATCGATGGTGAGCGCCGCGGTTACCACAAGCCCATTATGCTGGCGGGCGGCTACGGCAACATCAAAGCTGAGCATATCGATAAGGGGGAGTTTCCTGCCGGATATAAGCTGATCGCCCTGGGTGGCCCAGCGATGCTGATTGGTCTGGGCGGCGGCGCGGCATCATCGATGAGCAGCGGCGCTTCCAGCGCCGATCTCGACTTTGCCTCGGTACAACGTCAGAACCCGGAAATTGAACGCCGTTGTCAGGAGGTCATTGACCGCTGCTGGGCACTGGGCGAGGCCAACCCCATTGCCTTTATTCACGATGTGGGGGCAGGCGGCTTGTCCAATGCCTTCCCCGAGCTGGTGAAAGACGGCGGTTGTGGCGGTGACTTTGAACTGCGCGAAGTGCCCAATGACGAGCCCGGTATGTCGCCGTTGGAAATCTGGTGCAACGAGTCTCAGGAGCGCTATGTTATCGCCATTGCGCCAGAGAACCTGCCGCGCTTTGAGGCTATCTGCGAACGTGAGCGTGCGCCATACGCGGTGGTCGGGGAGTCCACAGAAGAGAAAATCCTGCGCGTTGGTGACCGTCATTTCGACAACAATCCGGTCGATCTGCCCATGTCGGTATTGTTCGGTAAGCCGCCGAAGATGCACCGCGAGGCACAGCGTCAGCCGCGTCAGGGCGATGCCTTTAATGTTGAAACCGTCTCTGTTGAAGAAGCGCTGGATCGCCTGCTGTGTTTACCCGCTATCGCGTCCAAGAACTTCCTGATTACCATCGGCGACCGCTCGGTAACGGGCATGGTGCATCGCGACCAGTTTGTCGGCCCCTGGCAGGTGCCGGTAGCCGACTGCGCCGTGACCACCGTGAGCTACGACAGCACGGCCGGTGAAGCGATGTCGATGGGCGAGCGCACACCACTGGCGCTGCTGGATGCACCCGCTTCCGGCCGCATGGCGGTCGCCGAAGCCATTACGAATATTGCCGCAGCACGTATTGAAAATCTTTCAGATATCAAACTCTCAGCCAACTGGATGTGTGCGGCCGGATACAGCGACGAAGATGCCCGCCTGTACGACACGGTAAAAGCGGTGGGCATGGAATTCTGCCCGGCGCTGGGGATTACCATTCCGGTGGGCAAAGACAGCATGTCGATGCGCACCGCCTGGCAGCAAGACGGTGATGACAAGGCAGTAACAGCGCCGATGTCGTTGGTGATCTCCGCCTTTGCGCCGGTCAGTGATGTACGTAAAACCCTGACGCCGCAATTGCAGGCCAGTGAGGATGCCGTATTGCTGTGGGTCGACCTGGGCCTGGGTAAGCGTCGTCTGGGTGGGTCCTGTTTGGCGCAGGTGTGTAATCAACTGGCCGACAGTGCGCCGGATATTGACGACCCCGCGCTGCTGAAAGGTTTCTTTAACGCGGTGCAGCAGCTTTCTGCGCAGGGTAGCTTGCTCGCCTATCACGACTGTGCCGACGGCGGTGTGCTGGTGGCCCTGTTGGAAATGGCTTTTGCCGGCCACTGTGGTCTGGACGTTTCCCTGAGCGGCGACGCCTCGGCGCTGGCCGCGCTGTTTGCCGAGGAAGCCGGTGCGGTGGTGCAGTTGCCGCGCAGTGAGCTGGCCGCCGCTAAAGCCGTGTTTGCCGAGCAGGGTTTGAGCGATGCGCTGGTGGAGCTGGGGCAGGCTGTGCCGGGCAGTGACGTTCGCGTCAGCTACAACGGCGAGCCGGTGTTGGCCGCCGACCGTCTCAGCCTGCAACGTCGCTGGACCGAGCTGAGCTATCGTATGCAGGCCCTGCGTGACAACCCCGAGTGTGCCGAGCAGGAATTCGCCTCGTTGCGTGAGGAGGACCCCGGTTTGACGGTGGCCCTGAGCTTTGATGCCCAGCAGGATGTGGCCGCGCCGTTCATCAATAGCGGCGTGCGTCCGAAACTGGCGGTACTGCGAGAGCAGGGCGTCAACGGTCAAATGGAAATGGCGGCCGCGTTCCATCGCGCCGGTTTCAATACCGTCGATGTCCACATGAGCGACATTCTGGGCGGCCGTATCGATCTGGCTGAGTTCAAGGGCCTGGCTGCCTGCGGGGGCTTTTCCTACGGGGACGTGTTGGGCGCCGGTGAGGGCTGGGCGAAGAGCATTCTCTTCAATCCTCGCGCTCGGGAAGCGTTTGAGGCCTTCTTCCATCGCGAAGACAGCTTTGCACTGGGGGTCTGTAATGGCTGTCAGATGATGTCCAATCTGCACAGTCTGGTTCCCGGGGCCGAACACTGGCCGCGATTTGTACGAAATCGCTCGGAACAGTTCGAAGCGCGCTTCTCAATGGTTGAAATCCCCGAATCGCCCTCCATATTGTTGTCTGGCATGGCGGGTTCTCGCTTGCCGGTAGCGGTTGCCCACGGTGAAGGGCGGGCGGAGTTCCGCGATGCTGCGCAGCTTCAGGCGCTGGCGTCATCCGGCAATGTGGCGCTGCGCTACGTGGATAATGGTGGTGCACCAACCGAGCATTATCCGGCGAATCCCAACGGTTCACCTCAGGGGATTACCGGCCTCAGCAGTGCCGATGGGCGTGTGACCATTATGATGCCGCACCCCGAGCGCGTGTTCCGCAGTGTGACCAATAGCTGGTCACCGGCAGAGCAGGGCGAGGACAGCGGTTGGATGCGAATTTTCAGAAATGCCCGGGTGTGGGTTGGCTAAGGCCGACGGCGCGAAATTTATAAAAACAGACACCGCGCGTAAGCGCGGTTTTGGTGGTTACTGATGCTCAACAAATACCCCCTATGGAAGAACCTGCTGATTCTGGCCGTACTGGGGATAGGCCTGCTGTATGCAGCGCCCAATCTGTATCGCCCTGATCCGGCTGTACAGATTTCCGGTGCCAGCAGCGGTACGGAAATCAGCAGTCGGCAAGTCGAGACGATTTCCGAGGCACTATCAGCGGCCAATATTGATTACTTCGGTGCCGAGGCCAGCAGTGATGGCAAGAATGGCCTCGTCCGGCTGGCTCACAGCGACGATCAGTTGCGCGCACAGAAAGTGATTCAGCGGGCGCTGGGCGATGGCTATGTCGTCGCCCTGAACATGGCCTCAAACACCCCCGACTGGCTCAGCTCGCTGGGTGCCGATGCGATGAAGCTCGGCCTTGACCTCAGTGGCGGCGTGCACTTCCTGCTGGAGGTGGATACCGATTCGGCGATCCAGACCCGTCTTGAGCACTACACGACCGGCATTAAAAAAGCGCTGCGGGAAGAGCGTATACGGGGCTTTGTCAATCTGAACAGTGACGGTGTGATCAGTGGCAAGTTCGGCAGTGAAGAGGCGCGCGATGAGGCGCTTTCGGTGATTCGCAGCAATTACACCGAGCTTACTGCTCAGCGCAGCGACAGCGATGATGAAGAGGCGTTTTATCTTCAGGCGATTCTGTCGGAAACCAAACGCAAGGAAATTGAAGACTATGCGGTAGGCCAGAACCTGACGACACTGCGCAACCGTGTTAACGAGCTGGGGGTTTCTGAGCCGCTGGTTCAGCGTCAGGGGCGCAATCGCATTGTGGTGGAACTGCCGGGTATTCAGGACACTGCAGAAGCCAAGCGGATTCTGGGTAAAACCGCCAACCTGGAATTTCGTCTTGAAGCCCGCTACGACGCTGATGCGGGAGATCGTGAACAATTTTCCTTCCGTAACCCTCAGCGCGGTGAGCCCACGGCCTGGTTGGAGCGAGAAGTGGTGATTACCGGTGAGCGGGTTGCCAATGCCCAGGCCAGTTTTGACGAGAACGGTCGTCCGCAGGTGAATATCACCCTCGACAGTGAGGGCGGCACCATGATGCACCGGGTGACGCGTCACAATATCAATCGTCGTCTGGGTGTTTTGTTTATCGAGCGTAAGAGCCGCACTCGCTATGAAATGGACGAGAATGGCCAGGAGCAGGTGATTCGCGTTCCCTACGACGAGAAGAAGATTATCAGCCTGGCCACTATTCGTGACGCGCTGGGCGTGCAGTTCCGTATTACCGGGCTCGATGCGCCGGGCGAGTCCAACGAGCTGGCGCTGCTGCTGCGTGCCGGTGCTCTGGCAGCGCCCATCGACTTTGTCGAGGAGCGCACGGTCGGGCCTTCGTTGGGGGCGGAAAACATTGCCAAAGGCTTGCTCTCGGTGCAGATCGGTTTGGCGGCGGTGGCCTTGTTCATGCTCGTTTACTACCGCGTATTCGGTGTGATTGCGGTCATGGCGCTAGGCTTCAATATTGTCTTGCTGGTCGGCGCCATGTCGCTGTTGGGTGCCACGCTGACCTTGCCGGGTATCGCCGGTATCGTATTGACAGTGGGGATGGCGGTGGATGCCAATGTGCTGATTTTCTCGCGAATACGAGAGGAAATCGCCGAGGGGGCCTCGCCTCAGCACGCTATCAACTCCGGTTATGGCCGAGCCTTTGTCACGATCATGGATGCGAATATCACCACCTTGCTGGTGGCGGTGATTCTCTATGCAGTGGGCACAGGCCCGGTGCGCGGCTTCGCAGTTACCCTGTCGCTGGGGATTATCACCTCAATGTTCACGGCCATTATGGGCACGCGGGCATTGGTTAATCTGATTTACGGTCGCCGCCGTGTCAGCAAATTGTCGATATAAGGAGGGCGCGCCAATGTCAGAGGAAAAGAAATTTATTCGCTTTATGAGCGTGCGCAAGCTGGCGGCTGTTGTGTCAGCCCTTGCAGTGGTCGCATCCATTCTGATTCTGTCGGTCAAGGGGCTTAACTTCGGTCTGGATTTTACCGGTGGCACCCTGATTGAAGTGATTTACGAAGAGTCGCCGGTGCTTCAGGAGGTGCGCGATTCGCTGGCCGATGAAGGTTTCGAAAATGCCATTGTCGTTAACTTTGGTGCCGATACCGATGTGCTGGTCCGCCTGCCCCAAGGCCTGAGCCCGGAACTGGGTGACAAGGTGCTGTCGGTGCTGCGCGCGGGCAGTGCCGGTGATGTCGAATTGCGCCGCATTGAATTTGTGGGGCCGCAGGTCGGCGAAGAACTTCGCGAGCAGGGCGGTCTGGCTGTATTGATGGCGTTGGTGGTGGTGCTGATTTACGTCGCCATGCGCTTTCAGGTGAAGTTTGCGTTTGGGTCGGTTTTGGCGCTGGCCCACGATGTCATCATTACGCTCGGCGCGTTTGCCCTGGTGGGCTGGGATTTTGATCTGACGGTGCTGGCTGCCATTCTGGCGGTAATCGGTTACTCGTTGAACGACTCCATTGTGGTTGCAGACCGTATTCGTGAGAATCTGCGGGGAATGCGTGGTTACAGTCCTGAAGACATCATTAATATCTCGCTGACGGACACCTTGAGCCGAACCTTGATTACCTCAGGCACGACATTGATGGTGCTGGTGGCGCTGGCGCTGGTTGGCGGTGAGATGATCCACAGTTTTGCACTCGCGCTATTGGTCGGTATCGGTGTGGGCACCTACTCGTCCATCTTTGTGGTGGCAAGTCTGCTGGTTGCGATGAAGATTTCTGCGGAAGATTTGATTGTGCCAGAGAAAGAAGCGGCAGAAATGGACGATCTGCCCTGATTGTTTTTCTTTCCTCCCAGCATAAAAAAGGCGTCCAGCTCGGACGCCTTTTTTATTTCAGTTCGAGCGCCGATGTCAGCGGATATGATCCAGCTGAGGTTTTACGGCTTGCAGCAGGCTCTTCAGGCATTTTGGGTTAGCGGCCACAATGTTGCCGCTTTCAAGATAGCTGCCGCCACCCTGAAAGTCGCTGATCAGGCCACCCGCTTCGCGAACCAGCAGCACGCCCGCCGCGATATCCCATTTGCTCAGACCGATTTCCCAGAAACCGTCCAGGCGACCGGCGGCAACATAAGCCAGGTCCAGCGCGGCAGAGCCCGCGCGACGAATCCCCGCGGTCTCGCGGGCAACGGCTTCAAGGCTCTTCATATAAGCGGAAATGTGCTGTTCGCTGCGGGATTTAAAGGGGATGCCCGTGCCAATTAGCGTGCCTTCTAGGCTGCTTGCCATGGTAACGCGTACCCGGCGGCCATTAAGTTGGGCACCCCGGCCGCGACTGGCGGTGAATTCTTCTCGACGGATAGGGTCCAGCACGACCGCATGCTCGATTTGGCCCTGGTGAAGGCAGGCGATGGAAATGCAGAAGTGAGGGATGCCGCGAACAAAGTTAGTGGTGCCGTCGATCGGGTCGATTACCCATTGGTATTCGCTGTCGGCATTGCCACTTTGGCCGGTTTCCTCGCCGAGAAAGCCGTGGTCAGGGTAGGCCTTTTGCAGGTGGTAGATGATTTCCTGCTCGGATTTGCGGTCGATTTCCGTGACGAAATCGTTTTCGCCCTTGGACTCGATTTTAACGCGATCCAGTTGCTCCGAGGCGCGGGCGACCAGATCACCGGCCTTGCGCGCGGCGCGCAGGGCGATATTCAGCATGGGTTGCATAGAACTAAGACCTTGAATGTGCAAGCAATTAGGCGCGCAGTATAACAGAGCTGCCGCGTGGCTCAGAGGGCTAATTTCATTGTCTCGCTCCGGTCATGCTGGTAAACTGAGCCCCCATCTTACAGGGGCCGTGAAACTCGACGTTTTGCCGCCCTGCACCCTCATCAGCTCGATATATAGGCATTACATGGCGCGTTTTATATTCGTCACTGGCGGCGTTGTTTCTTCTCTTGGCAAGGGCATCGCCTCGGCCTCCCTGGGGGCCATCCTCGAAGCGCGTGGCCTGAAGGTGACCCTGCTCAAGCTCGACCCCTATATCAACGTCGACCCAGGCACCATGAGCCCCTTCCAGCACGGTGAGGTGTTTGTGACCGAGGACGGCGCTGAGACAGACTTGGATCTGGGGCACTACGAGCGTTTTGTGCGTGCCAAAATGAATAAGCGCAACAACTTCACCACCGGTCGTGTATACGAGACTGTGCTGCGCAAGGAACGTCGCGGTGATTATCTGGGGGGCACCGTACAGGTTATTCCCCACGTTACTGATGAAATCAAGCGCCGGGTGATTGCCGGCGCGGGTGATGCCGATGTCGCAATTGTTGAAATTGGCGGTACTGTGGGCGACATCGAAGGGCTGCCGTTCTTCGAAGCCGCTCGCCAACTGAAGGTGGAGCTGGGTGCCAAGCGCGCCATGCTTATGCATCTGACCTTAGTGCCCTATATAGCCACCGCAGGCGAAACCAAAACCAAACCGACTCAGCACTCGGTAAAAGAGCTGCGCTCTATCGGCCTGCAACCCGATGTACTGTTGTGCCGCTCTGATCACGAAATTGATATGAGCAGCCGCCAGAAAATTGCACTGTTCACCAATGTGGAATCCCGCGCAGTTATTCCCCTGCGTGATGTGGATTCGATCTATCGCATTCCTTCGCTGCTGGCGGGAGAGGGGCTGGACGAGTTGATTGTCGAGCGCTTTGGATTGGACTGTCCGCCCGCTGACCTGTCTGAGTGGGATCCGGTTATCGACGGCGACCTGAATCAGGATCGCGAGTTGACCATCGCGATGGTCGGCAAGTACATGGAGCTGCTGGACGCCTATAAGTCGCTGAATGAAGCGCTTAAACACGCGGGTATTCATACTCACACTAAAGTTCACGTGCGTTATATCGACTCGGAAACTATCGAGACTGATGGTGTTGGCGTTTTGGATGGTGTCGACGGCATTCTGGTGCCCGGTGGTTTTGGCAACCGCGGGGTGGAAGGCAAGATTCGGACGGTTCAACATGCCCGTGAGAATAACATTCCCTATTTGGGGATTTGCCTGGGGATGCAGGTAGCGGTTATCGAATTTGCCCGCAATGTATTGGGTCTCAGCGATGCCAACAGCAGCGAGTTCACCGAGAGTAGTGAGCACCCGGTGGTCGGCTTGATTACTGAATGGGTGACCGCGGAGGGAGCTACTGAGCAGCGTGATGCCGCATCAGATCTCGGCGGCACGATGCGCCTGGGTGCCCAGCTCTGTCATTTGAGTGAAGGCTCGTTGGCCCGGGATATTTATGGTGCTGACCAGATTACCGAGCGTCACCGTCACCGTTACGAGGTGAATAATCACTACGTAGCCGAACTACAAGAGAAAGGCCTGCGCATTGGCGGCTGGTCGGCAGACAAAAGCTTGGTTGAAGTGGTCGAGGTGGAAAACCACCCTTGGTTTGTCGCCTGTCAGTTCCACCCGGAGTTCACGTCAACGCCGCGCGATGGCCACCCGCTGTTTACCGGATTCATTAAGGCCGCACTGCAACACCAGCAGGCCTGATCGTCTGGCAGCGCCGACACAATAACAATCAGGCGCTGCTGTGCAGTGTCTGTGGAGGAAAACATGCAGAATAAACATCTCGACGTGGCGGGCTTGAAAGTAGGCAACGATCTGCCCTTTGTCCTCTTTGGTGGCATGAATGTACTGGAATCGCGTGATCTGGCGATGCAGGTTGCGGAAAGCTATGTCGAGGTGTGTGCCGAGCTGGGTATTCCCTACGTGTTCAAGGCGTCTTTTGATAAGGCCAATCGTTCATCAATCCATTCTTACCGCGGCCCGGGCATGGAAGAAGGGCTGAAGATTTTTCAGGAAATCAAACAGACCTTTAATGTTCCGGTGATTACCGACGTTCACGAAGTTCACCAGGCAGGCCCCGTAGCGGAAGTCTGCGATGTGATCCAGCTTCCCGCCTTTCTGGCACGACAGACTGACCTGGTGGCGGCGATGGCGGCCACCGGCGCTGTGATCAACGTCAAGAAACCCCAGTTTCTCAGTCCGGCGCAAATGAAAAATATTGTCGAGAAATTTGCTGAGTGCGGTAATGAGCAGGTGATGCTTTGCGAACGCGGCAGCAATTTCGGCTACGACAATCTGGTTGTCGATATGCTGGGCTTTCGCACCATGCGTGAAGTCAGCGGCGGGGCGCCTCTGATTTTCGACGTGACCCACGCCCTGCAATGCCGCGATCCCATGGGGGCGGCTTCAGGCGGCCGGCGTCATCAGGTTGCCGAGCTTGGTCGCGCGGGAATGACACAGGGATTGGCGGGCTTGTTCCTCGAGGCGCATCCCGATCCGGATAAAGCACTTTGCGACGGACCCAGCGCATTGCCGCTGTCAGCCTTGAAGCCGTTCCTCGCGCAGATGAAGGCCGTAGACGATCTGATTAAATCGCTGCCGCCCTTGGATATTCGTTAACACTATAAACAGACATGCCGCCCCGGCGCCGCAGGCTGCGGGGAACTGACTTAGGAGATGAGACATGGCAGAAATCGTCGATATTAAAGCCTTTGAGGTGCTGGATTCACGCGGCAACCCAACCGTAGAGGCCGATGTGGTACTGGCTTCCGGCGCTGTGGGAACAGCCTGTGCACCCTCGGGCGCATCGACAGGTTCACGCGAAGCACTGGAGCTGCGCGATGGCGATAAATCCCGTTACTTGGGCAAGGGCGTCACTCAGGCGGTTGCCAACGTCAACACATCTATCCGCGACCTGTTGATCGGCATGGATGCGGAAGACCAGCGTGCCCTCGATCAGGCCATGATCGACGCCGACGGCACCGAGAACAAGGCCAAGTTCGGCGCCAATGCCATTCTGGCGGTTTCTCTGGCAGCGGCGAAAGCTGTCGCCAATGAGAAGGGTATTCCCCTGTATCAGCGCATTGCACAAATCAACGGCACTGAAGGCCAGTACACCATGCCCGTGCCAATGATGAATATTCTCAACGGTGGTGAGCACGCCGACAATAACGTGGACATCCAAGAGTTCATGATTCAGCCGGTTGCTGCAGAAACCTTTGCAGAAGCGCTGCGAGTCGGTGCGGAGATTTTCCACTCGCTGAAAAAGGTTTTGGTAGGTCGCGGCCTGAACACGGCGGTCGGGGATGAGGGCGGTTTTGCGCCCAATCTGCCTTCCAATGAAGCGGCACTGGAAGTGATTGCTGAAGCGGTTGCCAATGCGGGTTACAAGCTGGGTGAAGACGTGACGCTGGCGCTGGATTGCGCGTCGTCGGAGTTTTACAAAGACGGCAAATACAAGCTCAGCGGTGAAGGCAAAGAATTTGATGCGGCGGGCTTTGCCGCCTATCTGGATGGCCTGGCTCAGCGCTACCCGATCATCTCGATTGAAGATGGTATGGACGAGAGCGACTGGGACGGCTGGGCGGCCCTGACCGAACTGGTTGGTGACCGTGTACAGTTGGTGGGCGACGACCTGTTCGTGACCAATACTGCAATCCTGAAGCGCGGTATCGACAACAATATCGCCAATTCGATTCTGATCAAGTTCAATCAGATCGGCTCGTTGAGCGAGACGCTGGACGCGATCAAAATGGCCAAAGATGCTGGCTACACGGCGGTGATTTCTCACCGCAGCGGTGAGACCGAAGACACCACCATCGCCGACCTGGCCGTGGCAACGTCTGCTGGTCAGATTAAAACCGGTTCGCTGTGTCGTTCAGACCGCGTTGCCAAATACAACCGCCTGCTGCGTATTGAGGCCGAGCTGGGCGCCGCTTACCGCGGTCGCGACGAGTTCCGCGCCTGAACAGCAAGGTGATAAAGGGGCAGCATCGTCTGCCCCTTGTTAATTCAGGACGCACAATGACCCGTCGCCGCCTGTTGATTTTGCTCCTTGTCATGCTGGTTGCTCTGCAGTTCCGGCTGTGGGTGGGTAGTGGCAGTTGGGAACAGATCGTCAGTCTGCGCCGGGACATCGCGACACAGACTTCCCACAACGCCGAGCTGCGCAATCGCAATGAGCGCTTGCTGGGAGAGGTCTACAGTTTGAAGCACGATCTCGACAGTATTGAGGAACGTGCGCGTAATGACATGGGCATGATCAAGGAAGGCGAAAGCTTCTACCTGATCATTGAAGAGTAAGGCCGTGAGCTGTTCTCCCGCCATCTGGGCCATTATCCCCGCCGCAGGCCTCGGCAGCCGGTTTGGCGCGTCGCGCCCCAAGCAATATCTCCCCCTCAATGATCGCACGGTGCTGGAGCACAGTATTGATCGCGTACTCAGCGACGACCGTGTTCGTCAGGTACTGGTTGCACTGCACCCAGAAGACAGTGAGTTTGCTGCGTTATCGTGCAGTAGGCTCCACAGGGTGAGGACGGTTGAAGGTGGCAGCAGCCGTGCGGATTCCGTCGAACAGGCGCTGTTGGCATTAGCCGGTCAGGCGGGCGACGACGACTGGGTGCTGGTACACGATGCGGCGCGCCCCTGCCTGAGTGAAGAGGATTTGCTGCGCCTGTTGGATGCCACCTTGAATACCGGGTGCGGCGGGCTGTTGGCGACGCCAGTGGTGGATACGCTAAAGCATCGAGCAGAAAACGCCATTACCACCGTAGATCGGCGAGACCTTTGGCGGGCTCTGACGCCCCAGATCTTTCGCTATCGGCAATTGCTTGATGCTTTGCAGCATTGCCGTCAACAGGGCTTGCTGGTCACGGACGAGGCGTCGGCCATCGAACACTGTGGTGGCGAAGTGTCGTTGGTGAATGGCAGTGCCCGCAATATCAAAATTACCTACCCGGAAGACCTGCCGCTGGCGGCGTTTTTTCTGCAGCAGCGCGACGGGGCATCGGACAATGAGGACAGGTCATGAGCAATATGCGTATCGGCCACGGCTATGATGTCCACCGTTTTGGTGAGGGCGACAGCATCGTGCTCTGTGGTGTCCGCATTCCCCATAGCCATGCGTTGCTGGCCCATTCTGATGGCGATGTGGCGATTCACGCCCTGTGTGACGCCCTGCTAGGTGCCTTAGCGCTGGGGGACATCGGCAAGCACTTTCCCGATACTGATTCGGCCTACCAAGGGGCAGATAGCGCAGTACTTTTGGCGCGTTGTTATGATTTGCTGCGCGAAGCGGGTTATCAGTTAGCGAATGCGGACCTCACCATCGCCGCGCAGGCGCCAAAACTCTCTCCCTATATTGTTGCGATGCGTGAACGGCTGGCGGGAATATTGCAGGTCGACCTGACACAGGTCAGCGTGAAGGCGACAACAACCGAAAAACTGGGTTTTGTCGGTCGCCAGGAAGGGATCGCCGTCGATGCCGTTGTTCTGCTGGAGCGTATCGACCATGCTGCCTGACTGGCCTCGCGCACTGGGTGGCGTTGACGCCGAAGGCATACTGAAGCAGAGTCCCGAGGACTTCAGCGTTGAAGAGTGCTTTGAGGTCGACTTCAGTCACGATGGTGAGTTTGATTGGCTGTGGGTACAAAAGCGTGGTGACAGCACTGAATATGTAGCCAAACGCTTGGCGACCATCGCCGGCGTGCCAGCGAAAGCGGTCACCTATTCGGGTTTAAAGGACCGTCAGGCGGTAACGCAGCAGTGGTTCTGCATTCATTTGCCGGGCAAGCAGGGGCGCGATTGGTCGGGAGTGGCCGAACAGGGAGACGAAGGCGGCTGGCAGGTTTTGCGATTCGGACGGCATCGCCAGAAATTACGTATTGGCAGCCACCGGGCTAACCGCTTTGAATTACGTCTGCGGGATATTCGTGGTGATACGGCCGGCATAGAAAAGCGTCTTGAACAGTTGCGCGGTGGCTTCCCTAATTACTTTGGTGAGCAGCGCTTTGGCCGAGCGGGTGACAACGTGGACGCCTGTCGCCGCTGGCTGGCAGGAGAGCTCAGGCCGGGCCGTTTTCAACGGGGTATTTATCTGTCGTCGGCGAGGGCCTATCTGTTCAATACGGTCCTGGCTCGGCGAATTGCGCAGGGGAATTGGCAGCAGCCATTGGATGGCGAACTGTTCAGCTTGCGTGACAGCGGCAGCGTTTTTGCCGCTGAAGTGGACGACGAGATTCGTCACCGTATGCAGGCGGGGGATATTCATCCAAGCGGGCCGTTGTACGGAAGCGAGGGACGCCATCGGGTTGACGCTGACGTGGCTGAATTGGAATCACAGGTATTTGCGGCAGAGCCTGAACTTTGCGATGGCTTGCGCAGACACGGAATGAAAATGGAGCGCCGCAGTTTGCGAGTGGTGCCCGGCGACCTTGTTTGGGAGTGGGAAGAGCCGCAGATGTTAAGGCTGTTATTCACACTTCCGAGGGGCTGTTTCGCCACGGCGCTTGTGCGAGAATTGATTAACGCCTGAAGGCCATAACGTAGAGAAGAGCATAGGTGAGTAGCATTAATCTTCAGGGCATTGGGATGACCTCCCAGCGCACCCGGGACCGCCTGATTGAGCGGCTGCGCTCGCAGGGTATTAACGACAGCAAGGTGCTGGACACCATTCGCGCGACGCCCCGACATATCTTCCTCGACGAAGCTCTTTCTCACCGCGCCTACGAAGACAGCGCGTTGCCCATCGGCTTTCAGCAAACCCTCTCCCAGCCTTATATTGTCGCTCGCATGACGGAGTTGTTGCTTGCGCTTGGGCCGCGTGAACGCGTGTTGGAGGTTGGCGCTGGGTCGGGCTACCAAACGGCCATACTCGCGCAGCTGGTGGACCGGGTGTTCAGCGTTGAGCGTATCCGGCCACTTCAGGAGAAAGCCCGGCAGCGTCTGCGTCATCTTAAATTGCACAATGTACATCTGCGTCACGCTGATGGCGGCATGGGCTGGCCTCAACGTGGACCGTTCGATGCGATCCTGTCAGCGGCGGCGCCGGAAGTCGTGCCTCAGGAGTTGCTGGACCAGTTGGCCGTGGGAGGCCGCCTGGTGATCCCCGTCGGCAAACAGGGGCAGCAGCAGAGTCTGTATGTTTACGACCGGCACGAAGACGGTTTTGAAGAACAGTGTATTGAGCCGGTTATGTTTGTGCCGATGGTAGGTGGTGTCGTTGCCTGATTCGCAGAACAAGAGTTCAGGTGGTTTGCGCGGCGGTATTTTCCTGCGGGGCGTGGCAATGGGGGCGGCAGATATTGTCCCCGGCGTGTCTGGCGGCACCATCGCATTCATCACCGGCATCTATGATCAGCTGATCGATAGCCTGAAGGCCTGCAACCTCGCAGCGCTGAAATTGCTGTTCAGCAACGGCCCAGCGGCCGCTTGGCAATACGTGAATGGTGGTTTCCTGCTCAGCCTCTTGTTGGGGATTGGCTTGAGCGTATTGTCTCTGGCGCGTGGGATTTCCTGGGCGCTGCACCACCATCCGCTGCTGATGGCATCCTTTTTCTTTGGTTTGATTCTGGCGTCGGCGCTGCTGGTTTACCGGCAGATTCCTCATGCGCGAGGGGCCTGGCTGTATTTGCTCGCAGGAGTGGGCTTTGCCTTGCTGATTTCCGTCGTCAGACCGGGTGAAATGCCTGTCAATGCGTTGACCGTTTTTGGCGCGGGTGCGCTGGCAATTTGCGCGATGATTTTACCGGGTATTTCAGGCAGTTTTATTCTGCTGCTGCTCGGCATGTACGAGCCGGTCATTCAGGCGATTAAATCGCTGGATGTTGGGATGATTGCGCTGTTCATGCTGGGTTGTGCGACAGGGCTGATGGCCTTTGTTCGATTGCTCAGCTACCTGATGCATCAACATCGCGGCCCCTTGTTGGCCGTGTTGACTGGGGTGCTGCTCGGGTCGTTGTCCATTATCTGGCCTTGGAAACTGACCGGAAGCGGGCAGTTGCTCAGCGATGAGCACAGCCTTGATTGGCATAATGTACTGCCGGGAGACTACGCTGTTCAGGCTGATCCGCAGTGGCTGTTTTGTCTGGGCTTGATGGTCGTTGGCTTTGTGCTGGTACTCTTCATTGAGACGGTAGCCCGTCGTGATTAGTCGATATTTGCTGATTTTTTAAGATTATTTTTATCTAAACGGTTAGTCTGTAAAGTACATAAAGTAATCAATAAGCGGTGACAGTTCGGCCTACGTCGTGATGCAAGGAGTTTCCGCGACGTCCATTCATCCAGAAAGGGAGTTTTAACGCGTGCAGGTGCGCACCACGTGAAGCCGTTCGGACACAGAGCCTGGCTCCTCGTGCTCCTGGCTGCCTTGGTTGGCTGTGCCGGGCCTCATCGTCCTGCGCCTGTCTATGACCGTTATAACCCTGCCGAGAAGGCGCCTCCATACTACGTTGTCAGCCGCGGCGATACGCTGTTTTCTATAGCCTGGCGCTACGGTTTCGACGTTAAGCGGTTAGCGAACGCTAACAACATCGCACCGCCCTATACCATTTTTCCGGGTCAGGCCATTGAGCTGAAAGAGAGCTCGGCATCGGTGGCTGCGAAGCCGAAACCGGCGTCGCCCGCAAAGGCTGTGACGACTCCGTCAGCAAAACCTTCTGCCAATGTTGCCAAGGCACCCGTTCCGGCTGTGCCCAAACCCAAGCCTAAGCCGACCACTCCCGCCTTCAGTAGCGAATCCTGGCGTTGGCCGGTACACGGTCCGCTGGTTAGACGTTTCGTTGCCTCTGGTCAGGCCCACAAGGGTATTGATATCAAAGGCAAAATGGGTGAGCCTGTAAAAGCATCGCGCAGTGGAGTGGTGGTGTATGCAGGCAGTGGGCTGGTGGGCTACGGCAATCTGCTGATACTGAAACACTCCGAGCGTTACTTGAGTGCCTACGGGCACAATCGACGTTTATTGGTCAAAGAGGGAGAGCAAGTCAAAGCGGGTCAGACGATCGCCGAATTGGGCGACAGCGGCACTGACTCGGCGAAATTACATTTTGAAGTTCGAGTAAACGGAAAACCGGTGGACCCGCTTAAATTATTGCCTCAGCGTTGATTGCCGGAGCGCAAGCAGGGCAGGCCCGCCAAAGTCGAAAAAAATAACAAACCTAGTGATAAGGATTCGACGATGCGGTTAGATCAATCGAACAAGCAGAAACAGCGTTCCGTAAAACCTCTCGCGGGCACAGATATCGACGCAAAGGAAGGCGTGGAACCCGGAATCAGTCGACTGAAGCGCAGTCGGCATCAAACCGAGCTGGATGTAACCCAGCTGTATCTAAACGAAATTGGCTACTCTCCGCTATTAACTGCTGAAGAAGAGGTCCACTTTGCCCGTCTGGCGCGCAAGGGTGACGAGGCGGGACGCAAGCGCATGATTGAGAGCAACTTGCGCTTGGTGGTGAAAATCGCCCGACGCTATCTCAATCGCGGGCTGACTCTTTTGGATCTGGTGGAAGAGGGGAACCTCGGCCTGATTAGAGCGGTTGAAAAATTTGATCCAGAGCGAGGCTTTCGTTTTTCTACCTATGCGACGTGGTGGATTCGCCAGACCATTGAGCGGGCAATTATGAATCAGACCCGCACCATTCGTCTGCCGATACATGTGGTCAAAGAGCTGAACAGTTATTTGCGCGCCGAGCGCGAGCTGAGTCAGAAGCTCGACCACATGCCTTCTCCTGAGGAAATGGCTCGAGAGCTAGACCGGCCCGTAGCCGAGGCCAAGCGTCTGTGCAGCCTGAAAGAGCGGGTAGGGTCCGTCGATGTGCCCCTTGCTCAGGACTCTGATCAAGTTCTGCTTGATACCATTGCCGATAATCAGGCGCTGAATCCCAGCGAGATTCTTCAAAACGAAGATATCTCTGACTGTATTGACCATTGGCTGGATGAGCTGACAGAGAAGCAGTGCGAGGTGGTATTGCGGCGCTTTGGTCTGCGCGGGCACGAACCCTCGACGCTGGAAGAGGTCGGGCGCGAGATCGGTCTTACCCGGGAGCGCGTGAGGCAAATTCAGGTCGAGGCACTGAAAAGTCTGCGTGGCATGTTTGAAAGCAACGGCTTGAGTGCGCAGGCCTTGTTTGCAGAGGAAAACAACTGACGGTTTGCTGTCACGCGTAACAGACGGGCAATAAAAAAGGCGACCCTGGGGTCGCCTTTTTGCTATAGCAAGATAGTACGCAAAATAGTACTTACGGCAGCAGGTGCTTAACGCCGTCGCGCTCTTCCGCCAGTTCTTGCTCAGTGGCTTCCATTTTGGCGCGGCTGAAGTCGTTAACGTCAACGCCTTGCACAATTTCCCACTCGCCATCTTTGCAGCGGCAGGGGAAGGAGTAGATCAGGCCTTCCTGAATGCCGTAGCTGCCGTCGCTGTATACGCCCATAGATACCCAGTCGTCGCCGTCAGTGCCCAGCGCCCAGCTGCGTACATGGTCGATAGCCGCGTTGGCCGCAGAGGCGGCAGAAGACGCGCCGCGGGCTTTAATGATGGCGGCGCCGCGCTGTTGCACGGTCGGGATAAAGTCATTTTCCAGCCAGTCCTGGTCAACCAGGTCTGACGCTGTTTTGCCGTCGACTTTGGCATTGAACAGGTCAGGGTACTGAGTCGCTGAGTGGTTACCCCAGATGGTCATGTTGGTCACGTCGTTAACCGTCTTGCCGGTCTTCTGCGCGATTTGTGTCATGGCACGGTTGTGGTCCAGACGAGTCATCGCAGTGAAGTTGCGGGGGCTGATTGACGGCGCGTTGCGCTGAGTGATCAGAGCGTTAGTGTTAGCGGGGTTGCCAACGACCAGGACTTTGATGTTTTTGCTGGCGTTCTCGTCAATGGCTTTACCTTGAACGGAGAAGATTGCCGCATTGGCTTCCAGCAAGTCTTTGCGCTCCATGCCGGGACCGCGGGGGCGCGCGCCAACCAGCAGGGCGTAATCGGCGTCTTTGAAGCCGACGTTCGGGTCGTCAGTGCACACCACGCCGCTCAGCAGCGGGAAGGCACAGTCTTCAAGTTCCATCTTGACGCCTTCAAGCGCGTCCAGAGCAGGAGTAATGTCCAGCAGTTGCAGAATGACGGGCTGGTCGTCGCCCAGCATGGCGCCTGAGGCGATGCGGAAAAGCAGTGCGTAGCCGATCTGGCCTGCTGCACCGGTAACGGTGACACGAACGGGTTGTTTCATGGAGCGTTCCCTTTCTGGTGATTGTTTGGTGTAAGCCTTTGTGAGCGGGTGCGACCGGATGTGGATTACACAATCCGGCATGCACCCGTGCCGGGGTCTGGCCGTGTAGATAACACCTCATGCCAGCAGATTTTGGCGCGCTAATGATAGACAGCTGGGCGCCGGATTACCAGTCAGGGCGTCGCTTTCAGCAGGATTTGCCGGATTTTTTACCGTCGCTGGCTGAGATTTGGTCAACTCTATATAATGCGGCGCTTCCGTAATCCCGACGACAGGCAGGTAGGCGATATGTTTCCCGCTTCCGACAATCAGGCAATGCCCAAGCTTGAATTCAACAAGCTGCAAAAGCGGCTGCGGCGTCATACCGGTAAGGCGATTGAAGACTATCGCATGATTGAAGACGGCGATCGCGTCATGGTCTGTCTGTCAGGTGGGAAAGACAGTTACACGATGCTCGATATCCTGATGAACCTGCAAAAAAGTGCGCCGGTTCGATTTGAGTTGGTAGCCGTCAACATGGATCAAAAGCAGCCGGGTTTTCCAGAGCATGTGCTGCCAGAATACCTCGATGGGCTGGGTATTGAGTATTACATCGTCAACCGCGACACCTATTCCATTGTTAAGGAAAAAATCCCCGAAGGAAAAACCACCTGCGGCCTGTGTTCCCGCCTGCGAAGGGGGACGCTCTACGGTTTTGCAGAGCAGATCGGGGCCAATAAAATCGCGCTGGGTCACCATAAAGACGACATGGTGCAAACGCTGTTTTTGAATATGTTTTACGGTTCGCGTATGGCGGCGATGCCACCCAAACTGCTGTCTGACGACAAACGCAATATCATCATCCGCCCGCTGGCCTATTGTCGCGAGGCGGATATCGAGAAGTTTTCGGCCTATAAACAGTTCCCGATCATTCCCTGCAATCTCTGCGGTTCGCAGGAAAATCTGCAGCGACAAAATATCCGCAAGATGCTGCTGGAGTGGGAAAAGCAGGACGGCAGCCGCATTGAAAAAATCTTCTCGTCCATGCAGAACATTGCGCCATCGCAGTTGGCAGATACGGCCTTATTCGATTTTGCCAACCTGGATATCGACCGAAGTCTGGATCGAGAACCCCATCCTTTTGATGCCTCCCAAACCGTGGATGTGGGCGGGCCAACAGCATTGCCCTTTGTCGAGCTGAAACGCTAACCTCCTTCTTGCGTGTCGGCTTGTCAGGAGCTGGCCCGTATCCTGCTACATTCCTCACTGTGGGCTCGATAGCGCGTATAAGCAGAGCTTTTTGAGGGGCTTTTGTCAAAAAAGTGACAAATTTTGTGAGCATTGTGGTAGATAGTCAAAAAAATGACAGTTTTTCTCAGGGCATTGCCTGGCAGCTTTTACTGCTGCTGGCATTGATTCTGTGTGCATTGTTTTGCCTTCTCCTGCCGATATCCTCGGAGTTGGGCATTGCGGCCTTGTGCATTGCCGCTGGCCTGGGATTGTCATTGTTTCTTCAGCAGCTTGGCTCCCGGCAGCGACCCGAAGCAGTGTCTGCTCCGGCCGATTATCGCTCCTTGCTGCATCATCTTCAGCGCAGTGCGGATGAAGAACCTGGAAGGGTGGCTGCGGTTCTGGGGGCATGGCTGACCGAGGGGACCCTGATTGCCGATAACGAGGCCGATAGCGGCGACGCGGAACAGGCGGCGGTATTGTTAACCGCCTTGTCATCGGAGCGGGCGGCCGCAGTGTTGCGGGAGCTGCGCCCGCAGCATGTCCAGCGCGCTGCAGAATTGATGTCTCGCCTCAACGCTCCTGATGCATCGCGCCTCACGCAGATATTGCAGCGGTTTGAGCGGGACAGTTTACAGGTATCGCTGGTCGCAAACGGCAGGGCCGATCAGGTTCGGGATCTGCTGTCAGACGCGTTGGGTGAGGACAAGGCCGCATTGCTGCGTCGTCAGTTGGCGCCGCACGGGCAGTCCGGGCAAATTGGAAAGCTTAAGTGGTTAAGTGCCCAGGCGATTGTTGACATGCTGCGTCGTGAACACCCGCAGATTCAGGCGGTGCTGATCGCTTGCCTGGAGTCATCGCAGGCGGCGGAAGTGTTGATGTCTTTTACCGGTGAAAAGCGGGAGGACTTGCTGGCGCGGCTGGCTGCGCTGGAGTCGCTGTCGCCCGCAGCACTGGAAGAGCTGGATTACCTGATCGAAGAACACCTGCAGAATGTAGGGCGCGGACGACAGCCCATGGCAGGTGAGAGTCTGGCTGCTGCGCTGCTCAATGAACTGGATATGGGCAGTGAAAGCCAGCTGCTTGAGGGACTTCGCCAGCGGCGCCCGGCATTGGCCGAGCGCGTTGAAGAGCGGATGTTCAGCTTTGACCAACTTACGCGTCTCAGTGACGACGACCTGAGAACCGTGTTGGAACAGTTCGAGGCGGAGACGATCCACTTCGCTGTACAAGGCAGTAGCGGTGAATTGCGTGAGAGGATGTTGGCGGTGTTACAGGAGGTTTATCCGGATTACCGAGCGGTGGCCGGAAGAGCTGATTTGGCGCAGATCAAGCGGGCGCAGCAGGAGTTGCTGGTGGCAACCAAGCGTCTGGCTCAGGTAGGTGAAATTGTATTGGAGCGGCGTCCGCTCTCACCGGCCGCAAAGGTGGTGGCACAGTGAATGATCATACGACGGCGCGGTTGCCGGTCGAGGTGCTGGACGAAGCGGTGCTGGAAGAGATATTCAGCATTATGCCTGACGATATGCAGATTTTATTTTCGAGTTTTCAGCAGGATGCAGAGCTGCGCCTGCAGCGGATTAATGACGCTATTGACGCGGGAGATGCTGAGGAGCTGCGGCGCTCTGCTCATACCCTGAAAGGCGGTGCGCTGGGGGTCGGCGCGGGTGGCTACGCAGCGCAGTGCCGGGCGATGGAAGAGCTGGGTCGAAATGACGACCTGGCTTTGGCGCCGAGCCTGCTTGTCAGTTTAAAGAGTGACCTCCGCGGTGTTGTGGCGGCACTTGAGCAGTGGTACGCCGCGCGGAGCGTGATGTGATGGCAGGAATTGGCAATGAATAACGTGCTTTCGCAGGCAGAAATTGATGCCCTGTTGCTTGCCGTGCAGCAGAGCGATGCCCCGCCTAAAGCCGCCAAGGTGGCGCCGCAAGCGGAGGCGGCTCAGTTTGATCTCGCCCGTCGCAATCCGGTCACTCGCAAGCGTTTGCCGGGACTGGAACAGCTTAGCAGACGCTTTGCCGAGCATTTTCGCCAAAGTCTGAATACCGTGCTCGGCCACGATGTGGATATCAGTCTGCTGGAAATTCAATTCACGCCCTACGCCAATTATTTGCATTCGCTGTACCTGCCAACCAGTCTGAATTTAATGCGCTTGGCTCCACTTGAGGGGACGGCGATGATGGTATTTGATGCCCGCCTGGTATTTCGCCTTGTCGAAGTTTTCTTTGGTGGCAGTCATGCGGCGGGCGTGCCTGATGGTCGCGACTTCAGTTCTGCAGAGCGGCGCCTTGTCGACAAACTGATTGCTCGGGCGCAGGCGGACCTGGCTGAGGCCTGGCAACCGGTTTGCGAGCTGCACTGCCAGGCCTTGGGCAGCGAACTCAATCCATCGCTGGCAACCATTGTCGGAGCGGCGGACCCGGTCGTGGTCTGCCGTTTTCAGATTGATGCAGAGGGCGGCGGTGGCGGTGAATTCCATATCTGTTGCCCGGCAGCCATGCTGGAGCCGATTCGGGAGAGTCTGTCGCGCAGTGAACTTGCTGAGACTCGCGCGCCTGACCCCCAGTGGCAGCAGGCGATGGTGGATGCGAGTTTGAATGCCCCGGTGGCGACGCGCTATGTTCTCGCCGAGAAAACCCTGCGTTTAGGCGAACTCGCTGCGCTGGAGGTCGGTGATGTTATTCCCCTTGGCTCGGCTGATCTGGCAGAAATCCGGGTTGCCGGACTGCCGTTGTTGCGCGCGGTGTTGCAGCTTGAAGGAGATGTCATGCGGTTTACCGTCAAGGGGCGTAAATGAATGCCAGAGGAGGCGATGTGACCGAGAGAGACGATTTGCGACGCGAGCGGGAAAGGCTTCGCCAACAAATTGAAGCCGAGGATGCGGGGCAGCAGGCCAATGCCGGTGCACATGCGGCGCGTTTGCGACAGCGGGATACACCGTCTCCCGACCTGGAAATGGTCATGGACATCCCGGTGCGTGTCACGCTGGAAGTCGGTGGCCGTGAAATGCCGATTCGCGACCTGCTGCAATTGCAGCAAGGCGCCGTTATTGAGCTGGATCGCCACGCCGGTGAGCCGCTGGATGTGTTGGTAAATGGCAAATTAATCGCCCGCGGTGAAGTGGTGGTGGTCGAAGACAAACTGGGAATCCGCCTGACAGAGGTGGTGAGTGCCACCGAGCGTTTGCAGTCACTGCGTTGAGGATCGTCCGTGAAGAAACTGTATTTTCTGGCACACGATCGCGAACCACTTGCTCAACTGCGTGCGGTTCTGTCGTCGCCGGTAGCGTCCCTGGGGCGCTACACCCTGCTTAGCGAGCATGCTGAAGATCAGCGCCATCCGCGACTGGCCGCGACAGGAATCATGACTCGCAGCGATATCGTCGGGCTGTCTTGGCGGGCGGGACTGTGGTCGGTGTTCTTTGTACTCCTGTGTTTGGCGGTCTTGCTGCCGTTGCTTGGCAGCAGTCCTATGCGCGCTCCAGTGCTTTACGGATTACCGGTGTTTGGCGTGGCATTTGGTGCCTGGCTTGGAGGTCTGCTGGGACTGATGCGTATCAATCCGGAATATCAAGCCTGGCAGGACCAATTGGAGCTGGGTGCACGATTGGTGGCTGTTGCCGTGCCGCCCGAGTGCGAGCGCATGCTGCGGCGTCAGATGGCTGATTGTGGCTGGCAGTATCTTTCTCAAACCCTGCGATATGCGGGAAGCTACCGCTTTCCTCAGAATCGCTTGGAGGTCGGGGCGATATGAGGCCGGTTCAGGTTGTCGCCGTTACCGGGGGCAAAGGTGGTGTGGGTAAGACCAATGTGGCGATTAACACGGCCGTAGCGCTCGCGAGTCGCGGGAAGCGGGTTGCTATCCTCGATGCGGATTTTGGCCTGGCCAACGTCGACGTATTGCTGTCGTTGTCAGCGAACAAGACGATTGAGCAACTGTTAGATGGAGAGTGCCTGCTCAGCGATATTCTACTGACCGGACCTCATGGTATTCGCATTATTCCGGCCTCGTCAGGTGCACGCAGACTTACCCGACTGACCTCATTGGAACAAGCGGGCTTGATTCGAGCGTTCAGTGAGCTTTCATCGCAGATTGACGTGTTGCTGGTCGATACCGCTGCGGGGATCGCCGACACCGTCTTGACCTTTGCGAATGCCTCGCAGGAATTATTGCTGGTGTTATGCAACGAGCCGTCCTCACTCACAGATGCTTACGCCCTGATTAAGTTGATGAACCGGGACTTTGCTCGACGACGTTTTCGCGTGGTAGCCAACATGGTTGCCGATGACGAGGAGGGGCGGCAACTGCTTGAGAGGCTGGCCAGTGTCTGCGACCAGTTTCTCGATGTGAGCTTGCGCTATGCCGGTGCCATTCCCTTTGATCATCGCCTGAGAGAGGCCGTCAAAGCGCAGCGGGCAGTGAGCGAATACGCGCCAAGTGCACCGTCGTCCCTGGCCTTTCATCGACTGGCTGACGAGCTGCTAAGCTGGCCTGTTGCTCAGGGAGCCGATGGGCATCTTCAGTTCTTTGTGGAAAGCCTGGTCGCGGCGCGTGTTGGAGAACAGACGGCATGAGCGACGAGTACTCTCCAGACCCTTTTGCAGGCTATGAGCCTCTCGAAAAGACTTCAGCTTCGCTGCCATCGCCGCGTGACATGCGCATCCTCATTGTTGAGGACTTTGCGACAATGCGGCGAGTTATTCGCAACCTGCTTCAGGATCTCGGTTACGGCAATATCTGCGAAGCCGATGACGGGATGGCGGCGTTGACGCTCTTGCACAATCAGCGGGTCGATCTGGTGATTACCGATTTACTCATGCCGACCATGGGCGGCATGGAGCTGTTGCGTGCGGTTCGAGCAGACCGCCAGCTCTGTTCAACGCCCGTGTTGATGGTGACCGCAGACGCCAAACGAGAGCGAATCATTGAAGCGGCGCATGCCGGCGTCAACGCCTATATCGTCAAACCATTCACCGCGGCGGTACTCGACAGCAAGATTCGTCAGATATTCCGGCGTTTGAATTCTCAGCTGGAAACCCAGGATTAAACCTCCACTTTGTGAACCGCGTGGCAGTGACCAGCGGAAGTTTGTTTGATAATCATTGTCATTGAGGATGTAAATGATTTCATTTTTGAGTGCTGACGGAGGGCTGACAGTCCGTGGACGCGAACGAGCATGAAGGCATACTCGCCATTTTCCTTTCAGAGGCAGAGGAAATTGTGCGAGGTCTGTTTGTCCAGCTGGAAGAATTGCAGTACGGCTATGACGGGCAACGCATCCTCGATGATATCCACCGGGGTTTTCATACTTTGTACGGCGGCGCGTCGGTACTGAAGCTCGAGGAGTTGAGCGAGTGCGCGAGACTGGCCGAACGCGTATTGGAGCGCCTGCGTACTCGTCGATTATCCTTGAGTCCGAGTCTGGTGTCCTTGATTGTCGGTGCCACCAGTGCGCTTGAGGTGATGCTGAGCCGGATGATGAACCACCAAAGTGTGCGGGCTATTCCGGAGGATTTGCGTCTTCGCCTCACGCGCGCAATGGGGCAGGAGACGGGATCGCTGGGCAAGTCGCTGCCAGCGCAAGCGGTGGCAAAAACACCGGACAGCGATGAAATGACCGATCGCGAATTTGAAAACCTGCTCGACAGCCTCTACGGCAAGGGGCAGCCCCCGGGAAGACAACCGATTGCCAGTGACACGCAGACCTTGACGGCAGTTCGCCCGGCAGCGGTCACTGCGCCGTCCCCGACTATCACCGAATTGGTCAGTGAATTGTCCTGGGTCCGCAACCGGCTCATGGGGCTTCGTGGTGAACAGCACGATGAAAAGCTCAACAAAGCGCTCGCCTACCTTGACCTGGTGACTCAGGATATGGAGCGCTGGGTCGCCAATCGCCCGGACGGCAAGACGTCCTGATATCACTCCGGGCTGCGACACATTGTCGCAGTGTCCGGCAGTCCACGAATTTACCCGTAAATCGTATATACTTGGCCGCATTTTTGGCTGTGGCCCCTTCGTGTGTGGGCCGTATGATTTCAGGAGCGGCAGTTGGCGACTCAGGGCCTAGAAGTACGGCAGTTATACAGCGAGCGCAATGAGCGCGTGCTGTTTGCTGGACTGTCTCTGTCTGTCGGGGCCGGAGAAATCGTGCAATTGGCTGGCGCGAACGGCAGCGGAAAAACCAGCTTGCTGCGCATTTTGGCGGGTCTCTCTACGCGCTACGAAGGCGATATTTTCTGGCAGGGCCACCCTCTGGCTGAAACCCTGAGTGATTTTCGCCAGCAGGTCCTTTATCTCGGCCATGGCGCCGGTATCAAACCCCAACTTACTCCCCTTGAAAACCTGCGCTGGAGCTGTGCGCTTCGCGGTGACGCCGTGGATGACGAGCGGCTTTTTACTGCGCTGGCGCGGGTGGGGCTGACGGGCTTTGAGCAGCAGCCTTGCTATGGCCTGTCGGCGGGCCAGCAGCGCCGGGTGAATCTCGCCAGACTGTTTTGCAGCAGTGTTTCTCTGTGGTTGCTAGATGAGCCGTTTACGGCGATCGATCAGCGCGGTGTCGCGGAAATTGAACAGTGGATTGGCGACTTCGCCGATGCGGGTGGCAGCGTGGTACTGACGACGCACCATGTGCTTAAACTGCCGCGCCCCTTGCGCCGTATTGAACTGGGGGAGGGATGATGCAGCGTCTGTCGACCTTCTCCATGATGGCGGCGATGGTTCGCAGGGACCTTCAGTCCGCCCTGCGTCGCGGCAGCGAGTGGAGTAACCCACTGTTATTTTTCGTTATGGTCTGCACCCTGTTTCCGCTGGGTGTTGGTCCCGAACGCGAGCAGCTTGCGGCGCTGGCGCCCGGGGTCATATGGGTGGTAGCCCTGTTGGCATCGATGATGGCAACAGACAGTCTGTTTCGCGGTGACCACGACGATGCCACGTTGGAGCAACTGTTGCTCAGCCCGGCGCCATTGTATCCGCTGGTATTGGCAAAGACGCTGACTCACTGGATGCTCAGCGGATTACCGCTCAGCCTGCTGTCGCCGCTCTTGGGCATGTTGTTGCAACTGCCCCCAGCAGGGTATGGCGTGCTCATGCTGAGCCTGCTGCTGGGCAGTGTTGTGCTGAGCATGATCGGCGCGATTGGTGCAGCGCTGACGGTGGGGCTAAGACGTGGCGGCTTGTTACTATCGTTGATCGTTTTGCCTCTGTATATTCCGGTGCTGATTTTCGGCAGTGCGGCGGTCAGCAATGCTGTTGAGGGCTTGTCTTACCAGGCGCCGCTGGCAATATTGGCGGCGCTGTTGATGGCAGCACTGGCGCTCGCGCCATTGGCGATTGGCGGCGCATTGCGGATCAGTGTGGACCAGTAAGATGCATCTGATGAATTGGAAGGAAGGCTAGGTTTTGTCGAAATGGCAATGGTTTCACAAGTGGGGTTCGCCGCGCTGGTTTTATGACTTCAGCGGGCGGCTCATGCCCTGGCTGGCGGTGCCCGGTGTGCTGCTGCTAATCGGCGGCTGTATCTGGGGCTTGGCATTTGTACCCGAGGACTTCAAGCAGGGGAACAGCTTCCGCATCATCTATATTCATGTGCCTGCGGCGGCCGTGTCTATGGGCGCATATATGATGATGGCGACGGCGGCAGCCATTCATCTGATCTGGCGCATGAAGCTGGCGGCCATGGTCATGAAATCCATTGCTCCGATCGGCGCCGCACTGACCTTTCTGGCGCTGATTACCGGTGCGGTCTGGGGCAAGCCGACCTGGGGAACCTGGTGGGTATGGGATGCGCGTATTACCTCGGTGTTGGTGTTGTTCTTTCTCTATTTAGGGTTGATGGCGCTGTACAGTGCGTTTGAGAATCAGGACGCTGCCGCCAAGGCCTGTGCTGTACTGGCGGTGGTTGGCGCGGTGAATATTCCAATCATTTACTGGTCGGTGGAGTGGTGGTACAGCCTGCACCAGCCCGCCAGTATCAAGTTTATCGGGGAATCGACTATTCACCCGGTAATGCTCAGGCCCCTGATGGCGACCCTCTCGGGCATGTATCTGTTTTTCGGCTGGCTGGTATTGCTTTACACCCGCGCTGAGATTCTTGAACGTGAGCGTAACACCCGGTGGGTTCAGACGCTGGTCGAGGCAAAGACAGGAGGCCGACATGGCGTTTAATTCGCTGGCTGAATTCTGGCAGATGCACGGCCACGGGCCGTATGTATGGTTCAGCTTTGGTATCAGTGCGGCAGTGCTCGCGCTGTTAGTCGTTGAATCCCGCCGCCGCAACCGCGCTGCCCGGCAGATGGTTGCGGCGGCCGCGCGCCGTCGTCGTGCGGAACAACAGAAAGCCGGTTAATCGGAGGCAGTATGGCCATGCACCCAGTGCGCAAGCAGCGCTTAGGCATCGTAGTATTTATCTTGTTGGCCAGTGCGGCCGCGGCCGCGTTTCTGGGCTTTGCGCTGCGCGAGAATATCAATCTGTTCTATCCACCCGCTGACATTGCGGCTGGCAAGGCGCCGCTGGATCGCAAGATTCGTGCGGGCGGTATGGTGGAAGAGGGCTCTGTGCAGCGCGCCAGCGACAGCCTGAAGGTACGTTTTAAGGTGACTGACTACTCAGCCAGCGTTGAGGTGGCTTACGAAGGTATATTGCCTGACCTGTTTGCCGAGGGTGAGGGGGTTGTCGTGACTGGCACGTTGGGTCAGGACGGTGTTTTCCAGGCCTCAGAGGTACTGGCCAAACACGATGAAAACTATATGCCGCCGGAGGTGAGCGAGGCGTTGAAAAAGTCTGAAGAGGCTCGTGCCGGTGCAGCATATGATGGGGAGAAAACAGGCTCGTGATTGTTGAACTGGGACATTTCTCGCTGATTCTCGGCCTGTGCTTCGCACTGTTGCTGGCCGTGGTTCCCATGTACGGTGTGTGGCGTGGTGACCGGCGATCCATGGTGGCGGGTGGCACCCTGGCGATTGCCCAGTGCCTGTTTACCACAATCTCTATTACCTGCCTTTTCTACGCTTTTCTGACCGATGACTTTACTGTCAATATCGTTGCCATGCAGTCCAATACAGCCCTGCCCATGGCGTATAAGTTCAGTGCACTTTGGGGCGGTCACGAGGGGTCGCTGCTGCTTTGGCTGGAAATTCTGACGTTGTGGACGGTGGCGGTTGCGGTTTTCTCACGTCAGCTGCCGCTGGATATCCTCGCGCGTGTGCTGTCGGTGATGGGCGTTGTCGCGATTGGTTTTTTCAGCTTTGCGCTCTTCACCTCTAACCCCTTTGAACAGAATATTATTAATCCGCCAGCCGAGGGGCAGGACCTGAACCCCTTGTTACAAGATCCGGGTATGGTGATACATCCGCCGATGCTCTACGTCGGCTACGTGGGTTTTTCCGTCGCCTTCGCCTTTGCGATTGCGGCCCTGTTAAGTGGCCGAATGGACGCCAGTTGGGCACGCTGGTCGCGTCCCTGGACGAATATCGCCTGGTTGTTTTTGACCATCGGTATCACGCTGGGCAGCTGGTGGGCGTACTACGAGCTTGGCTGGGGTGGCTGGTGGTTCTGGGATCCGGTGGAAAATGCCTCGTTTATGCCCTGGCTGGTGGGTACCGCGCTGATTCACTCACTGGCGGTGACAGAGAAGCGAGGCACGTTTAAGTCCTGGACATTGCTGCTTGCGATCTTCGCTTTTTCACTCAGCCTGCTCGGAACCTTCCTGGTGCGCTCCGGTGTGTTGACCTCGGTACACGCCTTTGCGGCTGACCCTACTCGGGGCATGTTTATTCTCGGCTTCCTGGTGCTGATTGTCGGCGGTTCACTCACGCTGTATGCGCTGAAAGCCCCGGAGCAGAGCCGAAACAAGGGCTTCGGCCTGCTGTCCCGTGAAGCACTGTTGCTCGCCAACAATATTCTGCTGATTGTGGCGGCGCTGACCGTGTTGCTGGGCACGCTGTTCCCGCTGATTATGGACTTTGCCGGTGGCGGAAAATATTCCGTGGGGCCGCCCTATTTTAATGCACTGTTTGTTCCGATCAGCGCGATGATTGCATTGCTGGTGGGTATTGGTCCCAGTTCTCAGTGGAAGACCAGCAATACCCATCGTTGGTTGTCCGCGATGATAGGCGCACTGCTGGTGTCGCTGTTGCTGGGTCTGATATTCCCCTGGCTGTATGGTGGCAGTCTGCACCTCGGTGCCAGCGTGGGTGCGGTGCTGTTTGTGTGGATTGTCGCGACCACGCTGGTCAATCTTCGCGACAAGACCCGCAATGCCCGCACGGTAATTGCCGGTCTTCGTCGCCTGACGCCTTCGTACTACGGGATGCTGCTGGCCCACCTCGGATTGGCAGCGGCGATTCTCGGTGTGGCCATGGTGACCAGCTTTGAAGACGAGCGTGACATGCGTATGGCCGTGGGCGAGAGCGTCGACACCGAATTTGGCTATCACGTGCGTTTCGATGCCATCGAGGCGGTGACCGGGCCTAATTATCAGGGACAACAGGGGCACTTCAGCCTATACGAGGGCGAGCAGTTGATCGCCAAGCTGCATCCGGAGAAACGCCGCTATCATGCTCGCTCCGGTCAGGTGATGACTGAAGCGGCCATCGATGCCAGCCTTTGGCGGGACGTTTATATTGCGCTGGGCGAGCCAGTAGGCGAAGACGCCTGGGCTGTTCGTGTGCACATTAAGCCCTTTGTACGCTGGATCTGGTTGGGCGGCATTCTGATGGCGGCCGGTGGTTTGCTGGCGATTCTGGATAAGCGCTATCGGCGCGGGGCCTCATCCAAGGCGAGGAACACCCAGGGAGGTCATTATGGGCAGGCTTAAGTTGTTTTTGCCGCTGATTATTTTTGTGCTGTTGGCGGCGATGTTTTTTGGTGTTCAGCGCCGCGTGCAGGAGGGGGAGTACAGTCCCACGGCATTGCCTTCGGCGTTACTCAATCGCCCGATGCCGGCGTTTGATCTGCCCACCTTGGAGGGCGGGCAGCTCAGTCATGTTGACTTGCCCAAACAGTGGTTGCTGGTCAATGTCTGGGCGACGTGGTGTCCGACCTGTCATTACGAGCACCCTTTTCTTGTTGAGCTGTCAAAGCGCGGCGTGCCGATTCTCGGCGTGGACTACAAGGACAAGCGCGATCCGGCGTTGCGCTGGCTGGCCGAAAAGGGCAATCCCTACTTTGCGACCGTATTCGATGTCGAAGGCACGCTCGGTCTGGATCTGGGGGTGACTGGCGCTCCCGAAACCTACCTGATCGATGCAGAAGGTATTGTTCGATTCCGCTACCAGGGTGCGCTGGATGAGCGCGTCTGGGAGAAAGAGTTTCAACCACTGATTGCGGAGCTGGATCTGGGAGGCACGCCTTGATGTTGCGTCGTTTGAGCTTGCTGATGCTGTTAGTGTTGGCGCTGCCAGCGATGGCGGTAATTGAGACCTATCAGTTCGACACGGAGCTTCAGCGCCAGCGCTACAATGCGTTCATTGAGGAGTTGCGCTGCCCGAAATGCCAGAACCAAAATCTCTCCGGTTCTGATTCGGCTATTGCTCAGGATCTGCGCCGCCAGATTCACCAGATGATCATGGCGGGTAAGTCCGATATCGAAATTACCCAGTATATGGTCGACCGCTACGGTGATTTTGTTTTATACCGTCCTCGTTTTAATGCCGCGACAGCGGTGCTATGGCTGGGCCCCGTCGTCTTGTTGGTACTTGGCTTGGGGATCTGGGCCATGCTTTCCCGACGGCGCAAAAGCGCGGTACCCGAGAATGGCGACGGTGACGTCTTGAGTGAACAGGATCGTCAGCGCTTGCAGCGTTTGTTGTCGGAGGAAGATACGTCCCGCGGAGGTGATCAGTGAGCGCTCTGTATATTGGTCTGGCGCTATTGCTGGCAATCGCTCTGGGGCTCTGTGTACTGGCGTTTCGTTCGCGCCGAGTTGACGATGATGACCAGCAGCGTCACCGGGCTGCGCAGCGCGATTTTTATCAGCAGCGACAGCGCGAACTGCAGGCCGATGCCGATATGGGGTTGATTGATGACCAGCAGTTGAGTGAGCTTCGCGCAGAGCTGGACAAGCAGCTATTGGAGGAAAACAGCGAGTTTTCCGGGGCGCCCGGCCGCCGTCAATCCTGGCCGTTGATCGCCTCGCTGGTGCTGTTGGTGTTGGCATCTGTCGGGCTGTATCACGCACAGGGTTATCATCAGGAGCTGGCGCTGCGCGCCCTGCAGCAAAAGCTGTTTACCAGCGAGCAGCCTCAGCAGGGCGATATCGAGGCCTTCGAATCGCTGGTCGAAGATATCCTCCAGCGACGCCCGGATACCGCCGAGTTGCTGGTGATGATGGCATCTATCCGTCGTCAGCAGGGCGACTATGCCGGTGCGATTCCCTATTACCAGCGCCTGGTAGACCTGTACCCAGATGATGCGGATGTGCTGGCCCAGCTGGCCCAGGCACGGTATTTGGCCGCGCAGCGGCAAGTGGATGAAGAAACCCGGCGTTTGCTGGATAAGGCATTGTCGATTAATCCACGCCAGGCAACGGCGCTGGGCGTGGTGGGCATCGATGCCTTTGCCGCTGGCGAATATGCCAATGCGGTTGCTATTTGGCAACGACTGCTCAGCAGCTTGCCGGGCGATTCCAGCGAGGCCATGGTGATCGCCTCAGGGCTCAATGAAGCCAAGAAGCGGGCGCTGGAGGCGGGCAGCCTGTCTGGCCTTGCGGTAGATGTCAGTCTCGCCGAGACGATGACAGCACCGCCACAGGCGGTACTGTTTGTCGTAGCGCGAGCCGGTGATGGCAATCCTATGCCGGTCGCAGCACTTCGCTTACCGCTGATAGACGGGGTGCAGAGTCTGCCTCAGCGTCTTTATCTGACCGATAGCGATGTGATTCGCCAGGGGCAGCAACTGACTGATTTCGACAATCTGCAATTGTCCGCGCATATCAGCCTGTCTGGCACCGCGATGCGACGCCAGGATGACCTGGTTTCCTCGTCGGTGAATGTGACGGCCGATCAGCTTGATTCGGCTGCGCAGTTGGTGATCGACCACAAACTCTCATCAGCCCCTCTGGGCCCTCGCTGATTTTCTGCTGATGTAACCGTATTCACAGGCTATAATCGGCGCTTTGCGCACTCTGGCGCCCGCAGGCAATAACTTCGCGGGCTGCCCACCAGGCTTGGTTACGGTTTCTATGCGTCTGAAAAGTATAAAATTGGCGGGTTTCAAATCTTTTGTTGACCCCACCACCGCTCATTTCCCCAGCAATTTGTCTGCGGTGGTTGGGCCCAATGGCTGTGGAAAATCGAATATTATTGATGCGGTACGCTGGGTAATGGGTGAGAGCTCAGCCAAGAACCTGCGTGGCGAATCGATGACCGACGTCATTTTTAATGGCTCGGTGAACCGCAAGCCGGTCGGACAAGCCTCTATCGAGCTGGTTTTCGACAATACCGCCGGTAAGCTGGGCGGGGAGTATGCGCGATTCAACGAGATTGCCATTCGTCGCAAAGTGACCCGAGAGGGCACCTCTGAATATTACCTCAACGGCACTAAATGTCGCCGCCGCGATATCACCGATATCTTTCTTGGTACTGGCCTCGGCCCGCGCAGCTACGCGATTATCGAGCAGGGGATGATTTCCCGGCTCATCGAGTCCAAACCGGAAGAGCTGCGGGTGTTTATCGAGGAAGCGGCGGGTATCTCCAAATACAAGGAGCGCCGCCGCGAAACTGAAAACCGCATGCGCCGCACTCTGGAAAACCTGGAGCGCCTGACCGATCTGCGAGATGAACTGGAACGTCAGTTACAGCATCTGCAGCGTCAGGCCGCCGCTGCAGAGAAATACACCGAATACAAGAAAGAAGAGCGACTGCTGAAAGCGCAGCTCCAGGTTCTGCAATGGAAGGCGCTGGACGGTCAGGTGTCAGAAAAAGATGCGCAGATTCGCGAACTTGAACTGGAGCGCGAGAGCATCGTTACCGAGCAGGTATCGCTGGGTACGAATATCGAACAGGCGCGAGATCAGCATACCCAGCTCAACGACGAGTTTAATGAGATTCAGGGGCGTTACTACAGCATTGGCGCTGATATCGCTCGCGTCGAGCAAAGTATTTCCCACCAGCAGGAGCGCCGTCAGCAGCTCGATTCGGACTTGCAGCGTCTCGAAGTCAATATTCAGGAAACCGCCCGCCACCTCGACAGCGATCGTGAAAAAATTCGTCTCTGGGAGGAGGAGATTGGCGGTATCGAGCCGGATTTGGAAATCACTCAGGCTGAGGAAGAGAGTGCCGCCGAATCGCTGATGGTGGCGGAAGAGGCCATGCAGAGCTGGCAGCAGCGCTGGGACGAATTCAACCAGACTGCAGCGGGACCACGTCAGCGTGCCGAAGTAGAGCAGTCGCGGATTCAGCACTTGGAGCTGAGCCTGCAACGCTTGAAAGAGCGTATTGAAAAGGCTGAAGCGGAACGTCGCGAGCTGCAGCCCGACGGTGACGAGGGGGATGTCGACGGCTTGCAGGAGCAGGCGGCCGTGCTGGAGCTGGAAGGAGAGGCGCTGGAAGAGAAACACGAGCAGTTGCTGCCGCAGATCAGTGACTGTCGCGAGCAGATCAATCGGCTGTCGGAAGAACTGGACCAGCGCCGCAGTGACATGCAACGCATGCGCGGTCGCATGGCGTCACTGGAAGCGCTGCAACAGGCAGCACTCGGCGACGGTGACAAGGTACTGAGCGAATTGCTTGAACGTCACGGTCTGGCCTCGGCGAGCCGCGTGGCGGAGTCGCTGCAGGTAGAAGAGCGCTGGCAGACGGCCGTTGAAACCGTGCTGGGCGAACAGTTGCAGGCCCTGAATATCGACAGCCTTGATAGTCTGGCTCCACTGCTGGCGGAGCTGAATCAGGGTCAGCTCTGCTTTGTGCAGGCCGATGCCGGCAACGCCGTGAGTGACAACTCTCTGGCGAGCAAAGTCAGTGGGTCAGCAGCACTACAAGATGTGTTGAGCCGCGTGAAGTTGGCTGAAGACCTGACGGATGCGCTGTCTCGCCGCAGTGATCTGGCTACTGGCGAGTCATTAGTGACACCGGAAGGATTGTGGCTGGGCAAAGATTGGCTGCGCGTGCGGCGCGGTGACACCGCTCAGGGCGGTGTATTGCAGCGTCAGGAGGAATTGCAGGAGTTGAAGGCGGCGCTGGATGACGGCGAAGCCCAGGTTGAAGCCTTGGGCGAACAGTTGGAAACCCGACGTGAACAGCTTCGTCAATGGGAGGACGAGCGCGATGCCGCCCAGCGGGAAATTCAGGCTCACGGTCGTCGTCAGAGCGAATTGCGCGCACAGCTCAGCGCCCAGCAGGCCAAAATCGAGCAGATGGGTGAGCGTCGGCAGCGGCTGAACAGCGATATTCAGGAGCTGCGTAGTCAGTTCACGCTGGAGCAGGAGTCGCTGGCCGAAGCCCGTATGGTGCTCCAGGAGGCCATCGAGAGCATGGAGCAGGACTCCGGTCGCCGAGAGCAATTGTTGAGCGAGCGAGATGCCAACCGTGAGCTGCTGGACACCGCACGGCAAAAAGCCCGTCAGAGCAAAGATCACGCCCATCAGTTGGCGATGCGCCATCAGTCTCTGCAAACCCAGCGCGATGCTGCTTTACAGAATATCTCGCGAACCGAGGAGCAATTGGCATTGCTGCGTGAGCGCAAAGAGCAATTGCACGAAAGCCTGGACGATAACGACTCGCCGATTGAAGACCTGAAACTGGAGCTGGAAGGCCATCTGGAGCACCGCCTGAGCGTTGAGGAAAAGCTCAGTGAGGCGCGTCGGGCGGTAGAGGCAGTCGATCATCAAATGCGCGAGTTTGAGCAGCGACGTCATGGCATAGAGCAGCGCCTGCAAAGCGTGGCGGCCAAGCTGGAAAGTGCGCGGGTTGAAAATCAGGGGCTGCAAGTGCGCCGGAGCGGCTTGCAGGATCAGTTGCAGGAAGCACAGTTTGACCTGCAGTCGGTGCTGGAAAGCCTGCCCGAGGAAGCCAATGAGCGTGATTGGCAGGAACAGCTTGAGGGTGTAGGGCGCCGTATTGCGCGACTGGGGCCGATTAACCTCGCGGCTATCGAAGAATACAAGCAGCAGTCGGAGCGGAAAAACTATCTGGATGCTCAGAACCAGGATCTGGAAGACGCATTGGAAACCCTGGAAAATGCAATTCGCCGTATCGACAAGGAGACGCGAAACCGCTTCAAAGAAACCTTTGATCGCGTTAACAACGGCCTTCAGGCGTTGTTTCCGAAGGTTTTTGGTGGCGGCAGTGCCTATCTGGAAATGACTGGCGACGACCTGCTTGATACCGGCATTTCGATCATGGCCCGCCCGCCGGGCAAACGCAATGCAACGATTCACTTGCTGTCAGGTGGTGAAAAAGCGCTGACGGCCATTGCTCTGGTGTTCTCTATCTTCCAGCTGAATCCGGCGCCGTTCTGTATGCTGGATGAGGTGGACGCGCCGTTGGATGACGCGAACGTAGGGCGATACTCGCGCATGGTTAAAGAGATGTCGCGGGACGTGCAGTTTATCTATATCAGCCATAATAAGATCGCCATGGAGATGGCAGACCAGCTGATGGGGGTCACCATGCACGAGCCGGGCGTGTCGAGACTGGTCTCGGTAGACCTGGAAAAAGCGGCGGAGATGATCGCGTCCTGAGTCTGTGAGGGGCGTCGCAGGCGGTGGATATTTCCCCGAACGCGTGGAACAATACTGGCCATTCAGACTCGAAGTACGCCGATTCTAGGGTGGGCTCGGCGGGGCCAAAATATAGGCAGACAAGGGCCAAAAATAATGGATCTCAGCGTCAGAGATTGGTTGATTATCATTGGGGCATTGCTCGCGGTTGCAGTGTTGCTGGACGGTTTCCGCCGCATGCGCAACGAGCGTCAGGACACGATTCGCCTGTCCTCTAAAAAACGTCGGGAAATTGAAGACGAACTGGTTAATCCTGAGTTGCCGGGGGAGGCTCGCGTCGTTGCGGTAAGAGAGGCGCCACCGAGCCTGCATCAACGAGATGCACGTCAGGACAGCCCGGCAGACGCGCCGGAAGCAAAACCGGTTCAGGAACCGGCGCTTCAACCTCAGGAACCAGAGGAAAGATATCCTCAGAAAAGCAAACTGGACGACGATATTCTGTTTCGCGACCCCGCTGAGGAATATGCAAATCCACCCTCAACGGTAGATAAAGAGCCTGAGGTGGGTATCGAACCGGAAATGTCTCCAGAAGACAGTGTGCTCAGTGACGAGATGATCTCCGCCCCCCGCGTTCGCCAGCGTGACGCCGAGCCGCCGCGTCGAGAGCCGGCCGTTAAAGCGGAAAGTGGCGATGCCCCCCATGAATTAATTGTGCTCAATGTCGTCGCCGATCAAGATCAGGCCTATAAGGGCGCCGATCTGCTGCAGGTGTTGCTGGCGTGTGATCTGCGATATGGCCGTATGAATATTTTTCATCGCTTTGAAAAAGCCGATGGCAGCGGCGCTGAACAGTTTAGCGTGGCGAACTTGGTGGAACCGGGCAATTTTGACCTGGATGCCATCGACGGTTTTTCGACACCCGGCGTGGTGTTTTTTATGAATTTGCCGGGGCCGGAAGACAGTATGCAAGCCTATGAGGCCATGCTGGAGACCGCGCGTTGTCTGGTCAAAAACTTGGGCGGCGAGCTGCGCGATCAAACTCACAGTGTGGCGACCAAGCAGACGCTTGAACACTACCGGCAGCGTATCCGCGATTTCGAGCGCCGCCAGCTCACCCTTATGTAAGCAACACGGCACCTTCTGAATGTCCGACTCTTCTCTGCGCGCAAGGCTAGAGGCCCTGCGCAAGCAGCTCCATGAGCACAGCTATCGCTACTATGTGCTGGATGAACCCAGTATTCCCGACGTCGAATACGACCGTCTGTTTCGCGAGCTGCAGGACATAGAGCGCGAACATCCCGAATGGCGCAGTGATGATTCTCCCACCCAGCGCGTAGGCGCCGAGCCGCTAAGCAGTTTTTCACAGGTGCGTCACGAGACGCCGATGCTGTCGCTGGATAACGTGTTTTCCGAGCAGGAACTGCGGGATTTTGATCGCCGTGTTCGCGGACGTCTCGATGACGGGCAGGCCTTCCACTACGCCTGCGAGCCGAAACTGGACGGCATTGCCGTCAGCCTTCTTTACGTTGACGGTGTGCTGGTGCGGGGCGCCACGCGCGGCGATGGTCGAGTCGGGGAGGATATCACCCACAATGTGCGCACCGTCGATTCTATTCCTCTGAAACTGCAGGGCGAAGGCTGGCCTGTTGAGCTGGAAGTGCGAGGGGAAATCTACATGCCCCGGCAGGGGTTCGAAGCGCTGAACATGCGCGCCAGGGAAGAGGGCAGTAAGACCTTCGTCAATCCCCGCAATGCCGCTGCGGGCAGTCTGCGACAGTTAGACAGCCGAATTACGGCCTCGCGGCCCCTGGAGATGTGCTGCTACGGCGTGGTTGCGAGCGACGACGGTTTATTTTCCAGTCATAGCGGTGCACTGGCCCAGCTCAAACGCTGGGGCTTTTTGACTAGCGTCGAACTGGCGGTGGTCGATGATATAGAAGCTTGTTTGGCGTACTACGAGCAACTGTTGTCGCGGCGCGATCAATTGGCCTATGACATCGATGGCATCGTGTTCAAAGTGGATGAGCTGGCCCTTCAGGAGCAGTTGGGCTTTGTATCTCGTGCCCCGCGCTGGGCGATCGCTCACAAGTTTCCCGCGCAGGAAGAAGTGACCACGTTGCGCGATGTTGAGTTTCAGGTGGGGCGCACGGGTGCGGTCACGCCTGTCGCGAAGCTGGAGCCGGTGTTTGTTGGCGGGGTGACGGTCAGCAATGCCACGTTGCACAATCTTGACGAAATCGAGCGGCTGGGTGTGAAGCTGGGGGATACCGTTATTGTTCGCCGGGCGGGAGACGTGATTCCCCAGGTGGTTCAGGTGGTGACAGAGCGCCGTGGTGACGATGTGCGCGATATTGTCATTCCTAGTTGTTGCCCGGTTTGCGAAAGTCCGCTGGAACGTGCGCCGGGTGAGGCCGTACTGCGCTGTACTGGCGGCCTGGTTTGCGCCGCGCAGCGTAAAGAGGGCATAAAACATTTCGCCAGCCGCAAGGCCATGGATATCGATGGCCTTGGCGATAAGCTGGTTGAGCAGATGGTGGAAGCCGGGCTGATCGACTCCGTGGCTGATCTTTTCCGCCTCGAACAGGCGCAATTGTCTGGGCTGGAACGCATGGGTGAAAAGTCAGCGCAGAATCTGCTTGATGCGCTAAGCAAGGCTCGTAACACGACCTTGCCCCGATTCCTGTTTGCATTGGGCATTCGTGAAGTTGGCGAAGCAACTGCCAGTAACCTGGCCAAACACTTTGTCTCGTTGGAGGCCTTGATGGCTGCCGATGAGGAACAGTTATTGGCGGTGGATGATGTCGGGCCTATCGTGGCCAGCCATATACGCAGCTTCTTTGCGACCGACCACAATCGAGAGATTATCCGTCAGCTTCGCGAGCAGGGCGTACATTGGCCTGAAGAGCGCATTGAGGAAGGTGAACAGCCCATGGCTGGACAGACGTGGGTGTTGACCGGCAATCTGGAAAGCATGACGCGCAGTGAAGCCAAGGAAAAATTGCAGGCGCTGGGAGCCAAGGTGGCTGGCAGTGTCTCGGCGAAAACAGATTGTGTGGCGGCCGGTGCCAATGCGGGCTCTAAATTGAAGAAGGCCGAGGAGCTGGGCGTAAAGGTGATCGATGAGGGCGGTTTGCTGGCGGTATTAAGCGGGCAGGATAAAACATGATGCGTTTACTGCTTCTGACACTGCTGCTGAGCGTGACGGCGTGTACAACGTCTCCGCCGCACAAACCCGGAGATATTTGCGCTATCTTCAAAGAAAAAGATGGTTGGTACGACGAAGCCAAGGATGCGTCCAAGCGGTGGAACTCACCGATCCCGGTGATGATGTCGATTATGTATCAGGAATCGCGATTTGTGGCCAAGGCCAAGCCGCCGCGCAAGTTTTGGCTGGGCTTTATTCCCGCGGGCCGAATGTCGGATGCCTACGGTTATGCGCAGGCGAAAGATGCTACCTGGAAATGGTACAAGGACAAATCGGGGAACTGGGGCGCCGACCGCGACGACTTTGACGATGCGATTGACTTTATCGGCTGGTATAACAATGTCAGCAGCCGGACGGTGGGCATCAGCAACACGGATACCTACTCACTCTATCTCGCCTACCACGAGGGGCACGGCGGCTTTAAGCGCCGCACTTTCGCGAGTAAACCGTGGCTCAATCGCGTCGCTGGAAAAGTGTCGGCGCGGGCGCAGACCTACACCACCCAACTGGCCCGTTGCGAGGAAGACCTGAAGAAAGGCGGCTGGTTCTTCGGTATTTTCTGATCGCTCCCCGGCTTAACCTACCACTCGCCGGTGTTTGGCATCGATAGCCACGGCTCTTGAGGGGGCAGAGCTTTGCCGCTTTGCAGCAGCTCAATTGAGATGTTGTCGGGGGAGCGAATAAACGCCATATGGCCGTCTCGGGGCGGGCGATTAATCGTGATGCCTGCGTCCTGAATCTTGCTGCACAGCGCGTAAATGTCATCCACCGCATAGGCCACATGACCGAAGTTACGCCCACCACTATATGTTTCCGGGTCCCAGTTGTAAGTCAGTTCCAGCGTTGGCGTTTTGCTTTCCTGGGCCGCAGTGGCATCGCCTTCTGCCGCCAGATAGACCAGCGTGAAGCGGCCTTGCTCGCTTTCATAGCGTGAGATTTCTGTCATCCCAAGTACAGTGCAGTAAAAATGTAGAGAGGCGTCGAGGTCGCTGACGCGAACCATTGTGTGAAGGTATTTCATGATGGCTCCGTGTAAAACTGGCTATCGTGATGCTGGCTTGGAGGCGAGCAATGTGGCCGCTAGCATAGCGAGTAAGGCAGTGATTTTCGATTGTTGGAGGGAGATTCGTGTCAGCTAAGCGATTATTGGTGGTGTATCACAGCCAGTCTGGACGCAATGAGCGGCTTGCCTATGCCGCCGCCGAAGCGGCACAGGAGGAAGGCACTGACGTGATGCTCAGGCGTGCGGCCGAAGCGGGTGTCCAGGATTTACTCGATAGCGATGGACTCTTGCTGTTTACCCCTGAGAACTTTGGTGCACTGCCGGGAGGGATGAAGGACTTTCTTGATCGCTGCTTTTATCCGGCGAACGCTCGCGATACCGTGCGTCCCTATGCCGTTTTTCTCTGTACCGGTAACGATGGCAGTGGCGCGATTCGTGAACTGGAAAGAATCGCGAGGGGCCTCGTTTTAAAGCCGGTCTGTGAGCCGGTGTGCTGCACAGGAGCGCCGGATGAGCAAGCGATTGCGAATGCCTGTGAGCTGGCCTCGGCAATGGCTGCTGGATTGGCGATGGGGATTTACTGATCCGCTCAGCACTATTCTTGTGATGATTAATGGCATTTCAATCGCCGCATAGGTAATTCTCACGCTGGAGGCTGTGGGATGCCGGGGTAGACTTGGCGAAAATATCGTCAATTGATCGACTTGGGCGTTTAATCGTAGAAAGCTCTTATGGGCGGCAAGACCCGAGGGCGTCTGGTCTGCAAAAAGCGAGCTATCTTTAGTGCGTCGTTGTTTCGCAGTTTTGCTATGCTAGAGGCAAGCGCGCATTATAGGGTTTATGCGCCTTTCGTATGATTGCGGATTGGTAACGATTGGTATATGTTGTCGCCGATTACATTGGGTCGTTAGCGCTTGCTGGCGGCACTTCCTAGAGGGGATGGCATCGACGGGCTGTTCGTCGGGGCTGTCATTCATAATAAATCAAGGCATCTGGAGGCCACATGACCTTGAAGAAAACTGTATCACGCTTTCGTCGGTCCGCACTCGCGGCGGCCGTGTCGGTAGCTGCAACGCCGTTGTTCGCGGCGCCTGCTCTTGAAGAGGTGATTGTTACGGCGACACTGCGTGCCGCCAGTCTGCAAGATGTTCCGGTTTCCGTAAATGCGGTCAGTGGCGAAAAAATGGCTGAGGCAGGTATTGCTAAGGTGGAAGACCTGCAAGCCTATGTGCCCAACTTGACCATGTCGGAAACGGGTATCGGTACCAACATTTATATCCGAGGCATCGGTTCTGGTATTAACCCCGGCTTTGAGCAGTCGGTCGGTATGTACTTCGATGGCGTGAGCTATGGACGTGCGCAGCTTACCCGTGCGCCGTTCCTCGATTTAGCCCGTGTCGAAGTATTGCGTGGGCCGCAGAATATTCTGTTCGGCAAGAACAGTATCGCTGGCGCCCTGAGTTTGATCTCTGCGCGTCCTGGACAAGAGTTTGAAGGCTCTGTCTCGGCAACATACGAGCCCGATTTCAATGAGCAGATTATCGACCTGATCGTGTCCGGTCCGCTGACGGATACCTTGGGAGCCCGACTGGCAATTCGCAAGCGCGATATTGATGGTCATATTGAAAACCTGACTCTCAATCGAGATGAACCGGGCCGAGATGAAGGGACTATCCGCGCAATTTTTGATTGGGCCGCGACTGACAATCTGACGGCGATGCTTAAGTTGGAGGCGGGCAAGTTCGATGTCGACGGTCGCCAGATCGAAATCATCAATGATAATCCCTCTACTTCTGATACTGCTGGTTTTACTGGCAAGACTTACGGGCAAATTCTGGACTTTACCGAAGTGGGAGTCGGCCCAATTGTGTTGGCGACGGTCGATGAAGATTCGTCCGTGCTGAACAATAAGCAGGACTTCAAGCGGTCTTCCAATGGTGATTTTAGTTACAACGATACTCAGAACATTACTCTGAATGTCGATTACTACATGGACGGCCATCAGTTCACTTTTATCACCGGGCTGTTGGCTTACGACACGGAAGAGTTGTGCGACTGTGACTTCACCGGGGCTCGAGTGTTCAGTGTCGGCGCTGAAGAGAACTACGATCAGTTCAGCCAGGAGTTTCGTTGGGTGTCCCCTGTCGGAGAGACCTTTGAATTCATCGCTGGCGGCTTTTATCAGAAGAGCGAGCTGGAGTTTTACGACAGCATCAGTGTAGACAGCGACCTTCTGCCAGACTTGCTGAACGCTGATGATCTTCAGAAAGCGGGTGGCAATGGCGAAGGGCCTCCGTTCGACTTGTCGGGTGGCCTTTTGGGCTTTACCGGCATTGGTGATGCCGGTGATGAAATTCGGGACCTCGGTACGCCGCGTAATTTCTCGACAGATACTGAGCTGTTCTCCGTGTTTCTGCAGACTACCTGGAACGCCACAGATTTGTTCCGCGCGACCTTGGGCCTTCGCTACTCCCACGAAGAGAAGGAAGGTAGCCGCCGTATGGACTTCACCCGGAACGGTGTTGTTGCTCCCGTCGGAGAGATTGATACGGTCGTGGCGAAGAATTTCTCCGCAGAGCGTCAGGATCTCAAGGGATCTCGTACCGAACAAAATCTGTCGCCATCGATTAATCTCCAGTATGACTGGAGCGACGACATGATGTTGTATGCGACCTTGTCGCGCGGCTTCAAATCCGGTGGTTACGATGCGCGTTCCAATGCTTCTCCGGAAGCGAACCTCATTCGTCCGGATAACAACACCGAAGATCTGATTCTGGTTGGTAGTTTCGAGTACGAAGAAGAGCAAGCCACCAGCTTGGAGATGGGTGCTAAAACCACACTGTTGGATGGGGCTGCCGAGCTGAATATTGCGGCATTCTATACTGAGTATGAAGACCTGCAGGTCAGTATCTTCGATGGCACTTTGGGCTTCAACGTCGGTAATGCCGGTGCGGCAACCACCATGGGGCTTGAGTTGGATGGGCGCTTGGCGCTGACCGAGCACCTGATGGTAAGCGGCGCCCTCGCATTCCTGGATTTCGAGTTTACCGAGTTTGATAACGGCCAGTGCTATCAGGGGCAGACCCCAGACTATGAAGTAAACGGTACCAATTACTGCGACTATAAAGGTAAAACTAACCAGTACGTGGCCGATTACTCAGGTAACCTAAGCTTTGCTTACAGCCGTATGGTCAGCAGTGATCTGGAGTTCCGTGGTATCACTGACTTCGTGTTCACCGGTGACTACAACTCATCTCAGAACCTTGACCCCAGCCAGGAACAGGATGGTTACGTGAAGGTGAACCTGCGTCTGTCGCTGGCTGACGTTGCTGCAGGCTGGGAAGTTGCACTGCTGGCGAAGAACCTGACCGACGAAACGGTGGTGTCTTACTCCAACGATACGCCACTGGCGAACAGTGTCTTTGAAAGCATCGGTCATTATGGCTTTATCGAGCCGCCGCGCAGCTTTGCGATTCAGGGGACTTACCGCTGGTATTAATCGCCTGTCCCCAGATATCAACGCCGCTTTATGCGGCGTTTTTTTTGCCTGCGAATGGGGAAATTAAACAGAGCTGGGCGCAGGGCACACTTTGCTTATCCCCAGCGAGCACTGCACAATATGGCCGGTTTTGGCTTGAGAATAACGAGTGAAAAATACAGATCAACGGGTACTCGCTGCGGCGGTTGATGCACTGGCTAGCGGAAGAGGTGGCTGGCTGCTGACTATCGCCGCGACCTTCGGTGCGTCGCCTCGCCCTCTGGGGTCGCTGGCATTCTTGGACAACGATGGACAGTTTACTGGCTCGTTATCCGGCGGTTGCATTGAAGATGATCTGCTGGAAAAGCTGGCGGACGGCCGCCTCGCGGCAGAGCACTGCACCTTGCAGGAGTACGGTGTGACTCCGGAGGAAAATGAGCGCTTTGGTTTGCCCTGTGGTGGGCGAATGAAGGTTTTGATCGAGCCGGTAGCGGCGGCTTCACACTTGGCTCATATGAAGGAATTGCTGCTGGCGTTGAATGCGCGGGAATGCCGTCGGCGCTGCGTTGATTTGAACAGTGGAGAGTGGCTGCTATCTGCTCCGGATCGTGTGTGTCCTCTGACCTTAACCGAGGAGATGTTGCAGCAAGATTTCGGTCCCCGCTTTCAGTTGTTATTGGTTGGGGCCAATGAGTTGGCGCGCTGTATTTCCGAGATTGCAACGGCGATGGATTATCGCGTGGTAGTTTGCGATCCCCGCGATGACCGCCGGGAGCAGTGGGTAACAGAGGGCGTCGAGTTGACCGGCCTGATGCCGGATGAAGCGGTAACAGCCTTCGCTCGAGATGCCCACAGTATTGTCATTACCCTGACGCACGACCCTCGCATCGATGACATGGCGTTAATGCAGGCCCTTCAGGAAGAGTGCTTCTACGTTGGTGCGCTGGGCTCTGAGCGTACGTCGAGTAAACGCCGAGAGCGGCTTGCGATGCTGGATTTGAGCGAAACACAGATTCAGCAGTTACATGCGCCGGTGGGTCTGGCGATTGGCAGCAAGTCGGCGATGGAAATTGCGGTTGCGGTGATGGCCGAGCTGGTGCAGCTAAGAAGCGGTGCGGGTGGCTGAGCGGTGGCGATACCGATATTTCTGCTCGCTGCAGGGCTGAGTCAGCGTTTTGGTGAGGCGGATAAACGCTTAGCCGAACTTCGGCCTGGCTGCTCAATGTTGGCGGCGATGCAACGACGCGCGGCGCGTGCCGGCCTCGATGTGAATACCATATTGCGAGATACCGATCGACATCTTGTGCTTGGAGAGACGTCTATCGGCCGCTGCTGGTATGCCACTCGTGCTCATCAAGGTATGGGGAGTTCGCTGGCGGAGGGCTTGGCTCAATGGCTAGCTGCGCAAGGGGCGGGTGGGAACACGCCATTACCCGATGCGCTGTTGGTGATGCCGGCAGATTTGCCGCTGTTACGGATCTCAACCGTAGCCGCGGTCTCGCAGGCGGCGGCAAGCGATTGTATAGTTCGACCGCGTTGTGCGGGAAAGACCGGGCATCCGGTGGCCTTTGGTCGGCAATTTTGGCCGGAGCTTCTGGCGCTGGACGGAGAGTTTGGTGCCCGGGCATTGATACAGGCGAATGCCGAGCGGCTGAATGACGTTGACGTACAGGATGAAGGAATCTACCTGGACGCGGATACCCCTGAGCAGTTTGAGCAACTTAAAGCACGCCTGCAGCGTTTTTGACTTCAGGGGCTGGGTAGCAGGTCGATAAATGCTTCGGCGGCGTTCGATAAGCTGCGCTTGCGATGGTGGACGCAGCCCAGCGTGCGGTGCAAGTCCACGCCTTCCAACGACAGGGCGGTCACACTACTGTCCAGCAAGGTATGCGGCAGAATACTCCAGCCCAGGCCGATGCTGACCATCACCTTGATCGTCTCAAGATAATTGGTGGACATGCCAATTTCCATTTCCAGTCCGGCATCATCAAATAACTGTTTGATAATCTGCCCGGTATAGGTGTTTAGGCCCGGAGGAATGGCGATGTGCTGGCTGAGCATCGCAATATTCACTTGTCGTGCGTCAGCCAGAGGGTGATCGTTGGAGACCGCGACAGTCAGGCTGTCTTCCCATACGGGAATAAAACTCAGGTTTTCCTCCTGGCTGGGTGAGAGGGTAATCACGGCCAGGTCCATTTCGCCCTGCAGAATCCGCTGGTGAGCCAGCTCTGAATCCATAAAATCGATATCGAGTTGCACGGCAGGGTAGCGTCGGGTGAATTCCCGCAATACCGGCGGTAGGCGATGCAGGCCAATATGGTGGCTGATGCCCATGGTCAGGCGTCCGGCCACGGTGCCGCGAAGGTCGTTGATCTGGCGGCGGGCATTGCGCAGTTCCTGCAAGACCCGCTGGGCAATAGGCAGCAGGGAGCGGCCCGCTTCGGTTAGGTGCACATGGCGACCGATTCGGTCAAAGAGCCGGCAGTCCAGCTGTTTTTCCAGAGTGGCGATACGTTTGCTCACCGCAGGCTGCGTGAGGTGAAGCTTCTCTGCTGCCTCTGAGAAGGACTGCAATTCGGCTACGCTCAGGAACGCTGTTAAGGCTTGAGTGTCCATGCTGTCATCTTATCTATTCCATTTTGGAATTCAAATAATGAAAATTATGAATTTGTTTTATTTTTGGTCGCTGCGTAAAATTGCGCCATCAGCAAAACGTCAGGGGGACGATTTATGGCCGCACAAACGCTTTACGACAAGTTATGGGCCGCGCATCTGGTAAAAGAGCGCGATGACGGCACCGCGTTGATCTACATTGATCGTCAACTGGTCCACGAAGTGACGTCGCCGCAGGCCTTCGAGGGATTGCGTCTGGCAGGTCGCCGTCCCTGGCGGACCGGTGCTAACCTCGCAACGCCCGACCACAATGTCCCCACCGTTACCGCGGAACGCAGCGGCGGTGTGGCGGGCATTCAAGATGAAGTGTCACGCATTCAGGTGAAAACCCTCGACGAGAACTGCGATGAGTTCGGTATTACCGAGTTTTCCATCAACGACGAGCGACAAGGGATTGTTCACGTGGTGGGGCCTGAGCAGGGCGCTACACTGCCGGGGATGACCGTTGTGTGTGGCGATTCCCATACAGCGACTCACGGTGCCTTGGGCGCGTTGGCTCATGGCATCGGTACGTCTGAAGTGGAGCATGTGCTGGCGACCCAGTGCCTTATTCAGAAGAAAAGTAAAAATATGTTGGTACGCGTCGATGGTGAACTCGGCCCCGGCGTTACCGCAAAAGATGTCGTACTGGCGGTAATCGGCAAAATCGGCACCGCAGGTGGTACTGGCTATGCGATCGAGTTTGGCGGTGAGGTAATTCGCAATATGTCCATGGAAGGTCGTATGACGATCTGCAATATGGCCATTGAAGCCGGGGCGCGCGTCGGCATGGTTGCCGTAGACGATATCACCATTGATTACGTGAAAGGTCGCCCCTATGCGCCCAACGAATCTGAGTGGGACCAGGCGGTGGCGTTCTGGAAAACCCTGCACAGTGATGACGGTGCGCATTTTGACGCAGTTATTGAACTTGATGGCGCCAGTATCGAGCCGCAGGTGACCTGGGGGACCAGTCCGGAAATGGTGGCGCCGGTGAATGCCAAGGTGCCTTCTCCCGACGATTTTAATGATCCGGTCAAGCGATCTGCGTGTGAGCGTGCGCTGAGCTATATGGGCTTGAATGCCGGGCAGTCGATCACGGATATCCAGCTTGATCGCGTTTTTATTGGTTCCTGTACCAATTCGCGTATTGAAGATCTGCGCGCGGCTGCCGAGGTGGTCAAGGGTAAAAAAGTCGCGTCGACCCTCAAGGAAGCGCTGGTGGTTCCCGGTAGTGGACTGGTGAAAAAGCAGGCCGAGGCGGAAGGTCTCGACAAGATCTTTACTGAAGCCGGTCTGCAGTGGCGCGAGCCGGGTTGCTCCATGTGTCTGGCGATGAATGCCGACAAGCTGGGGCAGGGCGAGCATTGCGCATCTACGTCCAACCGCAACTTTGAAGGACGTCAGGGCTTCGGTGGTCGCACCCATCTGGTAAGCCCGGCGATGGCGGCAGCAGCGGCGATCGCCGGCCATTTTGTTGATGTGCGCGACTGGAATGGAGGAGAGCAGGCATGAAAGCATTTACGCAGTTAGATGGCTTGGCGGCACCGATGGATCGCGCCAATGTCGATACCGACATGATTATCCCCAAGCAGTTTCTCAAGTCGATCAAGCGCAGCGGCTTTGGTCCCAACCTGTTTGATGAGCTTCGCTACCTCGATGAGGGCCAGCCCGGGCAGGATTGTACAGGCCGTCCGCTGAACAGCGATTTCCCGCTGAACCAGCCTCGTTATCAGGGTGCTTCGATTCTGCTGGCTCGCGAAAACTTCGGCTGTGGTTCCAGTCGCGAGCACGCCCCATGGGCGCTGGAAGATTATGGTTTTCGCTGTATTATCGCGCCGAGCTTTGCGGATATTTTCTTCAACAACTGTTTCAAGAACGGCATTCTGCCTATCGTTTTGCCAGCAGAGACAGTCGATGCACTGTTCAAGGCCATGTATGCCGAGGAAGGCTATCGTCTGACGATTGACCTGCCTGCGCAGTGTATCCGTACGCCGGACGGCCAAGAGATTGCCTTCGAGGTTGATGCCTTCCGCAAGCACTGCCTGATTAACGGTTTGGATGATATCGGCCTGACGTTGCAGGATGCCGATGACATCCGTGAATTTGAAAAGGCCTGGCAGCAAAAGTCGCCCTGGCTGTTCCGAGAGCACTCGGCATAAACCCCGTATTTTTGAAAGGAAAATCAAGGTGTCTGAAATGACTGCACGCAAGGTTCTGATGCTGGCTGGTGATGGTATCGGCCCGGAAATTATGGCGGAAGCCCGCAAAGTGCTGGAAGCGATCAATGAGCGTCAGCAACTCAATCTGGAATTGGATGAAGCTCTGCTGGGCGGCGCGGCGATTGACGCGGTGGGCAAAGCACTGCCCGACGAAACCTTTGCCAAGTGTGAAGCCGCTGATGCGATTCTTCTCGGCGCGGTAGGCGGGCCGAAATGGGACAGCCTGCCCCCCGCGGAGCGCCCTGAAAAAGGCGGCTTGCTGGAGATCCGTAAGCGTTTGGATCTGTTTGGCAATCTGCGCCCGGCGATCCTCTATCCGCAGCTCGCCGATGCGTCCTCGCTGAAGCCCGAGCTGGTTGCTGGTTTGGATATTCTGATCGTCCGTGAATTAACCGGCGGCATTTACTTCGGTCAGCCACGAGGTATTCGCGAACTGGAGAACGGTGAACGCGAAGGCTTTAACACCTACGTGTACGATGAATCACAGATTCGTCGTATCGCCAAAGTGGCGTTCGAGCTGGCGCAGAAGCGCGGCGGCCGCCTGTGCAGTGTCGACAAAGCCAATGTGCTTGAAGTGACTATGCTGTGGCGGGAAGTGGTTGAGGAAATGGCCAAGGATTACCCGGATGTCGAACTGAGCCACATGTACGTGGACAATGCGGCGATGCAGCTGATTCGCGCGCCCAAGCAGTTTGACGTGATGGTCACCGGCAATATGTTTGGCGACATTCTTTCTGACGCAGCGGCAATGCTCACGGGATCTATCGGTATGCTCCCCTCGGCATCGCTGGATGTGAATGGTCGCGGTATGTATGAGCCCTGTCACGGCAGTGCGCCAGATATCGCCGGGCAGGGTATTGCCAATCCGCTGGCGACGATTCTGTCGGTGGCGATGATGCTGCGTTACTCCTTGTCTGAGCCCGAGGCCGCTCAGGCGATTGAAGATGCGGTCAGCCGTGTACTGGATCAGGGGCTGCGCACCGCCGATATCTATTCAGAAGGCTGCAAAAAAGTGAGCACAGCAGAGATGGGTGATGCTGTTCTGGCGGCGTTGGGCTAAGCCTGAGTCGTGTTCAACATCCCGCGCACGGCGCGGGCAATGCCATGGGCGCTAGGCGCCCCTCATTAAGGCAAGAGGAGAACGAATATGAAAGTAGGATTTGTAGGTTGGCGCGGCATGGTCGGCTCGGTGCTGATGGGTCGCATGCTGGACGAAAACGATTTTGACGGTATTGAGCCGCAGTTTTTCACCACCTCGAACGTGGGTGGTCAGGGGCCCGATATCGGCCGTGAAACGGCACCGTTGAAAGATGCCCATGATATTTCTGCGCTGGCGGAAATGGACGCGATTATTTCCTGCCAGGGTGGCGATTACACCAAGGCCGTGTTCGCCGATCTGCGCGCCAGCGGCTGGCAGGGCTACTGGATCGATGCGGCATCGTCGCTGCGCATGGCCGATGACGCGATCATCGTCCTTGACCCGGTCAACCTTGATGTGGTGAAAGATGGCTTGCAGCGCGGTGTGAAGAACTACATCGGCGGTAACTGCACCGTCAGCCTGATGCTGATGGCGATCGGCGGCCTGTTCCGCGAAGGTCTGGTGGAGTGGGTCAGTGCCCAGACCTATCAGGCGGCCAGTGGTGCCGGTGCCAAAAATATGCGCGAGCTGATCAGCCAAATGGGCGCCATTCGCGATGCTGTGGCCCCGGAACTGGCGGACGCGCGCAGCAATATCCTCGATATCGACCGCAAAGTGGCCGAGGCCATGCGTGCTGATGCTTTCCCGACGAATGAGTTTGGTCACGCACTGGCGGGCAGTCTGCTGCCGTGGATTGATACTCAGTTGGAAAATGGTCAGAGCCGAGAAGAGTGGAAAGGGCAGGCCGAGACCAACAAGATTCTGGGTCGCAGTGAGTCCCCCATCGCGATTGACGGCACCTGTGTGCGCATCGGTGCGATGCGTTGCCACAGTCAGGCGCTGACCATCAAGCTGAATAAAGAGGTGGCAATGAGCGATGTAGAGCAGATCATTGCCAGTGCCAATGACTGGGTGGACGTGGTGCCGAATGACCGCGACGAAACCCTGAAGCGTCTCACGCCGACCGCCGTGACCGGCACATTGGGTGTTCCTGTCGGTCGTCTGCGCAAGCTGAATATGGGCAGCCAGTATCTGTCCGCCTTTACGGTGGGCGACCAGTTGCTGTGGGGCGCTGCCGAGCCGCTGCGTCGCATGTTGCGTATTATTCGCGGCGATATTGCCTGATGACTTCACTGGCGATTATTGCGGGCGACAGTCTGGCGCTTGATCAACTGCTGGAAGCACTGTCGGATTCGGCGGTAGTGGATACCGTAAAGCTGTTCAGTGCTTCAGCTGATGACTACGAGCCAGCGATGTATGCAGGCAGACCTCTGGATGTTCGGTCGCTGGATGCGCTGGACCCGGCGGCGTTCAGCTTCTTGCTGCTGATGCCGGGAACCCACCAGCCCGATATGATCGAGCGCGCTGAGGCATCTGCGTGTTGCGTGCTGGATGCCAGTGATGTGCTGGCCCAGCGCGACGACGTGCCCTTGTTTGCAGGTGGCGCTCTGGATCGCGATGCTCGCGTATTGGCGATTGCCGATGCGGTAAGTGCTCATGTGGCAGCGGTGCTGGCCGTTGTGCCGGGCATTCGTCGCGTCGATCTGGCCGTTGCTCAGCCAGTGTCCTCGGCCGGTCAGACAGCAGTAAATGCGCTGGCGGCAGAGAGCGCGAGACTGCTCAACGGCCAGGGGCTCGAAGAATCGGCCTTGGGTGCTCAGATCGCCTTCAATGTCCTGCCTCTGTCGGCGGATGTCAGCGCCGAGATTGAACACAATCTTGGCCGCTTGCTCAGCAGCACAGAGCAGAGTGTGGAAGTGAGCTGCCAATCGATGCTGGCGCCGGTATTTTACGGGCACTGTGTGATGCTTCGTGTAGCGTGCGATGCACCGGTAGTGCTGTCTGAATTGCGGGCGACCTTGTTGGCCGATGAGCGTTTCCGTCTCTTTCCCGGAGATGATGGTGAGCTGGCGAGTCCGGCCGGTTTGGCCGAGAGCGAGGGTATCGATATCAGCAATCTGACCCTTGATCGCCAAAGTGACACGGTTTTTCGTTGTGCGATAGTTGCCGACAATTTACGCAAAGGTGTGGTACTTAACACTATTGCTGCGCTCAAAATCTTGATAAAAAGCGACACATAGCTAATATTTACGCTTATTATCCGAGAACAATTCTAGAAAATCGGCGCCCATGGTTTGCGGCTCTTGCTGCGGACAATTCGGAATACCCGCCACCACAGCCCGGTTGCAAACGGGATGAATGTGGCGCAGCAACGAGACGGTGGAAATATGAGGAAGAGTCTGGCCCTGGCGGTATTTGTAGCAGGTGCTATGCACGGACAACTGGCGAGTGCGTTGGGGGTCGGTGATATTGCTACGGCATCCACTCTGAATCAGCCCTTCAAGGCGTTTATCCCGTTGAGGGATGCGAAAGGCCTGGAGGCTGCTCAGCTTCGCGTAGAGCTGGCTGACCAGCAGGCCTTCAAAAATGCCGGTATTGATCGCACGCAGTTCCTGAATAGTCTGGAGTTTTTGGTCGAAGTCGGTGACGACGGACGCGGACGTATTGTGGTGTCCACACCGCAGCCGGTCGTTGAGCCTTACCTGGATTTCATTGTCGAAGTGCGTTGGCCGAATGGCCGCATGTTGCGTGAATACACCGTCTTGCTCGACTTGCCTGAGTTCAGCAGTGCGCCGGTCGTCGCGCCAACCGCGTCATCGGCAACGGTGAGCACTCCTGCTGCACCGAGTAGCGCGGATACGCCATCACCTGCCGCTGGCACGGCCACTTTTACCTCGACCGCAATCAGCTCTGACAGTGCGGGTGCCCGACGGCCTCGCCCGGCAGCCGAGCAGACTGCGCTGCCTGCCAGTGGTGACGACGGCGCCTACCGGGTTCAGCATCACGACACCATGTGGCGTATTGCCTCCCGGCTTCGCCCGAGCGCGGATGTCACCACCGAGCAGACCATGATCGCGGTGCTGCGTAAAAATCCTGATGCGTTTATCGGCAACAATGTTAATCGCATCAAATCGGGCTATCTGCTGCAAGCGCCGACAGAGGCTGAAGCCAAGGCCTTGAATAAGCAAGATGCGCTCGAGGAAGTGCGAAAGCAGGCGCGCGATTGGCGCAGTGGACGCGTTTCCCCATCCTCGACAGTCACCGCGCCAAGCGGTTCTCAGTTGGCGCCGCAAGGGCCGCAACTGGATGCAACGTCGGCGGCAGAAGCTAAACCGGAAACGGATGGTGCAACCGATGATGTGCGCTTCAGTATCGGCAGCGCTGGCGAGGGCGCAGAAGGCGGTGAGGGCGAGTTGGAGCAGCGTCTTCAGCAAGAGCAAGAAGCGCTGGAAAAGGCTCAGCTGGAAAATGCGGCGATGGCGAGCCGTGTCCGGGAAATGGAAAAGCAGATCGATACACTGCAAAAGTTGATCGCCCTGAAAAATAGTGAACTCGCAGCGTTACAGGCGGGTGCGTCGAGCGGCGATGTCGCCGCTGAAGAAGAGTCGGTAACGGGTGATGCCGATGCGGTCGAGTCTGCCAGCGATATGGTGACAGAGGAAACCGCTGCCGACGAGGAGTCTATCGATAGCGTTGCTGCTGCCGAGTCCGCCGTATCTGCTGAGCCTGAAGTCGCGGTTGAGTCGGCTGCGGAAGAGTCGACGGCAGAAGAGTCGGTGCCGCCTCAGACATCGTCGGCACCCGCAACTGCATCGGCGGCTTGGTACGAAACACCGCTTTACCGCTACTTGGCAGCCGGTGTCGCTTTGTTCTTGCTGCTGGTACTGGCGCTCCGTCGACGTGCGCGGGGAGAGGAACCTCGCGAGCCGAGTTTTGACAATCTGGCGGTTGCAAGCGATGACGCTCAAGCGGCTGAAACACCGGTAGAGGGTGCTGAGGGTGAGTCATCGGAGGGCAGCGATGCACTGGCGACTGACGCAATCAGCAACTTTGATTTTGACTCCCTGGACGACTCTCCGGTTGATACCGATGATGAGAACAGCGCGGTTGCCGCCGAGTCTGCCAATGAGCCTGTTCAGGCTCAGACCAGCGATGTCATCTCCGAAGCGGAAATCTACGTCGCCTATGGTCGCTATGACCAGGCTGCCAGCTTGCTGAAAACGGCGATTGCGAACGAGCCCGAAAATACCGAGCTGCAATGCAAACTGCTGGATATCTATCTGGATACTCGCGATCGCGACAATTTCCTTGATGCGTATCGCCAGCTTGAAGCATCCGGCGACAGTGCTGCTTTGGCACAGGTAAAAGAGTCCATGTCGGCGATTGAGGGCGTCAGTGACTGGTTGGAGGCTGATGTCGAAACTGCCTCTGCATCTGATGCTCTGGATGATCTTGACGAAGAGCTGGCATTCCTTGACGACGAGACGCCTAAAGGCGGGGTTGCGAATACGGCAGACGCGCCTGATGAGCTGAGTTTTGACGAGAGTGTGTTCGACGAAAGTGCCGTCGATGCAACTGCCTCGGATGACAATGCGCGTTCGCTGGAGTCGGATGCAGAGCCCGTCGTGGAAGGCGAGCCGGAAGTGGCTGAGGATGAGTTGGCCGATTTCGAACTCGATCTAGACAGTGACTTTGACCTCGATAGCTTGGATAGTTTGGAGGCATCCTCAGAGTCGCCGTTGTCATCTTCCCTTGACGAAGACTCGCCTGTCGACGCGGAGTCCGATAGTGAGGAATCCGTGTTTGTTGCTGAGGATGCCGATGAAGAATTCTCGCTTGACGATGCATTCCTGTCATCGGCCGGGGAGAACGAGGCGCCCGCTGTTGAAGAGCAGTTAGAAACGCCTGTCACCACCGACGGTTCTGAGCCCAATACATCTGCTGAAGGTGATGAGCTCGATCTTGCTGATTTTGATTTCAATATGGATGATCTGTCGACCGCAAATGATGCGAGTGCCGACAGTGCGGAGCCGACCAGTGTTGATCTGAGTGGTGATACGGCTGAGAGTGAGCTGGGTGATTTTGACTTGGATGACGACACCCGTGACGTTGAGCTGAGTCGCGACGAAGATACGCTGCCCGAGCTGACGACTTTTGACTCGCCTGACGATGATTTGGGGGCTGTCGATATTGAGGTCGGCGACGAGCCTGCCTTGGAAATTTCCGAAGGCGAGGGCAGTGAGCCGGAGTTGGATCTGGATTCGGCATTGGCGGAGTTGGATGCTGAAGTTGAAGGCTTGTCTTTTGCAGAAGACAAGACGGCTGATAACGACGAGCAATTGCTCGAGACGCTTGTTGATACGGCTGACGCAGAAGTCGATGACGACCCTGCGGTGTCGTTGGGTGATGGCGACAGCGAGCTGGATCTCAACGATCTGGTCTTTGATGAGTTTTCAGTTGATGCCATGGACGCAGACGGCGAGGCGGCGCTTTCGGATAGCGATGATGTTGCTAACAAGCTGGATCTGGCCCGAGCCTTTGCTGATATGGGTGATGGCGACAGTGCCCGAGACCTGCTGACTGAGGTGATTGAGTCCGGCGACGACGCACAAAAAGCTGAGGCCCAGTCCCTCCTGGATCAACTTCACTGACGTGAGCCGTATGCAATCCAACGGGTCGGCCTTTGAGCGTGCCGACCCGACTCCACTTCCTCCCGGCACTCGCATTGCCATGGCCCTGGAATATCAGGGCAGTGCTTACCGCGGTTGGCAGCGGCAGGATAAACCCCATGTGAGCAGTGTGCAGGCGGCGGTAGAGTCCGCCGTCAGCCATGTGGCAGCCCAGCCGGTCAGTATTCTCTGTGCGGGGCGCACGGATGCTGGGGTTCATGCCAGCCATCAGGTCGTTCACTTCGACGCCCCGGTGGCGCGCTCGGCCAAAGCCTGGCTGGCGGGCAGCAATGCTCTGCTGCCGAACGATGTGGCGGCCAAATGGGTGCGCCCGGTCTGCGAGGATTTTCATGCCAGGTTTTCCGCAACGGCGCGGCGCTATCGTTATCTGATTTTAAATCAGGCGCGGCGTTCTGCTCACCTTGTCGGAGGTGTGACGCATTTTGATTTGCCGTTGGATGCGGAGCTGATGCACCGCGAAGCTCAGTGCTTGCTCGGTGAACAGGATTTCAGCGCATTTCGAGCGGCCTCATGCCAGTCTCTCAGTCCAATGCGCAATATTCATTTTATCAGCGTGACGCGTTTTGGTCGCTTGGTGATGATTGATATTCAGGGTAATGCGTTTTTGCATCACATGGTCAGGAATATTGCCGGTGTATTAATGGCGGTAGGCAGCGGCCAGCAATCGCCCGGCTGGACGGCTGATGTGCTGGCAACGCGTGATCGGACTAAGGGTGGTGTGACGGCCAAGCCGCATGGTTTGTATCTGGTGGATGTGTCTTACCCCGACGACTATGATTTGCCGAAACAGTCGCCGGGGCCGGAGTTTATTCGCGCCTTTGTGCCTGCCTGACTTAAGCCGCCGTGTCGGCCTCTTTTGGCATTGCGAAGAGTTTGCTCCCGAGTGGCGGCAGCCTTGAAATTAGTCGTTTTCCAGACAGTGATTTTGCGGCAGCGCGTCGTGAAATTTGCTAGTATTGGCGCCTGTTTAATCCCTTGGCAGAATCTGAGTGTTTCGTACCCGCGTAAAAATTTGTGGCATTCGTAGCCTGCCGGACGCCAAAGCGGCGCTCGAGGCCGGAGCGGATGCGCTGGGCTTTGTGTTTTACGAAAAAAGCCCGCGTGCGGTAAGCGTTGAACAGGCAGCCGAAATCGTTCGTAAATTGCCCGCTTTCGTCAGTACTGTCGGTCTGTTTGTGAATGCCGATGAAGAACAGTTGCGCGCTGTGCTGGCGCAATGTCCATTGGACCTCGTGCAGTTTCACGGTGACGAATCGCCGGCATTTTGCGAATCTTTCGGTTACCCCTATATACGCGCGCTGCGGATGAAAGACGGTGTGGACGTCGCCCGAGAGGCCGGCAAGTACCCAGGCGCCAGGGCGATACTGCTGGACAGTTATAAACCCGGCGTGCCGGGTGGCACGGGTGAGTCATTTGATTGGCAGCGCATTCCCGGTGAACGGGATTTTCCTCTGTTACTGGCCGGTGGCCTGACTAGCGACAACGTCGCCGAGGGAATTGCCAGTTGCCGACCTTGGGCTGTGGATGTCAGCGGGGGCGTCGAAGCATCGCCGGGCGTGAAGAGCGCCGTACGCATTCGGCAATTTATTCAAGCGGTCGCAGACGCTGACCGACGGGAGTTTTGAGTGAGCAAGCAGTCAGAATTTATCGATTACAGCCAGTACCCGAACGCTGAAGGGCACTTCGGCCCTTACGGTGGTCGCTTTGTTTCAGAGACCCTGATTTACGCGCTCGATGAGCTGGCGGAGAATTACCGCAAGCTGAGCCAAGACAAGGATTTTCGTGCAGAGTTTGATCGCGATCTGGCGCACTATGTCGGGCGTCCGTCTCCGCTGTATCACGCTGAGCGCTGGTCTCGCGAAGTGGGCGGGGCGCAGATATATTTGAAGCGTGAAGACCTGAACCATACCGGTGCCCACAAGGTGAACAACACCATTGGGCAGGCATTGCTTGCCAAATACATGGGTAAAAAGCGCGTTATCGCTGAAACCGGTGCAGGGCAGCACGGTGTTGCCTCGGCGACCGTTGCGGCGCGGCTGGGGATGGATTGTCAGGTGTTTATGGGCGAGGAAGATATCCGTCGCCAAGCGCTGAATGTCTACCGGATGAAACTGCTGGGCGCAGAGGTTATTTCTGTCAAATCTGGTTCTCGCACGCTGAAAGACGCGATGAACGAAGCCATGCGCGACTGGGTAACCAATGTCGATGATACCTTCTACATCATCGGTACGGCGGCGGGCCCGCATCCCTATCCGATGCTGGTGCGCGATTTTCAGTCGGTGATTGGTCGTGAAGCGCGAGAGCAGCACCTTGAACAAACTGGTCGTCTTCCCGATGCGCTGGTTGCCTGTGTGGGCGGCGGCTCGAATGCCATTGGCCTGTTCCATCCTTTCCTCACCGATGAAGATGTGGCCATGTATGGTGTCGAAGCGGGTGGCCATGGCGTTGCCAGTGGCGAACATGCCGCGCCGCTGAGCGACGGCATTCCGGGCGTGTTGCACGGTAATCGCACCTATCTGATGCAGGACGAAGCGGGACAGATTATGCACACGCACTCGGTCTCGGCGGGCTTAGACTACCCCGGCGTCGGGCCCGAGCACTCCTGGCTGAAGGACATTGGTCGCGTGAACTATGTGGCGATCAATGACGACGAAGCATTGACGGCATTCCGTAAGCTGACGCTGGTAGAGGGTATTATGCCCGCGCTGGAGTCCAGTCACGCGGTCGCTTATGCCGAGAAGCTGGCGGCGACGATGCGGCCGGATCAGAGCATCGTGGTCAATTTGTCTGGACGGGGAGACAAGGATATTCACACGGTTGCCGGCATTGACGGCATCGGTATTGATTGACGGGAAGGTTTTACATTGAGTCGTCTAGCAAAGGTTTTTGAACAACTGGAGGCCGCCGGCCGCAAGGCATTGGTGCCTTATATTGTGGCCGGTGATCCCGCGCCCGGATATACCGTTAAGCTGATGCACGCGCTGGTGGCGAGCGGTGCCGATATTTTGGAACTGGGAGTGCCGTTTTCCGATCCGATGGCGGAAGGGCCGACTATTCAGCTCGCGCATGAGCGGGCGCTGGCGCACCATGTCAGCCTGACCCAGGTGCTGGAAATGGTGGCCGAATTCCGTCGCGATGACAGCGATACCCCGGTGGTACTGATGGGCTACACCAATCCGGTGGAACGCATGGGGTACACCATCTTTGCGAGCCGAGCGAAGGCGGCAGGGGTCGACGGTCTGCTGACGGTAGATATGCCGCCGGAAGAGGCAGAGGAAACCAGTCGTCTGTTGAAAGACGGTGGCATGGATAATATTTTCCTGCTGGCGCCGACCAGCAGTGATGAGCGTATGGCCAAAGTGGCGGCGCTTGCCAGCGGCTATTTGTATTGTGTGTCACTGAAAGGTGTGACCGGAGCCGGTAACCTTGACGTGGAAAGTGTGCAGGCCTTGCTGGCGCGAATTAAAGCGCACAGCTCTCTGCCGGTAACGGTCGGCTTTGGTATCAAGGACCGGGCATCGGCTGCCGCTATCGCACCTCTTTGTGAGGGCGTTGTTGTGGGCAGCGCGCTGGTAGATCGCCTTGCCAATCGCGACATGAGTAAAGATACTGAGCAGCATATTGCGGAGGCGGTGAGTTTGATCGCCGATATCCGCAGCGCTATCGACGCCGCCTGAGATGCGGTGCGGGCGATAAACTGACAACGATAGACAGGAAATAACAATGAGCTGGGTAGATAAAATTCTCCCCTCGGGCGTGCGGCGGTCAGAAAACGCGGAAAAGCGTAAGTCTGGTGGCGTGGTGCCTGAAGGTCTTTGGAAGAAATGCGTAAAGTGCGATGCGGTCCTGTATCGCCCTGAGCTGGAAGCCAACCTGGATGTATGTCCCAAGTGCGATCACCACATGCGCATTGGTGCGCGCCGTCGTATTGCACTGTTTCTGGACGAGGAAGGTCGTGAGGAAATCCTGACGGAAATCGAGCCCGTTGATCGCTTGAAATTCAAGGACAAGAAGAAATACCGGGACCGTTTGACGGCGGCGCAGAAGAGCACTGGCGAGAAAGACGCGCTGATCGCTTATAAAGGCACCGTAAAGTCAGTGCCGGTCGTTACCGTTGCCTTTGAATTCAACTTTCACGGCGGCTCAATGGGGTCTGCGGTTGGAGAGAAGTTCACCCAGGCCGCCAACGTTGCGCTGAAAGAGCGCCGCCCACTGGTGTGTTTCTCTGCCTCCGGGGGTGCCCGTATGCAGGAAGCCTTGATCTCGCTGATGCAGATGGCAAAAACCAGCGCGGTGTTGGAGCGCCTCAAGCAGAATGGGGTACCCTATATTTCGGTGATGACTGACCCGATCTATGGCGGAGTGTCCGCCAGTCTGGCCTTGCTGGGCGACATCAATGTTGCTGAGCCAGGCGCCCGCGCGGGCTTTGCAGGGCCCAATATCATCGAGCAGACCATCCGCCAGAAATTGCCGCCAGGCTTCCAGCGCAGTGAATTCCTGTTGGAACACGGTGCCATCGATATGATCGTTCGCCGCGCAGAACTGCCCGAGACGCTTGCCCGCCTGCTGGGCAACATGACCTACTATCAGCACTGAGTGACCGCGCCCCATGCGATTTGAGCAGTTGCAGGACTGGCTGCAATGGATGGAGGCGCAGCACCCGAGGCAGATCGATCTGGGGCTTGAGCGCATAGCCGAGGTAGCCCGGCAGATGGATCTGTCGTTGGGTATGCCCATCATTACGGTGGCCGGCACCAATGGTAAAGGCTCCTGCGTTGCGCTGTTATCACAGATATTCCAATGCGCGGGCCTATCGGTTGGCGCTTACACTTCCCCCCATCTTCTTCGCTACAACGAACGGATTGTCATTGATGGCGAGCCGGTCAGCGATGCCGCACTGTGTCATGCCTTTGAGATTGTGGATCAGGCGCGGCGGGGCACTTCCCTGACGTATTTTGAGTTTGGCACGCTGGCAGCCCTGCAGTTGTTTTCCGAGACGCAGCCCGATGTGCTCGTGCTGGAAGTTGGCTTGGGCGGTCGCCTGGATGCGGTCAATATTGTCGATGCCGATGTGGCCGTGATTAGCTCCGTCGATCTCGATCATCAGGCTTGGTTGGGTAATGATCGCGAGACCATCGCCCGGGAAAAAGCCGGTATTATGCGACGTGGTCGCCCTGTGGTATTCGGTGATACCCGGCGCAGCCCCGCTGTTGGCGAAATGGCCGCTGCTTGCCTGGCGCGGCTGATTGAGCGAGGTGACGACTTCGGTCTGGAACATGTCGGCGATAACTGGCATTGGCACGGCGTGAATCGACTGGGGCAGGCCTGTGAAATGAAAAATCTGCCCTGTCCCGCTGTGCTGCTGGACAATGCCGCAACCGTAATACAGGCCATCATGCAGTTGCCTTTTGATGTCCCCGAATCGGCGATTCGAGAGGGGCTTCGTCTGGTACATATCCCCGCTCGGGGGGAATGCTTGGCTTTGCGAGATCACCGTTTGATGCTGGATGTGGCCCACAACCCGGCGGCGCTGGCACGTCTGCGAGAGCGCCTTCCAGAACTGCTTGAGAAGGGCAATGTAGACGCGGTATTTGCGGTAATGGCCGACAAGGAATTGGGGGAAAGTCTGGCTGATTTTACGCCACTGGTGCGGCAGTGGTATCTGCCTCCCTTGCCCGGGGTTGAACGAGCGATGTCCCCTGAGAAGCTCAAGCAGCAACTGATTGCTGCTGGCGTGTCGGATGCGGCGATCCACATGATAGCGCCCTTGCCTGAGAGTTTGGCGGGCGTTCGCGCTGGGCTGGGCAAAGATGATAGTCTGCTGGCCTTCGGTTCCTTTTTCACGGTTGCTGCGGTAATGCAGGCGATGCCCGCTTCCGCGTTTGTTGAGACTTTGCACTGATGATGAGACAGCGTTTGGTTGGGACTCTGGTTCTGCTCTGTGGCGGCGTTATTTTGTGGTCGCTGCTGTTTACCGGTCCGGCTGAGTACAAGCTGGACCGGAGCAGCCAGATTCCTCCACAACCCCGTATTGAAACGCCGCAGGAAAGTGAGCCGCGTATTCCAGAGGGTATCGCTTCGGCATCGGCGCCGATTGTCGAGCCGCAGCCGGTCATCGCGCCTGCGTCGGAGGAGATATCGTCTCGTTTTAATGGCGAAGGGGTTAAGGCGGCAGCCACTCCACCCGAGCGTGAGCCTCGCGCGGTATCGCAGCCCGAGGTCACGGCGCCGAAGCGGGTCTCCAAGCCTGAGCCCCAGACCGCCGCTGCGGCACCTGAAAAAGCGAAAACCGCGGCACCGCCGGTGGAACCCAGTGCGGAAGCGCGCGGTTTGCCGGTTGCCTGGGTCATTCAATGTGGCAGCTTTGGTCAGCAGGCGAATGCCGAGAAGCTGGCAAAACGTCTGCGCGACGGTGGCTATAAAGCTTACACGGAAACACTGAAACGCAGCAGCGGCACCCTTTATCGGGTGTTGGTGGGTCCTGCGTTGAACCGCGAGCGGGCGGAGTCACTGCAGGCGGAAATCAACCGGCGATTTGAATTGAAGTCGATCCTCAGCCGTTTTGAAGGATAAAGGCTTGGGCTGGCCTGCTCAGCTTGGTAGAATTCGCCCCTTCAAAGATTCTTGGAGCCGCCTGCGGTGCTGACGAGCTTTAACTGGGCAGACTGGGCCATTCTTGGCATTGTTGTCGTATCCTCGCTTATCAGCTTGTTGCGCGGTTTTGTGCGTGAAGCTCTGTCACTGGTCTCCTGGGCTGCGGCCTTTTTTGTTGCGCTGGCGTTCCATACACCGATGGTCGGCTTGCTCGAATCCATGGTCGAGAAGCCCTATCTTCGCGATATTCTGGCCTATGTTTTGCTGTTTACCGGCACATTAGTGCTGGGCAGTCTTGCCACCCATGTCATTGCTGAGCTGGTTAAGCGTACCGGACTCAGCGGCACAGACCGGCTGCTGGGCATGATATTTGGTGCGACGCGGGGAATGATCGTCGTGCTGGCTCTGCTGGTGCTGATGCCGTCGCTGCTGACCGATATCGACAAAGATCCCTGGTGGCAGCAATCGCAACTGATTCCCGAATTTTTGCTGATGCGCGACTGGTCGCAACAGACATTCAATGATCTCATCGGCTGGCTGTCTTCACTTGTGGACAATCACCGCTAATCCAACCGATATGCAACAACGAGGTAAGGCTGCATGTGTGGTATCGCCGGCATCGTCGCCAAACGCAATGTCAATCAGGATCTCTATGACGCCCTGACTGTGCTTCAACATCGCGGCCAGGACGCCGCTGGCATTGTGACTTGCCAGGATGGCCGTCTCAATCAGCGCAAGGGCAACGGCCTAGTTCGGGATGTCTTTCATACCCGCCACATGCAACGCCTGCTGGGTAATATGGGTATTGCCCATGTGCGTTACCCCACGGCGGGCAGCTCCAGTCCGGCGCTGGCTCAACCGTTCTACGTGAACTCTCCCTATGGCATCAGTCTGGCGCACAACGGTAACCTGACCAACTCCGAGCTGTTGTCGCAGGAATTGTTTCAGTCAGACCTGCGGCACCTGAACACCGAGTCTGACTCGGAGGTGTTGTTGAACATCTTCGCCCACGAGCTTCAGCGTCTTGGCAAGCTCGTGCCCAGCGCTGACGATCTGTTTTCGGCGGTGGAAGGCGTGCACAAGCGCTGTCGCGGTGGCTATGCCGTGGTAGCGATGGTCGCCAGCTATGGCATTGTTGGTTTTCGTGACCCCAACGGCATTCGGCCGCTGGTTTACGGTATGCGGGAGAGCGATGCCGGCAAGGAGTATATGCTCGCGTCAGAGAGCGTTGCGCTGGATGCGCTGGGTTTCAAATTAGTGGGTGATGTTGCGCCGGGCGAGGCCGTATTTATCAGTGTGGATGGCGACATTCATGTGCGCCAGTGCGCCGAAGCAACGCAGTGTCGCCCCTGTATTTTCGAACATGTGTATTTTGCCCGTCCCGATTCCATTATGGACGGTGTATCGGTATACAAATCGCGCCTGCGTCAGGGCGAGAGGCTGGCAGAGAAAGTCCTTCGCGAGCGTCCCGACCACGACATCGACGTGATTGTGCCCATTCCTGATTCCAGCCGTATTGCCGCGCAATCCATGGCGGCTGTGTTGGGCGTGAAATTCCGCGAGGGCCTGGTTAAAAACCGCTATATTGGCCGGACGTTCATTATGCCGGGGCAGAGCGCCCGCAAAAAATCGGTCAAGCAGAAGCTCAATGCGATCGGCCTGGAGTTCAAGGGCAAAAACGTCATGCTGGTGGACGACTCCATTGTTCGCGGTACGACTTGTGAGCAGATTATTGAAATGGCGCGGGATGCGGGGGCGCGCAAAGTGTATTTTGCGTCCGCGGCACCGCCGGTGCGCTACCCGAATGTCTACGGTATAGATATGCCATCGGCGGAAGAGCTGATTGCCCACGGCCGGAGTGTTGACGAGGTGCAGGCTGAGATCGGCGCTGACTGGCTGTTGTATCAGGACCTGCCTGACTTGGTGGAGTGCTCTGCTGAAGGGAATCCGAATATTCACGCGTTTGATTGCTCGGTGTTCGATGGTGACTACGTGACAGGAGATGTCGATCAGTCCTATCTCGATAAACTGGCGGCTGACCGCAATGACGCCAAACAATCCGCGCGCAATGCCGCCGCGGGTGACGGCGCCCTGGTCGGGCTGCATAACGACGCATCTTGAGGCTACAGCGTGACTACGGATTCTGATTATCAGGCACAGCGCGACGCGGTTTTGCGCGAAGCCGAGCTGGATACCCTGGCTGTCCGCGGCGGTCAACAGCGCACGGCCGAAGGGGAGCATAGCGAACCCATCTTCACCACGTCGAGTTATGTCTTTGCCTCGGCAGAAGAAGCCGCTGCACGTTTTTCCGGAGAGCAGCCGGGAAATGTCTACTCTCGCTATACCAATCCGACGGTCCGCACCTTCGAGGAGCGTATTGCCGCGATGGAAGGCGGCGAGGCCGCCGTTGCCACCTCTTCTGGAATGGCAGCCATCCTCAGTACCTGTATGGCACTGCTGAAAAGTGGCGACCATGTGGTCTGTTCTCACAGCGTGTTTGGCACTACCACGGTGCTGCTGAACAAATATATGGGGAAAATGGGGGTCAGTTGCAGCTTCGTCTCGCCGCTGGACTTGAACGCGTGGCGCGAGGCGATTCGTCCTGAAACGCAACTGCTATTTCTGGAGTCGCCTTCCAATCCGCTTTCTGAGATTGCCGATATTTCTGCGCTCGCCACGCTGGCTCATGAGCATAACTGCCTGCTGGTGGTCGATAACTGTTTCTGCACCCCTGCATTACAAAAGCCGCTGGCCCTCGGTGCCGACATCGTCGTGCATTCCGCAACCAAATACCTCGATGGTCAGGGGCGATGCGTGGGTGGCGCGGTGGTTGGGCGGCGTGAACACACCGACGAGGTGCTGGCGTTTATCCGTAGCTGCGGGCCGAGTATGAGCCCGTTCAATGCCTGGGTGTTTCTCAAAGGCCTGGAGACGCTGCGACTGCGAATGATGGCTCACAGCGCGAATGCCCTGGCGCTGGCACAGTGGCTGGATGAGCAGCCCGGCATTGAGAAAGTGTATTACGCGGGACTGCCATCGCATCCCGGACATGCGCTGGCGGCCAAGCAGCAGGCCGCTTTTGGCGGTGTCCTGTCTTTCGAGGTGGCAGGTGGCGATCGCGAGTCAGCCTGGCGTTTTATCAATGCAACGCGGTTGGTATCGATCACTGCCAATCTCGGTGATGCCAAAACCACGATTGTGCACCCCGGCACCACGACACATGGGCGCTTGAGTGCCGATGAGCGCAGCCGCAGTGGTATTCGCGATAACCTGATTCGCTTGGCTGTGGGGCTTGAGGATGTGCGTGATCTGAAGGCCGATTTGCAGCGGGGACTCGATGCGCTCAACGTCTGAGGAACTACGCACTGCAGCCAATGAGGTTGGCGGGATTGTGCTGGGCAAGGAGAGGCAGGTGCAACAGGCGTTTTGCTGCCTGTTGGCAGGTGGGCATCTGTTGATAGAGGATTTGCCCGGCGTGGGGAAAACCACGCTGTCCCAGGCCTTTGCAAGAGTTACTGGCCTGAGCTATCGCCGAGTACAATTCACCAGCGATATGTTGCCTTCAGATATTCTCGGCGTGTCGATTTTTGACCGCAACAGCAACGCCTTCCACTTTCATGCCGGGCCGGTGTTCACCCAGTTTTTGCTGGCGGACGAGATTAATCGTGCCAGCCCTAAAACCCAGAGCGCGCTGCTGGAAGCGATGGCAGAAGGGCGGGTGACGGTAGAAGGGGAGACCCGAGAGCTGCCTCAGCCGTTTTTTGTCATGGCAACCCAGAACCCCTGGTATCAATCGGGCACGTTTCCTTTACCGGAGTCGCAACTGGATCGTTTCCTAATGCGGATTTCTCTGGGGTACCCGGATGCTCGCTCAGAGCGGTCGCTCCTGCAGGGCGGCGATCCGCGAGAGCAGCTGGTGAACTTGCAGGCGAAGCTGGATGGGCCGCAAATTCTTGCGCTGCGCGAGCGGGTAAAACAGGTAGAAGCTCGCGATAGTGTGATCAGCTATATCCAACGTCTGGTGGCCTTCAGTCGTGAAGATGCGCGTTTTGCTTTTGGCCTGTCGACACGGGCGGCGCTGGCACTTCTGCAATGTGCCAAGGCCTGGGCGCTGTTGGAAGGTCGTGACTACGTGCTGCCCGACGATGTGCAGGCGGTATTAGAGCCGGTGGCTGCTCACCGCTTGCAAGCGGCCACAGACAGCAGTGCCGACGGGGCGGAGTTAGTGCAGCACATGTTGTCAGACGTGGCAGTGCTGGCCTGAGGTGAAGCGATTGCGAGCGGCGTTCCGTCGGCGCATGAATGCCTGGATTGCCCGGCGCAATCCCCCGGTCAGTGCACTGACTCTGCAACAGAATCGCATTTTTATTTTCCCTTCTTCGGTGGGGCTGGGATTCGGCGCACTGTTGCTAGGATTGCTGCTGCTGGCGATTAATTACCAGAATAACCTCATTTTCATGCTGGTCTTTGCGCTCTTCAGCGTATCAATCATCACGATTCTTCATACCTATATCAATCTTTCCGGACTGCGGATCCAGGCGGGTAATAGTGAGCCAGTGTTTGCCGGCGAAACCGCCCATTTTCATTTGCATCTCGATAGTGGCTCGCGGCCGCGCTATCAACTCCAGCTCAGTTTTGCCGAGCAGAGAACGGTAATCTGCGAAATGCCCAGAGCCGGGCAGCACTACGAGCTGCGTATGCCGTACCCGGCGACCAGTAGAGGCCGTCTTCAGCCGGGGCGTCTGCAATTGCGCTCCGACTTTCCGCTGGGCATTCTCCGGTGCTGGGCGATGCCCATGATGGACTGGCACTGTCTGGTGTACCCCCGGCCGAAAATGTTGAGGCCGTTACAGTCCTCCGCAGATTCGGGCGAAGGGGTGAGTGCTGCGCGACGTGACAGCGATGAATTCAGTGGTTTTGAACGCTATCGACGCGGAGAGTCGCCGCGGCGCATCTTCTGGAAGGCCTATGCCCGGGGCCAGGGACTGTTCAGCAAGCAATACGAGGCGGGGAGTAGTGACCGCTTGATTCTCGACTGGGACAGCCTTGAGGGCCTCGGTGAGGAGGATCGTCTCAGTAACCTCTGTGCGTGGGTGCTGGAGTGCGAACAGCGGGGGCTGGCTTACGGCTTGCGCGTGCCGGGAATGTTTATGCCGCCGGACCTCGGGCCAGCGCACCTCAACGCGGCGCTGCGCGTGCTGGCGCTCTGGGGAGGTCGGGCATGAACTCTGAGACGCCCCGGGCCGCGGTTGGTGCCCTGCTGCTGGCGCAGTTTGCGGTGATTATTCCGCTGATTCCTACATTGCCCTTGTGGATGGCTGCTGTATGGGCAGTGGTGGCTGCCTGGTACTGGAAAATTGTCTATGCAGCGTGGTCTTTTCCCGGTGCGCTGGCGAAATTCGCCTTGGTGGCGCTCTCCATGTTCGGGATCTACCTGCAGTACGGCCAGTGGTTGGGCCTGGAACCCATGGTCGCGACGCTGGTGCTGGCGGTGGTATTGAAACTGCTCGAAATGAAGAGCCGCCGCGACCACTATCTGATTTTGTTGCTCTGTTATGCCGTGGTCGCCTGTCGTTTTCTGTTTGAACAGCAGATTCCCGCGGTGCTGTTGGCGATATTCCAGCTACTGTTGCTGCTGATTGCCCAGCAGGCAATGTATCGACAGCAGATGGCCTGGCGGCGCTCATTGCGACTGGCTTCGCTGCTGTTGCTACAGGCGATTCCCCTGATGCTGTTCTTATTCATGGCCTTCCCGCGCATTGGTCCGCTTTGGTCGATGCCGCTGCCTGGCGGCAAAGCGCAGACGGGGATGTCGGATGAGCTGGAATTCGGCGATATTGCCGACCTCAGCCAGTCAGGCGAGCTGGCTTTTCGGGTCAGTTTTGAGGGCGAACCACCCGCCCCCGAACAGCTTTACTGGCGCGGTCTGGTATTGGAGGAATTTGACGGTCGACGCTGGTCTCGAATGCCCCTGCCGCGATGGGAGCGGCCGTCCGCCCCGGTGTTGGGCCCCGCCGATCTGTTGAATTACACCGTCACTCTGGAACCCGGTGTGCACAAATGGCTGTATACGCTGCCGGTGGCACGGATCAATCGTTCGGATATTGACTACGGTGGCGACTACCAGTGGCTGGCGAGACCCGCTTTAACCGGGCGTCTTCAGTATTCTGTGGAGAGTCGGCTTGAACAGCGCCGCGATGAACTGAGTCGTCAGCGTCTTGCTGCAAATCTGCGCACCCCCGGTGTCGCAAATGCTCGGGCGAGAGCACTGGCCGATCGTTGGCGCATGGAATACACCAGTGCTGCAGACCGCGTGGCAGCGGCTTTGACGTTTTTTCGACAGGGCCAGTTTGTTTATACCCTGCAGCCGCCGGTACTGGGCGAAGACAATGTGGATGCGTTTTTGTTTGAAAGTCGGCAGGGGTTTTGTGAGCACTACGCGGGCAGTTTTGTGTTCCTGATGCGTGCGGCCGGCGTGCCAGCGCGACTGGTGGTGGGGTATCAGGGAGGGGAGTACAACCGGGACGGGCGCTATCTACTCGTTCATCAGAGTGATGCCCACGCCTGGGCGGAAGTGTGGCTGGACGGTGAGGGATGGCGGCGCGTTGATCCCACTCAGACGGTAGCGCCGGATCGCGTGCGTTTGGGAGCGGAACAACTGCTGCGCGGCCAGCAGGGTTATCTTGGCCAGTCGCCGTTATCTTTACGCCATTTTGAATGGGCACGGGACTTGCGTCTCTACATGGACGAGTTGAACTACGCCTGGGCAAAATGGGTGTTGAATTATGATGATCAGACACAGGAGGGGGTGTTGCGCCGCCTGCTCGGCGAGATCAGTGTTCAGCGCGTGTTGCTGGCCCTGCTGATATTCGGTGGACTGCCGTTGGCCGTGATCGCCGGTATTACCTTGTGGCCGCGCAAGCGCGCAGAGAGTAAGGAGTTGCGCTATTATCGCGCGGCTGAGCGAGCGCTGCTCCGGCGAACCGGTTTACGTGCCGGGCCGGGAGACACGCCGGGTAAGCTGCTCCGCAAGGTGTGGCAGCAGGCCCCGGAATGGGCGCCCTGGTTTGGCGAAGTCTGCGACAGCTTCGAGGTCTGTTGTTATCGACCGGGTGGGAGTGCAGATCAAGCACTGCGTAGGCTCAAACAACTGAGGCGGCCTTATCGGGCGAATGATAGAGGAAGTGAGCGGAATGTCTAAACTGATAGTTGTGGTTGTTGCCTTGGTCGCCCTGGTTTATCTGAACCGGGTGCTCAATCGCCTGATCGACGAGTTTGCCGAGAGACGGGATATTTCTCAGCGCCGGGTATTCACACTACGCAAACTGTTGAACTTCAGTATGGTCGCGGTGGCTATTCTGACAATCAGCTTTGTACTGGGTCTGCAGTACCACCAGATATATATTTTCCTCAGCTCGGTGCTGGCAGTTATCGGTGTGGCGTTATTTGCCCAGTGGTCGATTCTCAGTCACCTCACCGCTGGTATCATTATCTTCTTTGCTTTTCCTTATCGGGTGGGCGACCGTGTGAAAGTGGTGGATGCTGATGAAGATATTACCGGTGAAATCATGGAAATTGCCTCATTCCATGTCCTGATCCGCCGCGACGATGGCGCAGATATTACCTACCCGAACAGTGCACTGTTGCAGAAGCCCGTCATTAAACTTCGCAGGAATACGCCTGCAGCCCCGGCGATGCTGGACGGGGAGAAGGGCGAGGATCAGCTGCCGTAAAACGCCATAAACATATCGACACAACGCTGGCTGTAGCGGTGCAGCTCGCGCTTGTCGAGTTCGCTGCAGTCGGTCATCGACAGCAGAATACGGGTTTGCACCTGGCCGTGCAGCATGGAGATTAACTGGCTGCACGCCATGTCGATATCGTCGATGTTCAAGTTGCCCGCTGCGGTATTGCGGGCAAAGAAGTCACAGAGCTGTTCTCTGACTCGTGCGGGGCCAGCTTCCCAAAACAGTTGGCCGACATCCGAACGGTCGGCTTCGGCAACGCAAACCTTATAAACCTGAATCGCTTCCGGGCTGAGCAATAGCTCAATAAGGTGACCGCAGTAATGCTCAAGAGATTCTCGGCAACTGCGTGACTCATTGTCCAGGGTATCGGCCAGTGGGTACTCTTCACACTTGCATTGAATCGCGGCGCTGAAAAGTTGTTCCTTGCTGCCAAAGTGGCTGTATAAGGTTTGTTTTGAGACCCCGGCCAGTTTGGCGATACCTTCCATACTGACGCTTTCGTAACCCTGCTCCATGAACAGGTCGCCAGCCGCATCCACAATCTGGCTGCGTTTTTCCTCGCTCTTGCTGCGTCCGCGCGCTTTGTTTTGCATCACTGCCGGTCTTTGCCTCTCTCGTCGGTAGTAAGCCTGAAATTTTTGTGTCTATACCGTAACCAAACTGGACTAGACAGTCCAGTTTGGTTTATCTATATTCTGGACCCAATAGTCCATTTTAGCCGAGCGCAGGCATCAGCATGTTTAGAACTTTCGTTTTTTCCCGTCTTTGGCAGCGCAGCTTGGTGTGTAGCCTGTTATTAAGCGCCGCGTTCAGTGCGTTCGCTGACGGCGCGCCGGTCAAGGTGGGGGAGATTAAACGTCAGCAGTCCTATGATGTTCAGCGACTGTTTGCGGGGCGAGTATTAGGTAGTCAGCGAGCGGATATCGGCTTTGAGGTGGCCGGGCGTGTTGTTCGATTGCACGTCGTCGATGGGCAGCGTGTTGAGCGCGGGCAATTACTTGCAGAGTTGGATACCAAGGCACTGGAGATTGAGCGGGGTGAGCTGCGCGCAGCCCGCCGTGAGGTTCAGGCACGCATTGAGCAGTTGCGACTGGATCAGGAGCGTTTCAATGCACTGGCGGAAAAAGGTTATGTATCTCAGGGGCAGCTTGATGAGCTGGACAGCCGCCTTAGGGCAACTCGGGAACAGTTAACACAAGTCGCAGAGCAACTTCGTGGTGTTGAGTTGCGCCTTCAGAAATCCACCTTAACCGCGCCCTTTGCCGGTGAAATTGCCTCACTCAATATAGAGGAAGGGGTGGTTGTCGCGGTTGGCCGAACGGTTTTGCAACTGGTTGAAACGGGGAATAACGAGGCGGTATTCGGTGTTTCCGACCAACTGGGCCGCGATCTGCTGCCTGGAGAGGGGATGGAGATTGCCCGCGGTGATCAGCGCTGGTCCGTCACTATTATTTCGGTGTCGCGAAATCTGGACTGGCGGACGCAGACTCGAACAGTGCGAGTGCAGCTTCCCAAAGAGGCGCCCTTCGTAGATGGAGAAACCGTGCATTTGCTGTTGCATGAAGTTCGGCAGAAGCCTGGGTTCTGGTTGCCTATGACGGCGATGGTGGGCGATGTGCGGGGAACGTGGGCGGTCTACCAGATTGCAGAGGGTGAGGACGGGGTGCATCTGCGCAAGCGTTCAGTGCAGCCGCTCTATCAATTCCGTGGCAACGTTTATGTGCAGGGTGAGTTGCAAGACGGAGACCGGGTGGTGACCGACGGTACCCACCGTCTGGTGCCGGGTGAAGCGGTAACAATTGCCAAGCAGGACACGCCTAATGCTGAATAATCCGCGTTTTATCGCCTTGGGTATCGCGCTGATTATTGTGGCGGGACTGGCGGCAGTGGCGAGCTTGCCTCGTTTGGAAGATCCTCGATTTGGTAATCGGCATGGCATTGTCTTGTCCCAGATGCCCGGTGCCAGTGCTGAGCGTGTAGAGACGCTGGTCATCGAACCACTGGAAACCGCACTGCGCGCAATTCCTGAAATTGATCACATTGATTCGACGGCCAAGTCTGGTGTTGCGGCGATCAGTATTGCGTTTGTCGATGAGGTAAAGCCCGCAGATACGGATCGTCTGTGGTCTGAAGTGCGCGATAAACTGGGTGAGGCCGCGAAATCATTGCCTGCCGATGCTTCGCCGCCGCAACTGGATCATGAACGAGATTACGCTTTCACCTGGTTGGCCGCCTTGCGTTGGCAGGGCGAGGGTGAAGCCGATTTGCTCAGAGTGGGGCGCTACGCTGAAGAACTCGCCAGCCGCTTGCGTAATCTGCATGGCACCGACATTGTTAAACTGCGTGGCGCGCCTCAGGAAGAAGTGCAGGTGCGTGTTGATGTCATCAAGGCCGGTGCTGTGGGGCTGGACGTGCCCGCTGTGGCGGGGTTGTTGCGCAACAGCGATGCCAAGACCGCAGCAGGTGAGCTGATCGGTGCACAGCAGCGCCTGCCGATGGAATTCAGTGGCGGCTTTGACCAGCTTGAGCGGATCCGACGTACACCCTTGCTGACGCAGGAACATGGCGGTTCACTGCAGTTGCAGGATATTGCCCGGGTCTATCGCGGTGAGCCGGTCTCGCAGAAGGATATTGCCGAAGTGCATGGCGAGCGGGCGATTGTTATCGCCGTTCGTATGCTCCCGACGATGCGGGGCGATCAATGGACCGCATCACTGCGCAAAGCTGTTGCCGAGTTCGGCGAGACGCTGCCTGACGAGGTGGTGATTGAAGAGCTGTTTTCCCAGGAGCGCTATACGACGGCGCGTTTGAATGAGTTGTTGGGCAATATCGCGCTGGGCTTCTTCTTTATCTTCGTAATTTTGCTGTTCACCTTAGGCTGGCGATCGGCGTTCATCGTCGCACTGTCGTTACCACTGACGATGCTATACGCGCTGTCATGCATGTTCTTTACCGGGTTGCCCATCCACCAGATGTCGGTGACCGGGCTGATTGTCGCGCTGGGGATTATGGTCGATAACGCCATCGTGGTGGCTGATATGGTTAGGCGCTACAGGGAAGAGGGCTATTCCCCGGTGGCGGCTTCAACCAAGGCTTTCAAACATTTGTGGGTGCCTTTGCTGGGCTCGACCCTGACAACGGTACTGACTTTTATGCCGGTTGCCTTGATGCCCGGTGCTTCCGGTGAGTTTGTAGGTCCCCTGGCCAATTCGGTGATCTTTGCGCTGTTCGGCAGCTGGTTGATTTCATTGTTTATCATTGCTCCCGTGGCAGGCAGGCTGCTGGCGGCAGAGCATCGTCCCGGTATATCTGCGGGATCACTGGATCGCAGCTTCAGGAAATTTCTCAGTCGCTGTCTGGCAATGCCGCGCCGGGCCGCTTTGCTTTGCTGTACCTTGCCGCTGGCAGGGTTCATGCTGGCCCAGCAGTTGCCGGAGCAATTCTTTCCTCCGTCTGATCGCGACATGATCGATATAGAGGTGTACCTGCCTGCGGGCTCCAGCATTGCGGCAACGCGTCGTGCAGCGGAGCGCATGAGCGAAGTTATTGAAGCGCATGAAGAAGTTGAAGAACTGCACTGGTTTATTGGTCGCAGCGCGCCCTCGTTTTATTACAATCTCTTGGATAACCGCGATGGCACGCCCCATTATGCCCAGGCGATGACGCGTGTGAGCGATCCGGCGGCAGCAAACCGACTGGTCGGGCAACTGCAGCGGGAGCTGGATAATGCTTTCCCCGAGTATCAGCCGATTATTCGTCGTCTGGGGCAGGGGCCGCCGACGGTTGCCCCGGTTGAGCTGCGCTTATACGGCGCCGATCTGGAGCAGCTTCGCCGCCTGGGTGACGAGCTTCGCGCTATTGCGTTGAAGACCGAGAGTGTTGTCCACGTGCGCAACTCGCTTGGGGAACGAGTGCCCAAACTGTGGCTGGATGTGGAAGAGAGCGAGGCTCAGCGTAGCCAGGTAGGCTTGAGAGACTTATCCTCACTGCTGGCTGCCAGCGTCGACGGTATTGTCAGTAGCAGCTTGCTGGATGGCAGTGAACAGTTGCCTGTGAGGGTTTCCGGTGATGGCGTTCAGGAAACCAGCGTTGACCGTTTCCTGTCTTTCCCACTGATATTGCCGACCGGCGCCAGGCCGCTGTCGGCGATTGCGGATGTGCGGCTGGAGTCGGCGCAGGCACAGATTACTCGTCGCGATGGGCGGCGGGTGAACAAGGTAGAAATATATATCCGCGATGGCGTATTGCCGGCCAAGGTATTGGCCGCTGTTCGCAGCGCATTGGATGCTGAAAACTTTGCTGTCCCTGCCGGTTATGAACTGGAGGTTGGTGGTGAAGCGGAGAGCCGCAATAGCGCGGTGGGCAAGCTGCTCAGCAGTGTGGGCATTATTGTAGTGCTGCTAGTCGTTACGGTAGTCATGGCCTTTGACTCATTCCGCCTGTCGGCGCTGGTCTTTATCGTCGCGATTCAATCTGCCGGGCTGGGTATGCTCAGCCTCTGGTTAGGTTCATATCCCTTCGGCTTCACGGCCATTATCGGTCTGATGGGCTTGATGGGGCTCGCAGTAAATGCGGCGATTGTCATTTTGACAGAGTTGAAAGCCTCGCCATTGGCGATGGCGGGAAATCGCAATGAGATTGTGAATACCGTTGCGGCCTGTACCCGCCACATCAGCTCGACAACCATTACCACGGTGGCTGGCCTGGTGCCGTTGCTGATTGCCGAGGGGACGTTCTGGCCACCGTTTGCTGTGGTGTTGGCAGGGGGGACGGTGCTGGCTACGATTCTGTCGCTGGTGTTTGTGCCGTCAGCATTTCTAGTGCTGCGTCGCCCCTACCTGATGAAATACTTCCCGCACCTTGCTGATCGCGAAGAGCAGGGCAGTCAGCGTTCATAGGGGTACGGAGCGAAGTGAAATGCCCCGCTGGAAGCGGGGCATTACGATTCAGGCAAGTTTGCGTACGGTATCGCTGGTCACGGCGCTATTGATGTCGTCCAGTGCTTCAACTTTCCCCTTGCAGGCTTGCATCAGCAGCTCTTTGTTACGAGATAGAAGAATACCGAAATCTTCGGCCTGAGCGTCGTCTATGCCGGAAATCTCCCGCTGCAACAAGGCAGTAAATTGCTCTGCCAGCTCCAGCATCTTATCGTGGGCATCTGCTTCTTTCTTACTGTCGAACATCGTGTTGTCCCGGTCACACATCCACTTGGCTATAACCGCCATGCTTCACCTCTGATTGCGTTTGAGATTTCAAAATACTGTATGTAAATACAGTATTTATTGCAAGGAGATTTTATCTGCGCAAGCCTGTCAGGCATAAAAAAAGCCGCCCGAAGGCGGCTTCTCTGCGACAGATCGCAAATCGCTTAAGCAGAAACCTCGGTGATTTCCACTGCGGCGATGCGAGCGCCTTCTTCGGCACCTTTCTGGAAGGACTCGATCTGATCGAAGTTCATGTAGCGGTAAACTTCCGCGGACATGCTGTTCAGATCTTTGGCGTATTCCATGTACTCGGCAGGCGTCGGCAACTTACCAACGATGGCACCAACGGCGGCCAGCTCGGCAGAGGTCAGGTAGACGTTTGCGCCGGTACCCAGACGGTTGGGGAAGTTGCGCGTGGAGGTCGACAGCACGGTTGCACCGTCGGCGACACGCGCCTGGTTACCCATACACAGCGAGCAGCCTGGCATTTCCATGCGTGCACCGGCTGCACCGAAGATGTTGTAGTAACCTTCTTCCATCAGCGTGTGCTGGTCCATTTTCGTCGGCGGTGACAGCCACAGACGGGTCGACAGGTTGCCTTTATGCGCATCCAGCAGTTTGCCGGCCGCACGGAAGTGACCGATGTTGGTCATGCAGCTACCGATGAACACTTCGTCAACCTTGTCGCCAGCCACTTCTGACAGCAGTTTGGCGTCGTCGGGATCGTTCGGGCAGCAGACCACAGGCTCGTTCAACTGGTCGAGGTCGATTTCGATAACCGCTGCGTATTCCGCGTCGGCGTCGGCCTGCAACAGGCTCGGATTGGCCAGCCACTCTTCCATCTTCTTGGCGCGACGCTCGAGAGTACGCGGATCGCCATAGCCTTCGCTGACCATCCAGCGCAGCAGGGTGATGTTGGAGCGCAGGTATTCAGAGATTTCCTCAACACCTTGCTTGATGGTACAGCCTGCCGCAGAGCGCTCAGCAGAAGCATCTGAGAGTTCAAAGGCCTGCTCAACGGTCAGACCTTCCAAGCCTTCGATTTCGAGAATACGGCCAGAGAAGATGTTCTTCTTACCTTTCTTCTCAACAGTCAGATGACCGTCTTGGATCGCCTGGTAGGGGATGGCATGAACCAGATCGCGCAGGGTGATACCGGGCTGCATTTTGCCTTTGAAACGAACCAGAACAGATTCGGGCATATCCAGTGGCATGACGCCGGTCGCTGCTGCGAACGCAACCAGACCGGAACCCGCGGGGAAAGAAATACCCATCGGGAAGCGGGTGTGCGAGTCACCACCAGTACCTACGGTGTCGGGCAGCAGCATGCGGTTCAGCCAGCTGTGGATGATGCCGTCACCGGGACGCAGAGATACACCGCCACGAGTCATGATGAAATCGGGCAGGGTGTGCTGGGTGTCGATATCCACGGGCTTGGGGTATGCGGCTGTGTGGCAGAACGACTGCATGGTTAGGTCGGCAGAGAAGCCGAGGCAGGCCAGGTCTTTCAGTTCGTCGCGAGTCATCGGACCAGTGGTGTCCTGAGAACCCACGGTGGTCATTTTCGGCTCACAGTAGGTGCCGGGGCGAACGCCTTGGCCTTCAGGCAGACCACAGGCGCGGCCAACCATTTTCTGTGCCAAGGTGAAGCCTTTGCCGGTGTCTTCCGGTTGCGCCGGTACTCGGAACAAGTCAGAGGTGGGCAGACCCAGAGATTCGCGGGCCTTGGCAGTCAGGCCTCGGCCGATAATCAGGTTGATACGGCCGCCAGCGCGTACTTCGTCCAGCAGTACATCGGACTTCAGCTCGAAAGTGCTGACGGTTTCGCCGGTTTCAACATTTTTGATTACGCCGTCGTAGGGACGGATTTCGATCACGTCGCCCATATTCAGCTGTTCTACATCGGCTTCGAAAACCAGTGCACCTGCGTCTTCCATGGTGTTGTAGAAGATCGGTGCAACTTTACCGCCGATACAAACACCGCCGCCGCGCTTGTTGGGCACGCCGGGGATATCATCGCCGAAGAACCACAGCACAGAGTTAGTGGCAGATTTACGTGAAGAGCCCGTGCCCACAACGTCGCCAACCATTGCGATGGGGTGGCCTTTTTTCTGCAGTTCTTCAATTTGCTTGAGGGGGCCGATTTGACCGGGTTGGTCAGGCGTCAGGCCGTCGCGCTCCATTTTGTACATTGCCAGCGCGTGCAGCGGAATGTCGGGACGCGACCAGGCATCGGGAGCGGGAGACAGGTCATCGGTATTGGTTTCACCGGTAACTTTGAAGACCGTTTTAACAATGCTTTCCGGCACGTCGTCACGCTTGGTGAACCACTCGCCGTCGGCCCAGCTTTGCATGACCGCTTTAGCGTGCTCGTTGCCCGCTTTGGCTTTTTCTTCCACATCGTGGAAAGCATCGAACATCAGCAGGGTGTGCTTGAGCTCTTCGGCGGCCAGAGGAGCCAGAGCCGCGTCGTCGAGCAGATCGACCAGCGTTGCGATGTTGTAACCACCGTGCATATTGCCCAGCAGTTTAACGGCTTCTTCCTTGGAAATAAGAGGGCTGCTTGCTTCGCCTTTAACAAGGGCAGACAGGAAGCCTGCTTTTACATAGGCGGCTTCGTCAACACCCGGTGGTACGCGGTTGGAAATCAGGTCGAGCAGCGTGGCTTCCTCACCGGCGGGTGGGTTTTTCAGCAGTTCAACCAAACCGGCGACCTGCTCAGCGTTCAGGGGCTTGGGGACAATACCCTGCGCTGCGCGCTCCTCAACATGCTTGCGATAGGCTTCTAGCACAATTAACTCCTCTCTTCAGTTTCGGTACCCGTAGTCCGGGATCGCCGGAGGCCGGGGCTATCGATGCCCGTCATCGATGCGAAATGGGGTGGCAAGTATACTTAAAAACCCTACTCAGGTTAAGGTTTGCCGGAACGCTCGAAGGGCTTGTCTGAGGCGGTGGTCTCACTTACCCTTTGCGGCTGCGGTAAATCCCACTGGAGTGTCTTTTGTCTGATCTGCTTGGCCGTGTGGCAACCCCCTGTATCGGCGTATGTTCGACGGGTATCGGCGATGATGTCTGCCGGGGCTGTAAGCGTTTTTGCCACGAGGTGATTAACTGGAACAGCTACAGTCAGGAGCAAAAGCGCAGTATCGATCAGCGCCTGGACCGTTTTCTGGTACAGGTAATGGAAGACAAATTGCACATTGTGAATGCCGAATTGCTGGCCTGGCAGTTGGATGTGCAGCGGGTGCGTTATCCCGCGCAGAAAGCGCCGCATATCTGGTTGTTTCAATTACTGCGGGCCGGGGCAGGGCAGATTCAGGAGCCGCGCCAATACGGCTTTCTGGTCGATGCGGCCTGGCAGGACCAAAGCCTGTTGCAGATCCGCGAGGCCATTGATCGTGAGTTTTACCTGCTCTCGCAAGCTCACTACGAGCGCTATATCGGGCGCTATATTCAAAAACAGGAAGGCTGAGCCCGTGCGTGGACACTGGTATACTCGCGCCCTCTTTTAATCTGTACTTCCCTCAGGCACCGGTGTTATGGCAATCGATATTTCCGAAGTTCTCGATTTTCTCCCCTGCGAAACGCCGCAAGCGTGGGTAGATGCCGCTCTAGAACACCCGGAAGAGCTGTTGATTGATCACGCCAACTGTGAAAAGAAGGCGGCGGGAACGGCCCTTAATCTGATGTTTCGCTACGTCGATAAGCTGGATTTGCTCAATAAAATGTCGCGGCTGGCCCGCGAGGAACTGCGGCATTTCGAGCAGGTACTGGCGATTATGAAAAAGCGTGGCGTGGAATACAGGCATGTGTCGTCGTCTCGCTATGCCAATGGTCTGCGCGAGTTGGCGCGCAGCAGTGATCCGGGCAAGCTGATTGATATTCTGATTTGTGGCGCACTGATTGAGGCGCGCAGCTGCGAACGTTTTGCCAAAATTGCGCCCCATTTGGACGATGAGCTGCGAGATTTTTATCTGTCGCTGCTGAAGTCGGAGTCTCGGCACTTCAAAGACTATCTGACCCTGGCTGCAGCCTATGCCGGAGAGCCGATTGACGAGCGGGTTGCGGTTTTTCGGCAGCGAGAGCAGGAGCTGATTGAGTCGGCAGACACGGCATTCCGCTTTCACAGTGGGCCGCCGTGCGCGGCCTGATTTGCCTAGCCTGAATTTGCCTAGAGTAGCGCTTCACGCTGTTTGGTCGCTGTTGGCGTCGATCGGGAAATGGCGCAGTTCGAGTTTGTCCGGTGTGCTTTCCAGTACCCAGCCGCGCTGATCCCAATCGCCCAGCACGATTCTTTCGCCGGGTTTGCCGTCCAGTGCCAGTGCATGGCGGGCAGGGCGGTGAGTGTGTCCATGAATAAGCCGGTGGCAGTTATGTTGACGCAGTTGCTCCAGTACTTCTGCCGGAGTGACATCCATAATGTCTTCGGCCTTGTTGCTATTGGCCTCACTGCTGGCCATTCGCAATTGCTTTGCCAGCGCTCTACGTTCGTTCAGCGATTTGCTCAGAACCTGTTGCTGCCAAGCGGGGGAGCGGGCCATTTCCCGAAACTGCATATACTCGGCGTCGCCGGTACACAGGCTGTCGCCGTGCATTAATAGTGTCGCTTCGCCGTCCAGTTCAATAATCGTTGGATCGCTCAGCAGTGTGGCGCCGACGTTGTCACAAAAATCCTGTCCCACCAGAAAGTCGCGATTGCCGCGCATAAAGTACAGGGCACAGCCGCGGTCGCTCAGGGTTTTGAGGGCCTGTTTGACGTTGCTAATCAGTGGGCTGCTGTCGTCATCACCAATCCAGCTCTCGAAAAAGTCGCCGAGAATGTACAGCGCATCGGCGTTGGCAGCGTCGTGCTTCAGGAAATGGAAAAACGCCCGGCTGATGGCCGGGCGCTCCTCTTCCAGATGCAAGTCTGAAATAAACAGACAGCGCATGACTTAGTCTTGCCATTCCGCTTTTTCGATGATGACGTCTTCGGCGGGCACATCTTGGTGGCCGGCGGCGCTGGTGGTACGAACACCTTTAATTTGGTTGATCACGTCCATGCCGTCGGTGACTTTACCAAATACCGCGTAACCCCAGCCTTGCATGGTTTTGCCGCTGTGGTTCAGGAAGTCATTGTCTTTTACGTTGATGAAGAACTGCGCGCTGGCAGAGTGCGGGTCCATGGTGCGGGCCATGGCCAGCGTGCCGAGGTCGTTTTTCAGGCCGTTGTCGGCTTCGTTTTCAATCGGCTCGCGGGTGGCTTTCTGTTTCATGCCGGGCTCGAAGCCGCCGCCTTGAATCATGAAGCCGTCGATCACGCGGTGAAAAATGGTGCCATCATAGAAGCCTTCTTCGACGTATTGCTTGAAGTTTTCGGCGGTCTTGGGCGCCTTGTCGAAGTCCAGTTCAATTTTGATGTCGCCAAAATTTGTTTTAAAGATAACCATTTGCGTCGATCTCGCTTATAAGCAGAATGTAAAGCCGCTATAATACGGCTTTTGCTCTGGCGGCGAAACCGAGTGGCGTTCCGCGCGCACTCCAGGCCCCGGAACATGGCAATTCTGACGCGTCCCTTCCCCGGCGGATGGGCTGAACCAAAAGAGAACCACGATTCAATGAGTGAGCACGACGTCGCCGGTAATAACTTCCTGCGTACCCTGATTCGAAAGGATATTGAGGCCGGGCGCCTCACGGGTGAGCTGGTTACCCGCTTTCCCCCGGAGCCCAATGGCTTTCTGCATATTGGACATGCCAAGTCCATCTGCTTGAATTTCGGTCTGGCCGAACAGTTTGAGGGGCGCTGCCATCTGCGCTTTGACGACACCAATCCGGCCAAGGAAGAGCAGGCGTATATCGACGCCATCCAAGAGGATATCCGTTGGCTGGGTTACCAATGGTCGGGCGATGTGCGCTATGCCTCGGATTATTTCGACACGCTCTACGAGTACGCGGAGCACTTGATCACCGCGGGCAAGGCCTATGTGTGCGAACTCGATGCCGAGCAGATGCGCGAGTATCGCGGCACGCTGACCGAGCCAGGCAGAAACAGTCCCTTCCGCGACCGCAGTGCGGAGGAAAACCTCGATCTTTTCCGCCGTATGCGGAACGGCGAATTTGACGAGGGCGCCAAGGTGTTGCGCGCCAAGATCGATATGGCCTCGCCCAATATCAATTTGCGCGACCCGATTATCTACCGTATTCGCAAACAGCATCATCACCAGACTGGCGATAAATGGTGTATTTATCCCACCTACGATTTTACCCACGGCCAGTCCGATGCGATTGAGGGTATTACCCACTCGATCTGTACGCTGGAGTTTGAGGATCACCGCCCACTGTACGAGTGGTTCATTGCCAATCTGCCAGTGCCCTGTGAGCCTAAGCAATACGAGTTTGCCCGGCTGAATATTAACTACACCGTCACCAGCAAGCGCAAGCTGAAAGCGCTGGTGGATGAAGGCGTGGTGGCGGGTTGGGATGACCCGCGTATGCCGACCATTGCCGGCATGCGTCGCCGTGGCTTCACCCCGGCGTCGCTGCGGCATTTCTGTGAAATGGTGGGTGTGGCGCGCAGTGAAGGTATTGTCGATATGGCGATGCTGGAGCATGCGATTCGCGATGATCTCGATAAAAATGCGCCCCGCGCGATGTGCGTGATGGAGCCGCTGAAACTGGTTATCACCAATTACCCCGAAGACAAGGTCGAGCAGCTGGCGGCGCCGGGGCACCCCAATCGCGATGATCTCGGCGAGCGCGTGCTGCCGTTTACCCGCGAGGTGTATATCGAGCGCGACGACTTCCGCGAAGAAGCCAATAAGAAGTTCAAGCGTTTGGTGCTGGGCAAGAAAGTACGCCTGCGCAATGCCTACGTGCTGCTGGCCGAAGAAGTGGTGAAAGACGCCGACGGCAACATCACGGAAGTGCACTGCAGCTACGATCCCGATACCCTGGGCGAAGACCCCGCCGACGGCATCAAGCCCAAGGGCGTTATTCACTGGGTATCCGCCAGTGAAGGGCGCCAGGCGACCGTGCGCTGCTATGACCGTCTGTTCAACCACGAAGCGCCGGATCGTGGCGGTGAGGAGTTTATGGCTCACGTTAATCCGCAGTCGCTGGATGTGGTAGAAAACTGCTGGATTGAGCCGGGTCTGGCAGATTGCGTGCCGGAAAGTCATTTCCAGTTTGAGCGCACCGGCTACTTCGTTGCCGACCGCTATGAGCATAGCGCTGACAAGCCGGTGTTTAATCGCACCATTGCCCTGCGAGACAGCTGGGGCAAAGCCGAGCAGAACTGAATGGCGGCGGGCGGCAGCGTCCGCCGCCGTGCGCGCATCATATAACAATATCATCCGCCGCCCTTGGGCGGCCGAACCGCAGTGAAGAGCATGACAATCCAGATTTACAACACCCTGAGCCGCAAGAAAGCCCCTCTGAGCCCGATCGAGCCGGGCGTGGTCAAAATGTATGTGTGCGGAATGACGGTGTATGACTACTGTCACCTCGGGCACGCGCGGGTTCTGGTGGCGTTTGATGTCATCAGTCGATTCCTGCGGGCAAAGGGTTTTGATCTGACCTATGTGCGCAATATCACCGATATCGACGACAAGATTTTGCGCCGCGCCGATGAGAACGGTGAAGATTACACCGCGCTGACCAGCCGGTTTATCAATGCCATGCACGAAGATGCCGAGCGTTTGGGGATTGCGCCGCCGGATGCCGAGCCGCGCGCCACCGCACATATCGGCGATATTCTGGCTATGATCGACAAACTGATTGACGGTGGCTATGCCTATGCGGCCAGTAACGGTGACGTGTATTACCGTGTCAGCCGCTTTGAGGGCTACGGTAAGCTGTCGGGCAAGAACCCCGAAGAACTGTTGTCCGGTGCGCGGATTGCCGTAGACGAAGCCAAGGAAGATCCGCGTGATTTTGCGCTGTGGAAGGCGGCCAAGGCGGGTGAGGTGAGCTGGCCTTCGCCCTGGGGCGAGGGGCGGCCCGGTTGGCATATTGAATGCTCGGCCATGTCGACCTGCTGCCTGGGGGATAACTTTGATATTCACGGCGGCGGCCCAGATCTGGTGTTCCCGCATCACGAGAACGAAATTGCCCAGTCCGAAGCGGCCACTGGAAAACCTTACGCCAACACCTGGATGCACGCTGGCGCGGTACGCGTGGACAATGAAAAGATGTCCAAATCACTGGGCAACTTTTTTACTATTCGTGAAATTCTGGACAAGTACCACCCGGAGGTGGTGCGCTATTTCCTGATTTCCAGCCACTACCGCAGCGCGATAAATTATTCAGAGGACAACCTACAGATTGCCCGCCAGAATCTGGAGCGCTTTTACCATGCCCTGAAAGGCCTGCCGCTGACTGCGCCAACGCCCTATGCAGAACTGCCTCAGGACAATGATACGGTGCGCCGCTTCGACGCGGCGATGTGCGATGACTTTGCGGCGCCAGAGGCGCTGGCTGTGCTGTTTGACCTGGTGCGCGAGATGAACAATGCGCGTGCGGCTGGCAACACCGAAGTGTTGGCTGAGCAGGCGCAGCTGCTGCGCTCATTGGGCGCGGTGCTGGGCATTTTTGGCTGTGAGGCAGAGGCCTTTTTGCAGGCCGGTGGTGAGGGAGAGCTGGCTGGAGAGCAGATTGAGGCGCTGATTGCCGAGCGCGCGCAGGCCAAGAAAGACCGCAATTTTTCCCGGGCCGATGAAATCCGTCAGTCGCTGCTGGATCAGGGGGTCGTACTGGAAGACAGCCGTGAAGGGACGACTTGGCGCCGCAGCTGAATACTTAGCGCTTACGACGATATCGCCGCCATAGCGCGGCGATCAATTCCAATGCCAGCAGTGCTGCAATAACGCCAAGGCTGTTAGCCACTAGATCATGGCCCGATGGGCTGCGCCCCGGTGATAGCGATTGCCCGAATTCCATCAGCGCGCTGTATGCCATGACCGCGATGGCCAGCATTAGCTTGTGGCTGAGCCTGTCGGCAACCGGATAGGCCAGCACCATAAAGACAAAATAGGCGAAGAAGTGCTGTAGCTTGTCCCACAGATCAACCGTGGGCATTTCTTTGGCAGGTGTCAGCGACAACGCTGCAATGACGGCCGCGTAGCTGCTGAGAACCAATATCTTCTGCCAGCGTTTTAATTGCATTCAGGAGTCGGCCCGATAGTCGTCTGCCAGCAGGTCACGCAGGCGTTGTCCGGCATCCTCCGTGATCTTTTCCACGTCCTCTTCGCTGGCGTAATCCTCTAACGGGAACTGTTCCCAGTAAAAGCGTACTTTGGCGAAGGGATAGGGTACCTTGAACTTGTCCCAGGTAGAGGCAATGCGCCAGCCGCGATATTCCACGCGCATCAGGTAGAGCGGAAGTTTGGTTTTGCGTGCCAGTGCCACTGCGCCGGGCTTCATTTCGTGCCGAGGCCCCCGCGAGCCATCAACCGTGAATACCGTTGCCGAGGCACTTTTGGCCCCCCGAAGGAGCTGAAAGAAGGCATCGCGACCGCCGCGACTGGGCGAGCCCAATGCCACGGTGTAGCCATAGCGCTCTAGCGCTTTGCCAATGGCGTAACCGAAGTGGTTTTGCGAGGCGATGGTGTTGGCATTGCTGTGTGCAAAATAGTTGCACAGGGGCAGCAGCTCATCGTGAAACACGGCAATCACGCAGGGGTTTTCAATCTCCGGGGCATTCTGAAAGCGCACGCTGCGCGTCAGCGCAAACAGGCCGTGCATAAAGCCGATCAGAATGCCGCGAGCGGCCTTTTGCCCAGGACCGATGACCTTGGGCTTACGTTGTCGCTTTGCCACGATGTGTTGCTCAGGCCAGGGCTTTTTCGCCGGATTCAACACTCTGGAAGATCAGGGTGTTGATGGTCATCGGGCCAACGCCACCGGGTACCGGGGTGAGGGCGGCTACGCGCTCAGCGAGAGGTGCCAATTCGATATCACCAACCCCGCCGGGGTGGTAGCCAGCGTCAACTACGACGGCACCGTCTTTAATCCAGTCAGCTTTGATGAATTCCGGCTTGCCCACTGCGCCCACAATAATATCGGCCTGTTTGATCAGTTCCGGCAGGTTTTGTGTGCGGGAATGGCAGATGGTCACGGTGGCGTTGGCTTCGAGCAGCATCATTGCCATCGGCTTGCCAAGGATGGCGCTGCGGCCAACGACAACAGCATGCTTGCCTTCAATCTCAATGTTGTAGTGTTCCAGCAGGCGCATAATGCCCTTGGGCGTGGCGCAGCCGTAGGCCTCTTCACCCATCGCCATGCGACCAAAGCCGAGGCAGGTGACGCCGTCGACGTCTTTGCTCAGGGCAATCGCGTCGAAACAGGCGCGCTCATCAATCTGGGCGGGTACTGGGTGCTGCAGGAGAATGCCGTGAACGTTGGGGTCATTGTTCAGTTCGTCGATTTTTGCCAGGAGTTCTTCGGTCGTGGTGCTCGATGGCATCTCAACCGCCATAGAGTCCATGCCGACGCGTCGGCAAGCGTTGCCTTTCATCTTTACATAGGTCGCAGAGGCGGGGTCGTCGCCCACCAGAATGGTGGCGAGAATCGGGGTTTTGCCGCTGGACTTTTCCTTGAGTACTGACACCCGCTCAGCGAGTTGTTGTTCCCAGCTTGCCGCCAGTGCTTTGCCGTCCAGAATCTGTGCCGCCATCCCGGTCATTCTCCGAAAAAAGATGATTGAAATTAGGCTGTTATTGTCGCACGCCGTGAATCGACAGGCCAAGGAAGAGGGCGTGTTTTTTTTGCTAAACTTGTTGACGCCTCTGGGGCGGCTGCGTATCATGCGCAGCTCCTGTAGCGGGGCATGAGTTACACGTTAATCGGGGTATAGCGCAGTCTGGTAGCGCGCCTGCTTTGGGAGCAGGATGTCGGGAGTTCGAATCTCTCTACCCCGACCATTTCTCGTAACTCATTGGCGCTTGTTGCGCCCGTAGCTCAGCTGGATAGAGCAACGGCCTTCTAAGCCGTCGGTCACAGGTTCGAATCCTGTCGGGCGTGCCATTTAACTGCGGGAAATCTCACTCTATGGTGGCTGTAGCTCAGTTGGTAGAGTCCAGGATTGTGATTCCTGTTGTCGCGGGTTCGAGCCCCGTCAGCCACCCCATTATTTCCTCCTTCCCCTTCTTATAATCCTGTTCGGCACGTGTGCAGTCTGCTGCCTTTTCTTTGGGTCGCTTGGCGCCTGTTTACCCGCTCAGCGCAGGCAGGCGAGATACGCTTTGATGGCGGCATCCAGTCCCAGTTCGATTGCATCGACGGTAAAGGCGTGCCCAATAGAGACTTCCAGCAGTTCCTGCATGGCAGTTTTAAAGGTGGCGAGGTTGTGCAGGTTCAGGTCGTGACCGGCATTTAATCCCAGGCCGCAGTCGGCAGCAACTACGCTGGCCTCGGTAAATCTTGTGAGTACCTCATGTTGTTCTGCGCGACCATAGGCAGCGGCATAGGGGCCGGTATAAAGCTCGATGCGGTCGGCGCCGATATCGCTTGCCAGGCGGATCTGTTCTTCAATCGGATCCATAAACAGACTGACTCGACAGCCGAGTGACTTCAGTTCGCCGATAATGGGGGCGAGCATGTCACCGTCACGTGTCAGGTCAAAGCCGTGATCCGAAGTCAGTTGGCTATTGTTGTCGGGGACCAGAGTGCACTGAGCCGGGCGAGTACGGCGGACAATCTCTAAAAAGCCCGGGTAATCACTGACGCCCTGGCGGTCGCTCTTCATCGGTGCCGCGAGTGGGTTGCCTTCGATATTGAATTCAACAGACAGCATCTCGGCGAGGGCATAACAGTCATCCGCGCGAATGTGACGTTGATCCGGTCGAGGGTGCACGGTTATACCATCGGCACCGGCATCGATGCAGCGCTGGGCATGTTCGATAACGCTGGGGTATTCAGTGTCCCGAGAGTTGCGGATCAGGGCAATTTTGTTCAGGTTGATGCTCAGGGCTGTCATGGTGCGGCGGCAGCCTCTTTTGCCTCAGTGATGGTCACGCGTTCCAGTAATACGTTCTCAACGGGTACGTCGTCGTAGTCGCCAAGGCGATGAGTGCGGACATTGCTGATATCTCTCGCAACATGCTGGCCTTCGATGACTCGGCCAAATACCGCATAGCCGTCGCGTCCTGCGCGGGCATCCAGCGAGAGGTTCATGCGCATGTTGATGAAGAACTGCGAACGGGCACTGTTGGGATCGTCGGTGCGAGCCATCGCGACGGTCCAGCGGTCATTGCGAAGGCCGCTGGCTTTGGATTCGTTGACGATAGGTTCGCCATTGGGCTTTTCCACCATATCGACGGTAAAGCCGCCACCTTGAACAACAAATCGGCGCATCACACGGTGGAAAATGGTGCCGTCGTAAAAGCCGGATTTGGCGTAATTAAGGAAGTTGTCAACGGTAATCGGAGCCTTGTCAGCGAGCAGTTCGATGACGATCTCCCCCTTGCTGGTGTGCAGCGTGGCAACGGGGTTGCTGACAGTTTGTGAGTCGTTGGCCTGGCTGTGAGGAGCAAGCAGGGTGAGTGCGAGCAGTACCCAGGCGAATCGGCCTGGGCGATGTTTGACGGAGTTCACTACACCCATTCCGAGCGGCGCTTCGGCATCAGGCGCGGAGCGATCAGGGCAATCATTACACCGATCAATACCGCAAAGGCACCGTTGAGGAAGAATTCGTTCTCTTTATTCTCGCGCAGGCGGGCGTTGTCGGTTTTCAAGACATCGACTTCGCTGCTCAGCATTTGATTGCTCTCGAGCAGGCGCCGGTTGTCGCTATCCAGTTTGATGGCGTTGGCGGAGATGCGCTTGAGCTCTTCAAGCTCATTGGCAAGCGCGGCATTCTCTTCTTCAAGCTGCCCGATTATTGCAGAGGATTTCTCGGTGCTCTCGGTGCTGCTGTTGAGCTTGTCGCGCAGTGATTTGTTGGCCTCGCTGAGCTTGGCAAGCTGTGTTTCAGCGGCTTTCAGTTGGTCTCGCGCAACCGGTGTGCTGACCAGGTAGTGCGACGGCAGCCAGCCTTCAACACCGCCTTGGGTGCGGACTTTGGCGTAACCACTGTCTTCGTTGTTCTCCAGCAGGTCCAGCGGCGTGCCGCTGGGCAGGCCGCGGTGGACGATCCGGTATTTGCTGCCTTCGCCCACACGCAGCGGCACATAGATTTTATCGCTGATGTAGCGAGTCTCTGCATAGGCGCCGCCAGCTAAAAGCATTGCCAGCAGGCCGAAGAGCATCGGTTTTTTCACAGTAATTTCCACTTTAATAAATTGCTGTAAGGCATTAATCATACAAGAGTAATCCAGCCATTGAATTAGATCAATTTTGCCGACTTCAGGGTAGAACCTTCTTGAAGGGCTTTACCTCGACGTGGGCATAGACGCCAGCTTCTATATAGGGGTCGGCATCGGCCCATTGCTGCGCGTCCTGCAGGCTGCTGAATTCGGCTACCACCAGGCTTCCGCTGAAGCCAGCGTCGCCGGGGTTTTCGCTGTCGATATGGGGATGTGGGCCGGCCAGAACCAAGCGGCCCTCGTCTTTCAGGGATTCCAGTCGAGCCAAGTGTGCCGGGCGTGCGGCCAAGCGTTTTTCGAGGCTGTTGTCGATATCTTCGCTGATGATGGCGTAAAGCATACTTATTCCTGATGTAGGCGAAAAATCTGTTCCAGTTCCAGTGCCGTGAGCTGGCGCACCCGTCGCATGAGATAAAACAGGGCGGCCATCATCACCACCGTGCAGGGGAGGGCGATAACCGGGAAGCTGAGGCCGGTCATTTTGCCCAGCTCGGCGCTGTACTCGGGCGTGCCTGGAGGGCTAACTAGGAGTACCTTGGCAAGGATATAGTTCAATGTTGCCGACAGGAAAAACGAAAAGGCCAGCAGGTATGTGGCTCGGCGCAGCGCAACCTCGAAGTTGGCGTGAGCATTGTGCTCATCCAACGCTTGGTTGACGCGCTCCGTGTCAACAACCTCGTCATTGAATAACAGCGTTTTGATAAGGGGGTATGGCGTGTATAGTGAGATTAACGTTGCCAAACCGATGAGCCCCGGGATGCTGGCTTCCTTGATAGCAATATACTGAGGGTCGAGTTCTAACAGGCTGATGCCGCCTGTCAGCAGTGTGCTGACAAAGCCGAGAATCGAGAACACATTGGCACGACGGGTTTGGATAAAGTCCCAGGTGCCAAAGCTCAGCGGAAAGGCGAGGGCAATGACAATGCTGAGTTGTGGTCCGAGTGAGCCCTCATCGCTGAACTTGGTTAAAATCAGCGTCGGCACCAGAATGTTGAAAATCAGATTGGTAAAGGCACTATGCCGTGGTTTGCCCTTGGCCGGCTGAGGCATGAGAAATCCTGCTGCAAATATTTAGGTCTTGGGAAAGCGGGGCGCCGTCGGCGCGGCAATCACTATAACCATTTTCCTCCGGCATCACTAGGCGAGCCCTCGCATCAATAGTCCATGACAGGAGTTTTTCTTGATAGTCGATTTGCACACCCATACTACCGCCTCTGATGGCAGCCTCAGTCCGCTGGAGCTGGTGCAGCGAGCTCAGGAGCGCGGGGTGGAACTGTTGGCCATTACTGACCACGACAGCATCGACGCGTTCTCGCAGCTTGAAGGCTTGGGCGAGCCGGCGCTGAGGTTGATTACCGGCGCCGAATTTTCCTGCAATTGGCAGGGCGTCAATATTCATGTGCTGGGCTTGGGTATGGATGCGCAGCATCCGGGGTTGGCGTCGGCGATGCGCTCTCAACAGGAGGCGCGCGACAGTCGTGCTGAGGAAATCGATCGGCGTTTGGCAAAAAAAGGGATTACCGGCACGCTGGCGGTGATTCGCGATAAAGTGAAAGACAGTCGTCCTGTTGGTCGTCCGGATTTTGCCCGGCAGATGGTTGATGCCGGTGTCGTCAGTTCAATGAATGATGCCTTTGATCGCTATCTCGGCGCGGGGAAAATTGGCGATGTGAAGGCCATGTGGCCCTCACTGGACAAGATTATTCCCTGGATTCACGAGGCGGGCGGGGCGGCTGTGATCGCGCACCCACTGCATTACAAAATGACCAATGCCAAATTGCGACGACTGTTGGCTGAGTTTTCTGAGCTGAAGGGCGACGGACTGGAGGTTTGCAACGGGCGGCCGCCTGAAACAGAGCTGGTCTACCTGCGAGAGTTATGTCGTTTTTTTGATCTTGAGGCGTCTGCGGGCAGTGATTTCCACCACTTGAGTCAGTGGTCCGATCTCGGCTGTGATAGCGCTGTATTAGGAAATTGTCGCCCCGTGTGGCAGCGCTGGATGGCGCAATAGGAAGGAGTTACATGAGTCAATTTTTCCAGATTCACCCGGAAAACCCCCAGGCCCGGCTGATCAAGCAGGCCGCTGATATTGTGCGCAAGGGAGGCGTCATCGCTTACCCCACGGATTCGGCCTATGCCCTGGGTTGTCATCTGGGGGACAAGGCAGCACTTGAGCGTATTCGCAGTATTCGTCGCTTGGACGACAAGCACAATTTCACCCTGATGTGTCGAGACTTGTCGGAGTTGGGCAACTATGCCCGTGTCGATAACTCGGCCTTTCGCCTGCTCAAAAATCTGATTCCCGGCCCCTACACGTTCATTTTGCGGGCTACCCCGGAAGTGCCCAAACGCCTGCATCACCCTAAGCGGAAGAGTGTCGGCCTGCGTGTGCCCGATAATCAGATTTGCCTCGACCTGCTTGCCGAACTGGGTGAGCCGCTGATGAGTGTCAGCCTGATTCTACCCGGCGATGAGCTGCCAATGACCGACCCCTACGATATTCGCGATACGCTTGGCAGCCAGCTCGACCTGGTCATCGACGGCGGTTATTGCGGAATGGAAGCCACTTCAGTGGTGGATCTGGTAGATGATGTGCCGGTGATTGTGCGTCGCGGACTAGGAGATGTCAGTCAATTTGAGGAAGCGCTGTGACCGTTGGCGACTTCCCCGTATAATCGCGCCCTTGGGCGATTAAAACGGAAACAAGGCGTGCAGGATCAGGGCGATACTATGAGTGGCGAGGTAGATGTGGCGGAAACGCTGCACGTTCCGCCGCGTCCTGCGCCCGCACAGCAGGCGATGGATATCGTCAGCCTGAAAGCCCTGCGCCAGCAACCTCAGCAGGGCGAAATGCCCTTTGCGATTGTGCAGGGCAAACCCCTAACTGAGTTGCCGAAAGATCTCTATATCCCCCCTGAGGCGCTGGAAGTCTTTCTCGAAGCCTTCGAGGGGCCGCTGGACCTGCTGTTGTATCTGATCAAGCGCCAAAATCTGGATATTCTCGAGATTAACGTCGCGCAAATTACCGAGCAGTACATGCAGTACGTCAATATGATGAACGCCATGCAGTTTGAGTTGGCGTCGGAGTATCTGTTGATGGCGGCCATGCTGGCGGAGATTAAATCGCGTATGCTGCTGCCGCGCTCCAGCGAGGAACTAGATGACGAGGAAGACCCCAGAGCGCAACTGATCAAGCGTCTGCAGGAGTACGAGCGGTTTAAGCAGGCCGCAGAGAATATCGATGAGCTGCCTCGTGTCGGACGGGAGACGCATCTGGTGAATGTGGAACCACCGCCGCTGCGCCAAGTGCGCCAGGAGCCCGATGTCGACCTTAAAGAGCTGATGCTGGTATTGAGTGAAGTGCTGCGCCGGGCAGATCTGTATGTCAGCCACCAGGTCGAGCGGGAAAAGCTCTCAACCCGCGAACGCATGTCAGAAGTGCTTGCACGCCTGAGCGGCGATCAGTTCGTGCCCTTTGTGGCCCTGTTTAAACCCGAAGAGGGGCGGCTCGGTGTGGTCGTCACTTTTCTCGCCATTATGGAATTGATCAAAGAGTCGCTCGTTGAAATCGTGCAGTCTGAGCCCTTTGCTCCTATCCACGTGAAAGCCAAAAGCACATGATGATCGACGCACAGCAATTACAGAAAATCCTGGAAGGTGCCCTGATGGCCGCGGGTAAACCGCTGACCATTGCTCAGCTCAGTGAGCTGTTTGACGAGGACGAACGACCGGCGAACGCCGATATCCGCGACGCGCTGGCGCAAATCGAGCGCGACTGCGAAGGGCGGGGCTATCAGTTGAAAGTTGTTGCCAGTGGCTACCGTTTCCAGGTTCGCGAAGAATTGGCGCCATGGGTTGGGCGGCTGTGGGAAGAGCGGCCTCAACGCTACTCACGTGCGCTGCTGGAAACGCTGGCACTGATTGCTTATCGCCAGCCCATTACGCGGGGCGATATTGAGGAAATCCGTGGGGTGGCCGTCAGCTCACATATTGTCAAAACCCTGTTGGAACGCGAATGGGTGAGAGTCGTCGGGCACAAAGATGTGCCGGGTCGCCCCGCCATGTATGCGACAACGCGCCAATTTTTGGACTACTTCAATCTGAGCAATTTGGATGAGCTGCCCAGTCTCGCGGAAATTGCCGACCTGGATTCGCTGAACGCCGAATTGGAATTTGATAAAGATCAGCTTGCGTCTGCTGGCGCGGAGCAAGACACTGCCGAAGCCGAAGCCGAAGCCGAAGCCGAAGCCGAAGCCGAAGCCGAA